>JBNMHA010000005.1:0-45356 GCA_050872545.1 Spirochaetales bacterium | reverse complement strand
CGATTAACCTGCTTCCTATTTTATCATGTGAAAAAATACAAAAACTCGATTCATATACTATTGAGAATATCGGAATTCCGCAGGCTGCGCTTATGGAAGAAGCAGCAGAACGTGTTTTTACTGCAATGTGCGATGATTTTCCCAAACTATCTACAGGAAAAGTTTTGGTTCTGGCTGGAAACGGAAATAACGGAGCCGACAGCCTTTGTATTGCAAGAAAACTTTTTTTTGCAGGTGCAGATGTTTTTATCTGCATATTAACTGACAAAGGCAGCGATTTATTTATGCAGCATCTTAAAGTTTGTCAAAATCTGGGAATGAATATAAAAACGATGAATGAAGCCACCGACAACTGTTTTTTTGACTTTGTAATTGATGGAATTTTCGGTGTCGGTTACAAGTTCAATCCGCAGCGAACTTTTCCTTTACCGGAAAAATGGCGTGAAGTTACAAAAAATTCCGTTGTTCTGGCTGTTGATGTTCCGTCCGGACTGACTGAAGATAATAATTCAGCATTGAAAGCTGACGTTACGTACAGCATAGGTTATCCAAAAGATATTTTTTATAACGCAAAAAATCGTTCCTTCTGCGGAGAAATCCGTCAAATCGGAATTTCCTTTGACAAAACAAAAGCTACCGATTCTTTTAATTTGGCAATTTCAATGAATAATTCGTCACTTATGCGCAAAAGTAATTTTGTTCATAAATATAAAAGAGGAAGCTGTTTAATTTTAGGCGGAAGTCCGGGAAAAAACGGAGCGATTGGATATTGCTCATCTGCTGCATTTGCTGCCGGCTGCGGAATCACTGCAATTTTAACAGGAACTGCAAATTTTCCCACTGTTGCAAATATAAAAAAAGAAGCTGTTTATGATATTCTGGAAAATATCTCACAGTACAAACATTATTCCTGCACTGTTATAGGACCCGGACTCGGAGCTTTAAGTAATGATGAAAAATCGCTTATCATCGATTTTATAAATGATTACGACGGGCAACTAATATTTGACGCTTCGTTTTTTACCGTTTTTGAAGCAAATATACTTAAAAATTGCAAAAAACCGCCGTTATTAACACCGCACAGCGGAGAATTTAAAAAGTTTTTTAACCAAGCTGAAATCTCCATTGAAAAAGCCTCCGAAACCGCAAAGCAACACAATTGCTTTCTTCTGCTGAAAGATTCCTTTATGATTTTTGCGGAACCTGACGGAAAAGCAACTGTCTTTGATTTTCCGATGCGCATTGCGGCACAAGCTGGAAGTGGAGATTTGCTTGCTGGATACATTGCCGGAAATGTACTGCAAATTGATAATTTATATGAAGCCGTTTCAATTTCGATTATTCGTTTTTACAATGAATTGAAAAAGTTTAAAGATAAAAATTGTTATTTGCCCGAAGAATTGATATTGTGCCTATCATCTAGCCTATTTTGATAAATATAAAATTACTGTTAAGGACTAATAAATGAAGAAAAAAACAGATTATACACCGCCTAAAGAAATCGTTGTAGACGGAGAAATTATAAAAATGCATTCCAGTCGCGAAGAACGTCTGCGAATGTCTCCTGTAACAGCTGCCAGAAAAACTTCTTCGATTTTTGCTGCTGAAAACAGACCGCGCCTTATTTTAATGGTTTCATTGATAATTATTACAATGGTCGGAGCATTGATCTCTTCGTATTTTATGAAAAATAAAGAATGCACACTTGACGGAATCAAAGTTACTATGATGAGAAAAAGTTATGATATGGGTCACATGCAGACTTTCAGAATCCAATTGAAAAATACAACGGATGAAACTTTGCAGATGAAGGAAAATTATCTGCTTTATTTTAAGTTGGTTAATAAAGATTCCGGCGAAATTTATTTTCCTAAAGAAGAACCGAAAGAAATAATTTTAACAAAGCTGACTTATAATCCATTGGAATCATTTCAGGAAAATATTCACGTTACTGATATTCCTGACGGCTCTTACGTGGCAACTTGGACAATTCCTACTCTGCCGGATTTTAATTTTTCATTCAAAGTCGGACGCAAGCGCAGATGATTACAGATACACACGCTCATTTATACAGTAAAGAATTTGATGATGATCGTGACGCTGTTGTTATGCGTGCAGTGAATTGCGGTGTAAAAAAAATGATTATTCCCGGAACAAAACCGGAAGATTCTCAGGCAATTCTTGATTTATGCGCAAAATACCCGACTGCATGTTTTCCAGCTCTGGCAATTCATCCGGAAGATTTAGCCGATGATTTTCACAGACAATTAACGCTGCTGGAAAATCGCATTAATGAAGCAAAATATTATGCTGTTGGTGAAACCGGACTTGATTTACACTGGGATAAAACACGTTTTCAGGAACAGAAAGAGGCGTTGATTTTCCATATTGAATTGGCTGCGTCACTGGATTTACCGCTGATTTTGCATTGCCGAGAAGCATTTGAACCAATTGTTGAAATACTAAAAAAACATAAGCGCAGCAATACTCGCGGAGTTTTTCATTGTTTTACAGGAAATACAATTCAAGCCAAAGAAATTGAAGATTTAGGATTTTTTCTGGGAATCGGTGGAGTCGCAACATTTAAGAAATCTGATTTAAAACATACGCTGCGCGAAATTGGATTGCAAAATGTTGTTTTAGAAACTGATTGCCCATACCTTGCGCCTATTCCGCATCGAGGGAAAAGAAATGAACCGGCTTTTCTTGTTGATGTTACAATTTTTTTATCCAAAGAATTAGATATTTCTACATCGGAGATTGAAGAAATTACATCAAAAAACGCTGATAAGTTATTCTTCAACAATTGACAGCACTTTTAATTGAATATAAAAAAAGTGTATCTCCAAAATTGTTTCCAACTTTCAAAGGTACACTTCAAAAAGCGGTATTTCCAGCGTAAGTTTTACTTTTGAACTTTTGCTTCAATTCCCATCTGTAAACCAAACAAGTTAATAAATCCTGCTGAATCTTTGTGACTGTAAAGTGAACCGGTTGTAAATGAAGCTATTTCTTCACTGTACAGTGAATACGGAGATTTTCTTCCGGCAACAATGCAGTTTCCTTTGTACAATGCCAAAGTTACTTCGCCTGTAGCAAACTGCATAATTTCACGTGCAAAATTTTCCAGTGCCATACGCAGATGAGTATAATATTTTCCGTTGTAAACCATATTTGCGTATACTTTACTCATATCGGCTAGAAGCGACATTGAATCTTTTTCCAATACCATTTCACGCAGTTCATCATAAGCAGCATACAAAACTGTTCCTCCCGGAGTTTCATAAACACCGTGACTTTTCATTCCTACCAAACGATCTTCCAGTATATCGGCACGTCCGATTCCGTTTTCTCCGCCAATTTTATTCAAATACTTCAGCAACGAAACACCATCCATTTTTTTACCGTCAATTGATACAGGAATACCTTTTTCAAATCCGATAGTAACGTATGTTTCTTTATCCGGAGCATCTTTCGGCGATTTACTCAAAACAAACATTGCTTCATTAGGTCTGTTTATTAAATCTTCAAGTTCACCGCCTTCATGACTGATATGCCAAATATTTCGGTCTCTTGAATAGATTTTCTTTTCTGAAATACTTCCTATGTCAATATTGTGCTTTCTCGCATATTCTATACAGTCTTCGCGTGACTGCAAATCCCATATTCTCCAAGGCGCAATAACTTTCAGCTGTGGAGCAAGAGTTTTGTAAGTCAATTCAAAACGTACCTGATCATTTCCTTTTCCTGTACAGCCGTGCGCCAATGCATCACAACCTTCTTTTAAGGCTATCTCTACCTGACGTTTTGCCTGAATTGGGCGAGCAATAGAAGTTCCAAGCAGATAACGACCTTCGTATTTTGCTCCAATCATAGCCATTGGGAAAATACAGTCTTCCACTAATTCTTTTTGAAGATTTTCCAGATAAAATTTACTTGCACCAGTCTTTAAAGCTTTCTCTTCAAGCCCTTCTGTTTCCTCTTCCTGACCTACATCTGTACAAATAGTAATAACTTCACAATTATAAGTTTCTTTCAACCAGGGAATTATGATAGATGTATCAAGTCCGCCGGAATATGCCAATGCGACTTTTTTAACAGTTTCCATAAACAAAACTCCTTTACCAAATTTCAAAAAAATTGGACGCATTATAATCATTCTCATGCATTTGTCAACGACAGGGCGAAATCTTATACATTATATAAATGTAAAATTAGAAAGAAGTAAGATTAAATATTTCGTTAAGAAACTTGCTGTTTTCCATAACTTTTAAATCTTGTACTTGTTTGTACATGCAAAAAGTTGTAAAAGAGTGGCAATTTTTGAAGCATATTAGGAAAGTATTGAAAAAAACGGAAGGAGCATTATGTCTTTTTTATTAATCATGTCTTTTATTATAGCCATATTAATAGCAGTTATAATCGGTGTTGCCGTATTTGTGAAAATGAGGAACGTTTCTCTTCCGGTAAAATTTAATATGATAAATAACTATATAAGAAATGGAAATCCAAAAAGTGCCATAAAATTATGCAAAGAAATCATCGCTAAAAATCCGGAAGTTTATGATGCTCACTACTTTATGGGAATCGCTTATTTAAACTTGAATCAGGACGAACTTGCCCTTGAAGAGCTTAAAACTTTCGACAAAGCCGGCATTATTCCTAAAAATATCAGCGAATATGAACTAAGAATGCATTTGGCTGAACTATACGTCAAGTTCAACAAAATTGATGAAGCATTAAAAGAATACGCACTTCTGGCACAAAAGAAAACAAACGAATATGAAGTTTATTTTAAAATGGGCGAACTTTTTGATTCCAAAGGCAACAAGCAACAAGCAGCAGCGTACTATCTGAAAACTTTGCAACTAAAGAAAAAATACGTGCCAGCATTATATAATTTGGGACTAATTTACTTTGATTTCAAAAAATATGCTGATGCAAAGAAAATATTTTCCATACTGAAATCAGAAGATCCCGGCAATTTGAAAGTTTATTACTATCTTGGCGTAATAGACAAAAATGAAGGAGATTATGACTCTGCAATTGCCAATTTGGAAAAAGCTACTCGCGACAAAGAAATTAAAGTAAAAGCTCTTGCCGAACGCGGTTTAGTTTATTCCGTAATGAACAAAAAAGAACTTGCCGTTATTGAATTTGAGCGAGCATTGAATAATCTCAACGGTGAAAGCCAAAATTTTATTCTGAATCTTCGCTATTTTCTTGCTGATACGTACGAATCTCTACGCGATATTGATAATGCGGTAAAGCAATGGCAGCTGATTCAATCAGTAAAGCCGGGATTTAAAAATGTAGGCGAAAAGCTGGTTCTTTATCAAGATTCTACAATGGATGATTCAATGAAAGATTTCATGACTGCTACAAATGATGATTTCCTTGAAATATGCCAAAATATTGCAATAGCTAAAGAGCATAATGTAGAAGAAATCCGTTCTATTAACAACGGTGAATGTGTTGAAATGTTGGTTAGTGAAAATAACAACGGTTGGATAAATCTCAAGAAGAAGCTGAAGATTATGCGTATTTACAGAAGCAGCGATCCGATTGATGAAAGACAAGTTCGTGAGATTGCAGATTTTATAAAGGCAAAAGAATATTTCAAAGCTTTTATCATTTCGGCAGCAGGTTTTACGGAACGTGCAATAGCTTATGCACAGGAAAGACCGTTGGAGCTAATCGATAAAAATGAGTTGCAAAAGATACTCAAAAATATTAGTGTCTAGCAAAATTTTATAAATTAAGGTTTTAAATTTGAAGCAATTACTCAAAGACTTACTTTCAAATCAATGTTTGATTGCAGCAGCTATAAGCTGGTTTATTGCTCAATTGATAAAAATTATTGTAGAACTTTCCAAAAGAACAAAGTTCAGAACAAGAGATTTTATTTTGCGGGTACTTGTCGGTACCGGTGGAATGCCGTCAAGCCATACGGCTACTGTTGTAGCTGTAGCTGTGGGAACAGCATTTGAATACGGCATTAAATCTTCTATATTTGCGTTTGCTTGCGTTTTTACCTTTGTAACTATACGTGATGCTACAGGTGTTCGTTTATCAACCGGTCGTCAGGCTCACAGTATTAATCAGATTATTTCCGCTATTCCTGAATGTGACAGAATCCAAAAGGTAAAAGAAGTTCGGGGACATACTGTTATTCAATGTTTTGTAGGCGGTTTGATTGGTCTTTTGGTATCTTTGGGAATGTTTTTATTCTGAGAACTTTATTAAAATTGGGATTTAACGATGAATATCGTAGTAAAACTTAGTTCAAATTTGATTAATCCTGCTAATTCTGTAGATGTTGTGGAACGGATTGCAAAAGAAACAGAACTTTTGAAAAAAGTTGGAAATCAAGTAGTAGTAGTAACTTCCGGCGCAGTTATGTACGGAATGAAAAAACTGGGCTTGTCACATAGACCGGAAGAAGTGCCTCAACTTCAATCATGCGCTTCTATAGGTCAAATTTTCTTAATGAAGCGTTTTCAGGAAACTTTTGCAAAATACAACCTGGTACCGGGAGAAGTTCTTTTATCAGCAGATGATTTTAATCACAGAAAGCGTTACCTGAACCTACGCAATACAATAAAAACACTTCTGGGATACGGCGCAATTCCTGTAATTAACGAAAATGACACCATAAACATCGAAGAATTGAAGCTTGGAGATAACGACCATTTGTCTTCCCTTATCTCAATAATGCTCGATTTTGATATGTTGATAATTTTAACAGATGTTGCCGGTGTCTATGACGGTGACCCGAAATCAAATCCTGATGCTAAACTGATAAAGCAAATAGATAAAATTGATGATGGAATCCTATCTTTTGCCTCAGACAAGACATCTCTGTTTACTACAGGCGGAATGAAAAAAAAATTAGCTTCCGCAGACAAAGCATCAAAAGCCGGAATTTCAGTTTTCATCGGAAACGGTTTTGAAACATCACTGCAAAAAATTGTGAACAAGGAAGAAGAAGGCACTTATATTATGCCGTCTTCACATTTAAGTGCCCGAAAAAAATGGCTAGCATTCTCACCAAGTGAAGAATCTACTATATATATAGATGAAGGTGCTAATAAGGCATTAGAGAAATCTTCCCTTCTTCCTTCAGGCATTACAAAAGTCAATGGTGCATTCATCAGAGGCTCGCTTGTAAGTATTTACTGTGGTGACAAAAAAGTAGCACAAGGTTTATCAAATTATTCATCAGAAGAACTTGAACTTATAAAAGGAAAAAAATCAGGCGAAATTAAAGAAATTGTTTCAGATTTTTATGAAGAAGCAATTCATAAAAACAACCTCTATTTATTGCATTAACTAAAAAATCTTAATTAGGAGAAAAAGTGAAAAAAAGTAAATTGGCATTAATTATATTATTTCTTATCTGTATTGCAGCAATAGGACTTTCACTCATTTTTGTGAAAATTGACGGCGTTCCTATTCGCTCATATTTTACACCGACCAACTTAGTAAAAACAAAAGATTGGCTTGTAAACAGCTTTGGTTTATGGCTGCCGCTGATTATTATTGCACTGTATATAATTTTTAATATCGCTGGTCAGGCAACAATGTATTTTTCAATGCTCTGCGGATATTTATACAATTTTCCGTCTGCTCTTGCATTGGCTTGGGTCGGAATGTCAATAGGAATAGCGTCATCTTTCATTTGCGGTCGTTATTTGTTCAGAGAATCATTTGAAAATAAATTCGGCAATTCAACACATGTAAAAATGCTTAATGAATACATCGGAGCGCACCCTTTTTTAACATCAACATTAACACGCTTATTTTTCGTTATACCGTACAATATTCAAAATTACGCATACAGCTGCACTATAATTAAACCGTTTTCATATTTTTCCGGAACGATTTTAGGAATTTTACCCATAACAATTCTGAATGTTGCATGTGGATATTTAATAGGCACAGGCGGTTTAAAAGATTCTGCCGGAGCTACAACAATTACATCGGTTCTTGCGGTAGTCATGGTAATTGTCATTATGATTTTTGTCGGTAAAAAAATTCTTCAAAAGAAGATGCATAATAACAGTGAAACAGCCGATGATGAATGATAGCAGTAAAGAAAACAGATAGCAGGGAAAAATATGGAGCAACGCAATACATTTGATAAATTAGTTAATAACCTTTCCACAGCTGAAAAATCTACATTGTTATCAAAACTATTAAAATATACAAATGAATCTGTTAATAAGGAAGTTCAGACTGTTCCAAATGTTGAAAATAATAAATCAAGAACAAAAGAGTTTGCTCAAAAAGAGTTTGAGAAATACTCTTTGCTGAAAAAAATTATAATCTACATACTTTCATTTTTCAAAAGTTCAACTGTAGAAGATGAAGTAATAGAAGATGAGTTGAGCAGTTATAAAAAAGATATTTCGATGAGATGCGGCAAATATTTTGATGTATTTCAAAAGAAAATAAAATCTGCCATTTTGGAAAAAATATTTCCCATTTCTATGGGTATAGAACATTTAAAAGGTATATATCCAAAATTATTTGAAGACAGAATGTTGTTCTTCCAATTTGTAGACTATCTGATAGAGACCGAAAAAAAGCCGGAAATGGATGAATTGAAACATATTATAGATCTCACTTCACTAGAAGACGGCGATAAAGTTCTTGAAAAGAACGAGTACAATTCCGAAAAAGAACGAAGAATGAAACATTTCTTCATGAAAGTAGCTAAAATCGATATGTCGAACCTTAATTTCGATATATCAAAGTTTAATATTCTTATAAAATATTTGGACTATGATTTTAATTACCTTCCAAGTATTTTTGGTGTAAATACATTGGAAGATATTTCAACAGGCTTGCAGGAATTATTTATTACTGATGATATTATCAATTACTTTAAGCGTTTAAATTCTCTGCTGGCTACTCTGGATATGTCTATCTTATCATCAAATACATACAAAATTTTTCTCTTATTTTTAAGAGAATTAAACAAAGAAGTTCCGTCTCCGACAGGAAGTGATACAGATGTAAGTGTTTTTGATGAAGCAGTTCATAAAGTAATGGAAAATCTTGAAGATTTGAAATCTTCGCTGCTGCCAGAAGAAGTGATTAAGGTATTTTCACGAGATATATTTTACGTTGGAAAGCCTTTAGATTTAAGAATTTCAGTTGTTGACGTGTACAAAATGTACAAAATGCCTATCATTGACAAAGAATGGGCAAGAAGCTACATAAATATAAAAGAGAAAAATATAAGACATCAGATTTCCAAAATTTATAATAATTATGATTTTGATTCTCTTGTTTATTTCAATAAAGAATTAGTCGGTCGCTTAGAACAATACTCAAATGCGAAAGTTAAAGATTTTTATACGCTGAATATTCTTAAAAAATTCTTGGAATCATCTTATCAGGAAAAACTGTATCCTATAATCACAAAAATAGTATTAGACGGTTCTTTTTCCAAAGACATTGTAAAAAACAACTTTATTTCATGCTACTACACGCTAAAAAGTGGCATTGGAAAAATCAATGAATTCGATGATAAATTCAAAGAAGATGCACCTATGCAGCGAAAAATAAACAATGCAATAATCAAAGTATCCGCAGACAGTGCATTCAGAAGTATTTTAATCAATATATTAATAGATATTAATGACGAAACTCAAAAGCTTAAAACTGAATTGATTGAAGCGATAAAAACTTTGGGAACTATATTAAATTCTATTGTAAATCCACCGGAAAATACAGGAAAGCAAAAGATATTAAACAATTTAGAATTATTGAGGATTCCGGCTTTGGGCGGTAACCCATTAATTGCATGTGATGCGGCATGTTCTGAAATCAATCAATTCTTAAATATTCTGAAATTGACCGAAGAAACTTTTTAATTAAAAAAACAGTCAGAAAAAACTGCAAACTTTCCTACTCCATGAATATATTCTGACTGTTTTTTTATACTGTGCTATTTGCAGTACATTTCAATCAATTTTTTCATTTCATCAACACATTTATCGCTGCCTACTGTTAATGGCAAGCGCAGACCACTTTCACATTTACCCAAAAGTGCCATTATTGTTTTCACCGGTATCGGATTTGTTTCTACAAAAAGTTTTTTGAACATCGGAAATAACTTGTAATGCTCTTCCCTCATTGAAACAAAATCGCTCTGCAAACCATAATTAATGAAATTCACCATACGCTTAGGAATAACATTTGACGCTACAGATACACATCCGTCGCCGCCGGCAGCCATAAAAGGCATTGTAAGACAATCATCTCCGGAAAGTACAATAAAATCTTCCGGTGTCTCACGAATAACTTCCATCATCTGTTCTATTGAGCCAGAAGCTTCCTTTACACCTATAATATTAGGTATTTTCGCAAGCTCGACCAACGTTGACGTTTCAAGATTAACGCCTGTTCTTCCTTTTATATTGTAAATAATAATAGGTAAATCCACAGCTTCTGCTACAGCCTTGAAATGCTCATATATTCCATGCTGAGTCGGTTTATTATAATACGGAACAATAACCAGCGCACAAGTAGCACCGGCTTGTTTTGCATGACGCGTAATATTAATCGCTTCATGCGTAGAATTAGAACCGGTTCCCGCCATTACTTCACAGCGACCTTTTACCTGATCTATTGTAACAGAAATAACTTTTTCATGTTCTTCATAGCTTAACGTGGGAGATTCTCCTGTAGACCCACATGGTACAACACCGGCAACACCGGCATTAACTTGTTCTTCCACCAGCTCTCTGAGTTTTGTTTCATCTACTTCACCATTCTTTGCAAAAGGTGTAATTAATGCCGTATAAAGACCTTTTTTTATCATGATTCCTCCTAAAATGTTTATTGCTGAATTGAATTAAAAATTTCAGAAAAGTTATAAAAACCTTTCTTTCCGGCTATCCAAAAAGCTGCAGTCAACGCACCGGAAACAAATCCATCCCTTGAACGTGCGGTATGTTTTAGTTCTATGGTATCTACAAGTGAATCAAACATAACAATGTGCGTACCCGGAATATAACCGCCACGAGTTGATGATACGTGCAGTTCATTATCTTCACGTTTACGGTCTAATTTTTCTGTAACAATAGAATCTTTAGTACTAAAACCGGCTTTCACCAAATCAGCAATCATTAACGCCGTACCGGAAGGACTGTCTTTTTTTTGATTATGATGAAATTCATGTACCATAGGGTCATAACTGTCACCGGCTAAATTACCGATTAAATTTGAAGCATACTCTACTATTTTAAAATAAAGGTTTACACCAAGCGAAAAATTACCAGACCAAATCAGTCCAATTTTATTTTCTGCAAGCTTTTTCACCTTATCAATATTATCAAACCAACCTGTCGTTCCTATAACGGCATTTACCCCCAATTGCACATACTTCTCAATATTTTCCATAACAGCATCGGGTGAAGAAAAATCAATTATAACATCAGCACCGTTAATAGATTCTTTACTGATCTCCTTTGCCGTTGCGCCATCCGCATAAAGGTCAATAATGGCAACAGGTTCCAAGCCTTTAGTTTTCATTAAGGCTGCAATTTGCTTTCCTATTCTGCCGTAACCGACTAATCCGATTTTAATCATTTTTATCCTCTGATTTTTTTTAGAAGTGAATATTAGAATCCATTACGTATAACACAACAAGCGACAATAAACAATAATGCAAAATTATTACGTAGAAAAAACAGCAAAAGATTAACATTGCCGAAAAATATTTGCCCACTGACAAAAAAAGACAGCCATTAAGTTGTTGGATTAACGGCTGCCTTAACAATAGAATGTTCTACTGTTTGAATTGTTGTTGTGTTGTTTGTTGTTCGGGTCGGAGTTTGGTTCCAACCACAATTTTATTATCGTACATGTCAAAATTTACTTAACTGAAAATTTATTTTTTCTGAAGAATTTTCTTTGTGATTTTTGCGCGCAAATCGATAAGCTGATTTTTTGACAATGACACATTTTTTTAGTATAAGATTTGGTTTTATTAACCAGAAATAATTTTTAATCACGGAGAAAAATATGGAACGTTACAATGCCAGAGGTGTAAGCGCAAAAAAGGAAGATGTCCATAATGCTATAAAAAATCTTGACAGCGGTTTGTATCCGGGGGCTTTCTGTAAGATTCTGCCCGATTATTTGGCAAATGACAGCGAATACTGCTGCATAATGCATGCCGACGGTGCCGGAACAAAATCTTCACTTGCTTATTTGTACTATAAAGAAACAGGCGATTTATCTGTTTTTAAAGGTATTGCAATGGATTCCATAGTAATGAATGTAGATGACTTACTTTGTGTCGGTGCTATAGACAATTTTTTGGTATCAAGCACAATCGGACGCAACTCACGCAATGTAGACAGACAAATCATAAAGACTTTAATCGAAGCCAATCAGGAAATTGCAGATATGTTTTCCGGTTTAGGCGTAAATATGATTATGACAGGTGGCGAAACTGCTGACGTTGGTGACTTGGTACGAACAGTAATTGTTGATACTACGGTAACCGCACGATTAAAAAGATGCAAAGTTATCGATACATTAAACATTGTTCCCGGTGATGTAATTGTAGGACTTGCTTCATTCGGGCAAGCATCTTACGAAAATGAATACAATGCAGGAATGGGCTCCAACGGATTAACTTCCGCACGTCATGATATGTTCTGCAATGATTATGCAAAAAAATACCCGGAAACATTTGATTCTTCAATTCCTGAAAACTTAGTTTATTCCGGACCGTATCACCTTACCGATATGGTGGAAGATTTGCCGGTAAATATAGGAAAAGCCGTGCTGTCGCCTACAAGAACTTATGCGCCTGTTATAAAAAAGATTTTAGCTGAAGTACAAGACGTTCACGGAATCATTCACTGCACGGGAGGCGCACAGACGAAATGTCTTAACTTTGGAAAAGACAACCTGCATTATGTGAAAGATCAGCTTTTCGATATTCCGCCACTTTTTAAGATGATTCAAAAAGCTTCCGGTACTTCAGCACGTGAAATGTACAGAGTATTTAATATGGGGCACAGAATGGAATTGTACGTTTCTGAAAATGAAGCAAAAACAATTATTGATATTGCAGCAAGCTTTAATATTGACGCAAAAATTATCGGTCATGTTGAAGCCGGAGACAAAAAATCTCTTACTATTAAAGTTCCCGGAACCGGAGAAATTGTAGAATACGACAATTAAAATACATTATAAGGTATAAAATGAACGAATTTGCGAAATTTCATATAAACGAAAAGTTAATTGATAAATTATCTTCACGCGGGATTACATCTGCAACGCCTATTCAGAATGAAGCAATTCCTAAAATTTTAAAAGGAAAAGATGTTATCGGGCAATCAAAAACCGGAACAGGGAAAACATTAGCTTATTTGCTTCCATTGCTGCACTTATCAAGCGGCAAAGGTTCCTCGCTGATTATTGCACCGACTAAAGAATTAGCAATGCAGATTTACGAAGAAGCTTTGTTTTACGGTGACGGAATTTTAGCAGACAAACCGGTTTTATTGACTCCTCGCAGAGAAAGTACTGATTTTTCAGGGAAATCTAACTTCATCATCGGCGTTCCCGGAAGTATTTTGAAAGCAAGTGAAGCCGGGAAAATAAAATTATCATCGGTACACAGAATCGTTTTAGATGAAGCAGATTTTTTGATTGACTTAGGTTTTATGAACGACTTGCATAAACTATTCGAACTTGCCGTTAATCGTGAAAATGTACTCATCTTTTCGGCGACCTTGTCCGCTAAAACCAGAAAAGTTATAGATTTGGCAAGCAGGCAAAAAGATGCTTCACGCGTAGATCCGAAAAACAGTCTGCCGGAAACAATATCAAACCAATTTTTACCATTATCGAATGATTCGCTTCGTGATGAAAGTCTTCTGCAAATCATGTCATGCATAAATCCGTATCTTGGAATAATTTTCACAAGGACACGCGAAGAAAGCAATCACGTTTATCAATTTCTAAAAGAAAAAGGTTTTGATTTGCTGCTGCTGAACGGTGGCTTGCAAGCTGGACAACGCAAGAAGACGATTACAGAATTCAAAAAAGGAAAAGTTCAATACCTTGTAGCTACAGATTTAGCAAGCCGCGGAATTGACATTGAAGGTGTAACGCATATTATAAATTATACACTTGCTCACAATGAACTCGATTACATTCATCGTGCCGGAAGAACCGGTCGAATGGGCGAAAACGGAATTGTTATTTCAATCTGTAATGAACTTGATGAAGGCTACTTAAAAAAATATTGCCACAACATCGACGCAC
This sequence comes from Spirochaetales bacterium, assembly GCA_050872545.1. Lineage (GTDB taxonomy): Bacteria > Spirochaetota > GWE2-31-10 > GWE2-31-10 > GWE2-31-10 > RGIG8597. Next base: position 31,055 of record JBNMHA010000005.1, on the reverse strand, counting down.
AGCTTACCGCAGTAAAAATTGAAGATAATCTTTTAATAGAGGATAAAAAATACAAAGGGGCAAAACCGCGTTTTAATTTAAAAGAATTAAAAAGCATGGAAAAAATAGCTCAGGCAAAAAAAACTGCCACAGAAAAGACAAAAGAAAATAATAAGAAAAAAATATCGAATAAAAAAAGCGGCTTTACTAAGCCAAAAAAAGCAATTAATTCCAAAACATTTTCATCTAAGAAAAATAAAAAATAACAGGGTAAAAATATGGAAGGGATTTTAAAATCATGCGTTGGACATTGTATCCTTGCGTTTCTGATTGGTTTTGGTATTGGCTTGATTTTTCTTATCATCTCAAAAATTCGCAGTGCATTTACCAAACGAGATTTTAAGACGGAAATTAAGAAATTGAAGAGCAAAATTGATGACCTGCACAAAATTATTGTTGATTCCGGAGTTTCTTATTCATCAAAGCTCGATGAATTAAAGAAAAAAAATGACACTATGAAAAAAACAATCAACATTTTGGACAGGAAGCCTAACCGCAAAGAATTAAAAACTCTCTATCTTTATGACAAAGCCATTCACATCATGTACAGCAAAGTTCCTAGTTTCTCAACGATATGGGAAGATGCGCTGAAAGATGCAGAAAAGGAAATGGGAAAAAATGAATCTGGAAAGAAAAGGCTTTTTGAGAAAATATTTCATCCGTCACTTTTCAATGATTCGACCGATGAAGCTGATAATAATCAAAACAATAATACTGATTCGATTTAAGAGCTCATATCAACGCCGAATTTTTCCAGCAACCCTTCAAGCTCATCCATAGAAAAATATTCAATCTGGATTTTGCCCTTTTGGGAATTACCGTTAATTGCAACTTTTGCCTGAAGTTTCGATGCGACTTTTTCTTCTGCAATTTTAATTTCTATATCCTGATGACGCTGTTCTTTTGGCGCGTTATTTTTTTCTCGTTGCTTAGGCCAACTTTTCGCTGCTTTCTCAGCTTCACGAACAGACAAATTATTATTAATAATATACTTTGCAAACGGTACATGTTCATTTTTATCCTCAACGGACAAAATTGTTCTTGCATGTCCCGGAGTCAAACTTCTGTCTATCAACCAATGTTGAATTTCAGGGTCTAGGTTAAGAAGACGCAGCGAATTTGTAATATACGTTCTGCTTTTTCCTAAACTTTCGGCTACTTGTTCATGAGTTTCGCCATAAGTTTCTATCAAACTCTGATACGCAATAGCTTCTTCCACAGGATTTAAATCTTCGCGCTGAATATTTTCAGATATTGCCATTTCAAATTGCTGGCGTTTGGACAAATCCATAATGCTGACAGGAACTTTTTCCAAATTCAACAATTGGCACGCTCTGTAACGGCGTTCACCTGCAATGATTATGTATTTATCATCCTCTTTACAGACAACTATCGGATTGATTAAACCATGTTTTTCAATGGAATGTGCTAATTCAGTAAGTGATTCATTGTCAAATTCTTTTCTTGGCTGTCCCGGATTTTGAATAATATTTTCTAAAGGAAGATACGTAAAACCGGCAGAAACAGCTTCTTCATTTTTTTCAGCAGTTGTATTTGCTACATTCATGGAAAACAGTGCATCTACGCCTTTCCCCATTTCTTTTTCTAAAAAATTGTTTAATCCTAACCCCCTAGTTTTTGCCATTCAAAAACTCCTCTGCCAATTGTTCGTATGCTTTAGCTCCTACGCAAGTTTTTTCGTGCATTATTACCGGCACGCCATAGGACGGAGCCTCTGCCAAACGAACATTTCTGGGGATCATAGTTCTGTAAACTTTATCTCCAAAGTGTGCAATAACATTTTTTACTACGTCATCAGTAAGCAATGTTCTTTTATCAAGCATTGTAAGAATTACACCTTCAATAGTCAGTTGTGGATTAAGTCCTTGACGTACCTGAGAAATTGTTCCGATTAACTGTGTCAAACCTTCCATTGCAAAAAATTCTGTCTGAATAGGAATCAAAACAGAATCAGCTGCAACAAGTGCATTAAGCGTCAATATTCCTAATGACGGTGGAGTATCAATAAAAATGTAATCATATTCATCTTTAATTTTAGTCAACTGCTTTTTCAGATAAAAAGCACCGTCTTCAATTCTTACAAGCTCTACTGTAGCACCTGAAAGATTTATATGTCCCGGAATCACTGAGCAATTTTCAATTTTTGTAGGAACTATACATTCATGAATATCAAGAGTTCCAACAAGAGCTTCATAAACAGTATTTTTGTCTTTCTCAATGCCTAAACCTGAACTACAGTTACCTTGTGGGTCAAAATCTACGATCAAGATTTTTTTATTTCGCATAGCAAGAGATACACTTAGATTTATAGATGTAGTAGTCTTTCCTACACCGCCTTTTTGATTTGCGATTGCAATTATTTTGCCCATAATATTCTCCGATTTTTTTTATGTTCTGGATTTTTCAACAATTTACTTTGTATAAAAATACATCAAGGAGCTGCTCTCGATAATTGAGAAACTGTCAAAATTATCATCTAATGTATCGAGATTATTCAAATTATTTTTTAGCAGATTTTCAATTTTTCTTACTTCGGCTAAAGGAAAGCCAACATTTAACACTGTCTGCCCTTTTTCATCGAACAGAATAAAATTTTCATTCGGGAAAAAATCGAGCGGAAGTGAAAACAAAAACATCATATATCCGTCGGAAAGATGTTTTGCAATAAAATAAAGGCATTTTTTATCAGCAGAAAACAATGATGAAACATAAATATTTTTCTTTCCTACTTGAAGCAGTTTCACAAAATTTGAATGAATAACGCTTAGCGGAACTTTAATACTTTTGCCGGTGAAAGTTGTTTTATGCAACATTTTATTATTGTCATAATAATAAACGCCCAGCAAATTTTTATTGTCACTGATATTTTCTTCTGTCGCAGATACACAAAAAAGAACGTTTTCAGCAACGTTGTCTTTTATATAAGCTTTCCAAAGTTTTCCTTCCTTTTCAGTAGATTCAACAAGCGTTTCTTTATCATCTGATAAATCTTCAGTCACAGAAACAATATTTTCATCATTGAACGATTGATTTTTCTGCACTTGCGAATCGACCGGCTTATTTTCACAAAAAATGCGAAATCCCGTAAAAAACAATATTAAAAATGCAACTCCCGATTGTTTCATTTTGCTTTGTTGTTATAACGCTTTCTCAAACGGTCTGTAAGCAAAAGAAATGACGGTAAAATAAACAGCGATGCAAACGTGCAGTTTACCATAGATATTGCAATCAGCAGACCAAAGTAATAAATCGGTCTAAATGTAGATAACAGAAATACCAGAAATCCGGCAACCATTGAAACAGTTGTAAAGAATATAGGACGGCTTGCTACTGAAAAAGTACGCACTATAGCTTCTTTGCAGCTTAAACCGGATTTTAAAGCATTTTTATATGTTAAAAGGAAATGAATAGAATCATCTATTCCTATTCCCATAACGATTGATGATATTAATATAGTAGCTATATCAAGCGGAATGCCGGAAACTGACATAATTATAAAGTTCATCAGTATACCAAATACCAATGGAATTAAAGAATGTGCTGCAAAATAAATTGATTTAAATACAATCATTACAGATATAAATATCAATATTAAAGTAAAGAATATAGAACTGATTTGGTCTTGCAGTAAATATTTAGAAAGTTTTGACAGCTGAATTGTTTCGCCCCAAATTTCAATTTTTACTTTACCGTTAAATTCTTTTTCTATTTCGCCGAATGTTCTATTCAAATCTTCGGTAAGTGCAGAAACATCACGTTCAGTTACTGTAAAACCACTGGCACTGTTATCTGAATATGTTCTTATCTGGAAATTTACCATTGATAAATCTTGATTGATAAAACCATTTATTGCCGGATTTGTCCTTATTGAAATTTGCAGCAACCTGAAAAGGCGGTTCGTAAGATTTTCATCTTCTGGAATTTTCTTCAATTCATTCTCATCGTAATTGTGCATCATCGCATTGATTTCACGAAGCATTTTTGTTGTTGACATTGACCAACCGATAACTCTTTCACCGTTGCCATTAATGCCGTTTTTTTCACGGTCATCAAGTATATTTTGAACTCTTTCTGCAATTTCAAGCCCTTCTTTTGTGCGGAAAAAATCCTTGATCTGCGTTTTCAGCGTAACATTGAACGCAATAGTTCCGTGATAATTTTCCTGAAGATAAATCATGCTGTTTTTCACACTGTCGTTTTTCTTAAAGAAGCCTAATGTGTTTGTTTCTATTTTCAGATTCTTTGCAGTCATTCCAAATAAAACTACGACAATAGCAAAAAAAGCAATCCAAATTTTGTTATACGGCGGCATTAAAAACTTAGTTAAATTGTTTAGGAACTTAGAAACTTTGTCGTTTTCGATATTGGAAAGATTGGAATCTTCCGGAGGTACAAGACTGTATAACAATTTACTCAACAGGAAGAATGTGAAAAATACAGTCAAAAGTATACTCATTATAATCCAGAAGCCGAATGTCTTCATGGCTTTCATTTGAGATGTAAAAAATGACGCAAAACCAATAGCAGTAGTCAAAGCCGCAAGTCCTATTGTTGGAAAGATAGCTTTGTTTGTTTCAAAAATAAGCTTTCTTTTATCCTTTTCTTTTGCATGAAGGTAATATGCATTCAAATAATGCAGCGTGTATGAACTTCCCACCGTCAATATCAGCAGCGGAATAACAATTCCTACTACAGTCAGTTTTGTTCCGCTCCAAGACATTGCTCCCATAGTCCAAAGCAAACTCAAAAGAATTCCGGTAAGAGGCAGCAAAGTTCCTCTCTTTGAACGGAAATTTAAGAAAAGAGCAATGATAATCATTAAAATTGCCGGTGCAATCAGAACTACAATATCTCTAACAATATACTGTTCAGATTTTTCTTCGTAAATTCCAACACCTGCAACATAAATATTAAAAACATCACGGTATTCATCGAGTACCGAATTTACCGCTTTGCAAAACTGCGTTCTTTTCAAAGGTTCATCTTCATAACTTTTATGAAAAAAAGTTTCGCCTATATAATGGTAGAGAGTCTTTTTGTCTGTCTTCTTTACCATTGCATCGTCATTCATATTTACAAGCATTGCCACGCTTTTTTTATTGTACGCAAGAACAGCTCCGGTAATAATTTCACTTTTGCCGGCTTCATCCAAAACTTTTTGAAAGTTTTCAAATGACTGTGTGGTTAAAAAATTTTTCACGGTAAAAGTATTGCCTACTTTTTTGAAATAAATTGAATTGAATGGAGAAAGCATTGACGAAACATATTTCACGCCGTCAACTTCCAAATTTTCCAGCCTGTCATTCAATTCTTTCAGTTTATTAAACTTTTCTTGCGTCATTTCTCCAAAATCAACTGCGAGAAAAACCGAGTTGTCGGATGAAGGAAACTCTTTTTTATACTCCGCTATTTTTCTGGCATCTTCAATTGTAGTTTTATTACGAGGCAAAAGACCGACAACGTTACTGTCTGTTTCGAGGTACAAAAGCCCCAGCAACATACAAAGGCTTATAAATATAATTACCCCAAAAAACAGAATAGAATGTATTTTCTTCTTTGGAATAAAAATATTATTTAGCTTGTTCATAATTATTTGCCTCCGATTTCTGCTGCTAAAATGCAAAGCAGAAATATTTTCTGGTTTATATAACTCAAAAAGTGTTTATTAACAAGTTTTTTCAAATAGAAACAGAAAGAAAATTTCTATGATTACATAAAAGTTTCATGTTAATGAAAACTTATGCAAACAGTAAGTAAACTTGACGCTGCATAAAATAAAACATATACATTGATGTTTCTGTTAAAAATTAAGAGGTGAAATATGACAAATGAAGAACTGCGGCAGCGGCTTATTGAAAAAATACAGGAAGAACGAACCATTCAGGAAAAAAGATTTGTAACCATTGTGATTTTTTATTTCTTGGTTTTACTGTCAATTCAATTCTGCGTTCAGCGATTTTTTCCTTCCTTTTATAAAGGAATAATTTTCCGCTCAATTTTCTTAATCATACTCACCGCTACTTTAGCTGCATACTTTGTTCTGAAAAAAACATTTCTTATGAAGAATAAGGGCTACAAAAATGCAGTAAAAAATACTTTTAACGATGCCGGATTTACAGATTCAGATTTTAATGTAAAAAAAGATGAAATAATCAGCTTATTGGAAGCCGACACTTCAACTATAAGAGATAGGAATATCGATATTCTTTATAAAAACCTCAAATCATTTTAACGGAGTTTGTATGAACATTGCTATTTTTTCAGATGCCTATATTCCAGTAAAAAACGGAGTTACTACATCAGTAGTTCAATTAAAAGAAGGTTTGGAAAAAAGAGGTCATAATGTCATTGTTATAACGGTGGATGTGCCTGATTATGAAGAAAAAGATCCTAATGTTTACAGACTTCCATCAATAAATGCTTCATTCGGAAGCGGAACTGATGCACGGCTTGGCTTTCTGTTCAATTATTTGCCGATAATCAGGTTCCTGAAAAAAAAGAAAATCGACATAATTCATACGCACACAGAATTTACAATTGCTCTCTACGGCAAACGAGCAGCTAAAAAATTGAAGCTACCCTTAGTTCAATCTACGCACACAATGTGGGAAGAATACCGTCATTATATTTTGAACGGAAAAATTTTCACACGCGGCATGGTACGTAAAATGATGTCAACATTTATGAAAAATGCGTACTGTTTGGTATGTCCGTCAATAAAAGCCGAAAAATATTACAAAGGACTTTTGCCTACTATTTCTACAGTCGTTATAAATAATGGGATTGATGTTGATAAATTTAAATCTTCTGTTATTACCGAAAGTGAAATAGCTTCACTGCGCAAAACATTTGATTTCAAGAAGAACGAGAAAATTCTCCTGTTTGTCGGACGAATTGGCAATGAAAAAAGAGTTCTTGAACTTTTTAATATTGTAGTTCCTATTTTAAAGGAAAATAATCAGATAAAAATGATTTTTACCGGAGCCGGTCCTTTGACAGAACATATTTCAGACAGTGCAGAACGACTTGGAATAGAAAAACAAGTTATTTTTACCGGTTTTGTAAATTGGGACTTAGTGTACCGCCTTTATTCGATTTCGGATTTATTCGTTACTGCGTCATTAAGCGAAGTTCAGCCAATGACATTGATTGAAGCAAGCATGTGCGGGTTGCCTATGATTGTAAGACGTGATGACAGCTATCTTGATTTGGTTCATGACGGGAAAAACGGTTATGTGGTAGATTCGGATGAAGAAATGACTTCAAAGATTCGCTCTTTAATCTATGATAATGAAAAATTAAAAAGATTTTCAGAATACAGTCTGCAAAACTCATCTAAATTCACAGCAGAAAACCATGTTGCACGAATGGAAAAGTTTTATCAGGAAGTTTTAAAAACTTACCCAAATAAATTTGACGGCAAATCATTTATGGAAACGATTTAGTTTTCAAGATAGAAAGGAATTATGCAAGTTCAATATAATTTCTGCACAATCTTTTATACAAAAAATTGCAGATAATTCCGTTTATAATTCCTGTTAATATACCAATCAGAAGCATTATCATTGTGATAAAAAACAAGACATTCGGCGGAATAAAAAACAATGCCACCGCAGACTGTCCGATATTGTGCCCAATTGCTCCGAGCAAGCTTACAGAAATAAAACTTACTCGATTATGCAGCAGCAGAAAAAACGGCAGCACTGCGATTAAGAAAAAAACGCTTCCGCCAAGTGCCGCAAAAAACGGAAATGATAAAAGTGTTCCTCTGAAAAGATGTGTAAATAACAGTTTAAACCCTACAATAAAAAAAATATTTTTTACCGGCAAAAACGGTAACGCTAAACAAACCGGAATATTTGCAAGTCCCAAACGCAGAAACGGAAACGGTGTCGGAATAAAGCTTTCAAAAATTCCAAGAAATGCGCTCATTGCAGCAAGTGAAGCTGTAAAATTTTTTTCTTTTAATGTCACATCGCCACTCCGTCAATTTCAATACTTTCGCTGCCGTTCTTTTTTATAACAGCACTTACTCCGTTTGGAAGACACACAACCGGCATCATCGGATACGAAATCCATCCGCCATTTAAACATTGTTTATTCGGACATTCAGAATTGATAAATTTAAACTTTCCGTTTTTTATTTCTATTTCGGTAATGCCAATTCGACCTTTCACTTTAATAATTTGTGGCTTATCCATCGGATATGCCAGCTCTTCATTAGGCGATGTAATCCATAAAATACATTTATCATTATAAAAAGTTTTGTTAATTATAAAAAATATAGGAATAAAAACTGCCAATCCACCAAAAACCACGACAAATACTTTATCAAGAAATGTCGTACTGCACTGCAACTTCCTCAATTTTCGTTTCCTTTCTTTAATGTTACGCGTCTTCTAAACAGCAAATCCATCGTTTCTTCTTGTGAACATCCGCTGCAATTCCCCGGTAATATTCCAAGCGTATCAAGCCAAACTTCAGGACTTTCCATGCAAAGATAAATCGGCAAATTCTTATTAACATCATGCAAAAAATTAACAACCATTTTGTATAACTTTGTTCTGATAGGTCGAAAATATCGAAATTTGTTATCAGAACACAGCACAAATTCACGGCTTAAAAGTGATGATTTCGGATAATTGTATTCCATCATAGATTTCAATTCATTAGTGTAACGAAACGTTCCCAAACTTATCCAAGCAATATCTTCCGGTTTCAGAAGTGAGAATATAAAATTAACAGTCTGTCGATATTCCTGTTCTGCATTAGGAATTAAAACAATAGGGTCAAAATGAAGCGCAATTTTATATCCAGCATTTACTAAAGCTGCAGCGGCTTCAATTCTTTCCTTTAATGTTGCAGAAAATTCTTCTTCATTCATCCGCACAATATCAGGATTTACAGAAAAACCTACCACAATATTAGGAAAACTTTTGCTCAGCAAAGTGTGCTGCAAAAGTAAGTCAATATTTGTAGTCTTTGTTTTAAATTCAAAAACAAATTCATCGCGACCGGCAAAAAAGTTTAGAAAATCTTCTGAAAAATGCGTCAAATGATCATATACAAGCGAATCACCAAGTTCACCGGTACCTATTCTGATTTGTTTGCCGGGATGAGTTTTCCGAAAATTTTCAAGCTCTTCAAAGATAGATTCAATATCTACATTTATAATAGTAAACGGCTGATTCAAATATCCCTGCAAAATACAATAGCTGCACCCAATCGGGCAGCCGATATATTGATTGATAATGTGATAATTGCAGCAAAGATGACCATGTGTACCCGGACATTTGCGCAGAATTTCGCCTCGTATTGCAGACAGCACCAAAGTTTTAGAACGTTCTTTAGGATGAAAAATCGTCGGTGTACTATGAATCAGTGCATTTAAATCATCGAAATAGCCTATTTCAACATTTCCCAATTTTGATAAAATCTGCTGTGTTTTGCAGTGATTCGCAATTTTATTTTCAATCCAAACTTTTTCAAAAGCTACAGGAATCATTTTTCCCCCAATAAAGTTTCAATGCAAAAGTAATCCGGAGATTTTTCCTGCGTTTTTAATTGCGTTAAAATCTGTGTTAGTTTTTGTTCCAAATTTTTCTTGCTATTAAATGAGATTTCCATATTAACGATATTTTTTTCAAAGAATTCATCGGTAACAACAGATACTCCGCTCGAAAATTTAAAAGTCGATACATAATCAGCAAAACGTTCTTTCGCCTGCATAGTTTTTGGATAACGCAATTGCTTCAGTTTCGCAATAAAATCCGACTTATTTTTGCTGCCAGCCAATTTTTCCAACATTTCATCAATATAATCTGTATTTGTTCCCAGACAATCTGCATTTCTATTCTGAATAATTTCAGTCATTGTTTTTAAACAGTAATTCGTTTCACTGAAACTTAGATTCTCAGGTATTTCCTCCAAAATTTCATCATACGAATATTCCGACAAATGCAGATGAAACAAAAAAGCTTCATTTAAGCCTACTTTCTTGTTTTGCAACATAGAGCGCAATTTTTTTGCAAAATTCGGAAATGCTCTGTATGCATCCTCGCCTTTTTTCGACGGTAGCCAACCAAGCTGCGCAAACAGCGGATAAATTGTTCTTTGCACAGGCAAATCTGATTTCACATTGAAAAACGTATCTATCATCAAAAACGCACTTTGCGTATCAATTTTATTTTTGTTCATAAAATTGGAAATTAAAAATTTAGCAGCTGTAAAAATATCAATCGTTTCATTTTCTTCTGCCTGCAATTCCATAACAGAACACGCCTGCTGATGTGTCAAAAGTAAAATCTGCTGTTCATTTTCTCTGTAACCGAAAGAAAGTGCATTCAACACAGGTGAAAACATTTCGTTATTTTCTGCATTTCCGGGACAATTCAGCAGTTTGTGATTTTTCTCCAGCGGAACAATATTTATTCTCATATTTTTCCTCCGACTCAGCCAAAATAAGCATTCATAAGGCAATACATTTGGTAAAAGTCACTGCTTCCGCCGAATTCCCGAATCGAATGCATTGCAAGCACCGCAACGCCTATATCAACACAATTACATCCAAGCAGCGATGAAATTTTAGGTCCAATTGTACTTCCGCCTTTTACATCCGAATGATTCACATTTTTCTGATATTTTAAATTATGTTTTTTACAAAGTAGAACAATCTGCGCCGTAGATTCAGTATCCGTAGCGTAACTTTGTGAATAATTATATTTAATTACAGGTCCGACATTGAGCATATTTTTCAAAACAGGATCAGTTTTGTCCGCATAATTCGGATGATAAGCGTGCGATAAATCGGCTGATAAAACAAAGGACTCACTTCCGGACTGCAAAAAGTCAGCGCGAGATTTTCCCATTTCATGATAAAGTCGTTCAATAAACGCAGAAACAAAGCCGGATGCTGCACCTGTTGATGTTGCACTTCCGACTTCTTCATGATTAAAGCCTGCCGCAATCAGAATATCATTCCCTGCAGATGCACCGCACAATGCTTCTATTGAAGAATAAAACATGGATAAATTATCAAGCCGTGCAGATGATATAAAATCATCATTCAGTCCTACAGTGCAACCGGGCGTTGTATCATAAAAATTCAATTCATAATCAAGAATATTGTCCGGTTCTGCATCAACATTTTTTGCAAGCTCATTTACCAAAATGTTTTTGTCAAAATTTTCTGTTTTTGAAAGTGCAATAATTGGCAAGAGTTCTTTTTGGTTTGCTATATGCAGCCCTTTTTCATTTACATCACGATTCAAATGAATTGCGACACTCGGAACAACTGCAATCGGCTTTTTGAAATCAATCAGTTTCATTTCTATTTTACCATCTTTGCTTATCGCCACCCGACCTGCGGCAGATAACGGACGGTCAAACCAAGTATACAAAATTGGTCCGCCGTAAACTTCCGTATTGACTTTTACCATTGTATCCTCAACATTCATCGCACCGTCCGGTTTGATTTTCAATACCGGCGAATCCGTATGAGAACCTATCATTTTAAATTTTATTGTGTTTTGCTCAAAAGTTACCGGCATTATAAAAGCAAAAATTTCAGAATCGTGATTGCAGAAAAAATATTTTCCTGATGGCTGCAAATCCCATTTCTTATCATTAAAAAGTTGCGTAAAACCGGCGTTATTCAAAAAGTCACATGCATGTTTTGCTGCATGAAACTGTGAAGGTGACTTGTTTATAAAGGAAAGCATATTGTTAATAAAAATTTTTTGATTTTCCATAACTACTCCGTTTCTAAAAAATGAAACCATACTTTACACGAAAATCCATTAATCGTAAATGAATCTGAATTAATACATTTTTTCATATATACATCTTTGATAATGAAAGAAAATTTTGTATGCTTCACTTTCACTTCAAGGAGTAAAAATGGACTGTGATATTTTGATAATCGGAGCCGGACCTGCCGGACTTTCAGCTGCTGTTTACGCTGCCAGAGCCGGATTTAAAACTATAATATTAGAAAAAATCGGTGCAGGCGGACAAATGATGCTTACAGATAGAATTGATAATTATCCTGGCTTTCCCGAAGGAATAGCCGGATTTGATCTGCAAAATAAAATGCTGCTTCATGCTAAAAAATTCGGCGCAAAATTAAATTACGGAGAAGCTGCAAAAATTGAAAAAACAGATGAAGGCTTTTCGATTATGCTTACAGATGAAAAAACAATAACTGCCGAAGCGGTGATTATAGCAGTCGGTGCGTCCCACAGATTGTTAGGCGTTCCCGGTGAAGCTGAATTCGCCAATAAAGGTGTAAGTTATTGCGGCACCTGCGACGGTCCTTTTTTCAGAGGGAAGAAAACTATTGTTGTCGGCGGTGGCGATTCCGCATTAACTGAGGCTCTTTTTATTGCAAAATTTGCAAAAGAAGTAACGATTGTACATAGAAGAGACAGATTCCGTGCGGTTCATTCATTAGTAAAGCAAATAGAAACAATGCCTAACATTAAAACAAGGATGAATACTACAGTAGAAGAAATCTGTGGAACAGACAGCGTTACCGGCGTAATTTTTAAAGATACTGTAAGTGGTGAAAAAACTGATTTTGCAACAGACGGAGTTTTTATTTTTACAGGATTAATTCCGGCAACAAATTTTGTACCGGACGAAGTTCTTGATGAACAACGATATATAATGACCAACAAAAAAATGGAAACTGCAATTCCGGGACTTTACGCTGCCGGCGATGCAAGAAGCGGAGCTTTCCGACAAGTAATTTGTGCTGCATCAGATGGAGCTGCTGCAGCCAACTATGCCGGAGAATGGCTGGAAGCAAAACGCGGCAATGCATACGGAAACTAAAACCATTTATATTCATCAGTCAAATATTGACGTTTATAAGGCAATGGCGACTGATGAATATTTGCTGCAGTGTGTCTCTTCCGGAAACTATCGCGCTGCAATACATGTTTATTCTTGGCTGCAGCCGTGTATTACACTTGGGCGTTTTACTCCGTCTGATATAATAGAAAATAATTGCAGCATTAACATTACACGACGAATTACCGGAGGAAACGCTTTATATCATAAAGACGATGTTGCCTATGCAGTTATTGTAAAACTTGATGATAACAAAAATATCGGACTGGAATTATGCCAGAGCATTTCTGAAGTTATACAAAAGACTCTTTCGGAATTTCAAATTAACACAAAATTAATTTCAAATGAGCAAAATATTACCAACCGTCGCCTTCCCTGCAATGAAACTTTTTCCAGATGTGAACTTATGTATCTTGATGAAAAAAAAGCTGCTGCGGCAGCACAGAAAAATAATAGATTAGCAATTTTACAGCAAGGTTCTGTTTATTTAAATCATCAGCCTGAAGCTATAAATAAATATCTGAAGAATAATTTCGGTATCGTTAATGCTTCAAATGAAGTAAATATTGATAAAAATTGTTTTATGAAAAGACTGGAATTTTTATTGGCAAAAAAATTTAAGGTTGAACAAAAGGACTGTAAATCACATAATGTTCAATCTTTTATTGATAATCTGATTGAAAACAAATATAGGAATGATGAATGGGTTTGGCAAAATTTCAGATAACCGATGAAATTTTAAAACTACTTTATAAAGAAGAACAAATATTCATTCAAGTAATAGATAAAGCATTATATAATCGTGAAAAGATAGAAGTTTATCGTATCAATGATAATTGGAATAATGGTTTTTTTTGCCGAATTGAAGGCAGTCTTTACTTATCTTCAACATTAATTAACTCCGATTTAACAGAAATTGCAGACTGGATTAATAGACTTCCACACTTACATAGCATGTATGGACTTACTGTAATTCTGTCACGCCTTCAAATTTTACTAAATAAAAAAATCAAGAATCGTTATGATTATTATGTAATGGAATTAACTTATAAAAACCTTCAATGTCTCCCACAAGAATATTTTGCACTTTGCCGTTTTTGTAATGAACGTGACTTTCCACTTCTGCGAGATTTACAGAAACAGTACCACTTAGAAGAAGTTTATGCTTCTGATTCTAATTATCCTTATGCCTATGAGATGGCTGCATTTCGACATACACTACAAAACAGAAAAAATGCTGCCTTGTTTGTAAACGGTATTGCAGTGAGTAAAGTTTATATTACCGCTCAAACGGCAGACAGATACCAACTTGGAGGAATATTTACACAAAGGTTGCATCGTAAGCGAGGTTATGCAAAACAAGTTTTGAGTTTTTTCATTTATTCAATATGGAAAGATTCCCACAATAAGAAAATATTTCAGCTGTTTGTTAAAAAAAATAACAAAGCTGCTTGTGCATTATACAAAAAAATAGGCTTCATATCTAAAATCGAAACTTCATATTTTTACTACTGATTTTACTTTTCTTACTGTTTTAAATAAATCACAAAATATTCATTTCTTTAGTTTTAGTGAGAAATAAAAAAAAGTGCCCTTGTTTAACAAGGACACTTATAAGCATTTAGTTATTCAATAGATAAAATTATTTAGCCATTTTTTCTTTTTCTAAATATCTTAAAATTTCTAACTGACCGATTTTAGAGAATTCTCTTTTTTTAGCAGCTTCACGACGATCTGTTAAGATTCCCCAAGCTTCTTCATGATCGATAGGAGCTTCTCTTGTATTTAAAGCTTCATCATAAGTAATAACAACGTCTTTTAAGTAAGTTACAAAGTCTCCACCTAATTGATCACCTTGTCTGTAGATTCTGAATCCTTGAAGTTTCAAGTATGGTTCACTGAAAGGATACATAGGAACTACATACAAATCTCTGTCAGTAACGTTAGCCACATAGTTAGGGTTTGTCCAAGTAATTCTTCTCCATCCGTCAAAGTCCAAATACTGAGGCATTTGAATTTCAGTAACAACATCGTTTTGATCTTTTAAAATTACTGAAATTGCATTTTTAAATTGGCAACCATAGACTGAAATTTCCAAAGATTTCAAAACACCAACGTTTCTTACAACACCTTTTCCTAAGAATTTAGTGCCTTTATCTTCTTTATTCAATTTTGAACGGTCATAAACAGGATTACCCAATTCATCTGTTTCCAATTCGTATTTCAAATTTCCACTTTTGTCAGTCCAAACATCTTCATAAGCAGGAATTTCAAATGGAGGCTGAATCAAAGCCCAGCTATTGAAATTAGATTCAGGGAAATGAATTCTTATACCTAAAACAGTTAAATCATCAGTTGAGTCATCTGTAGAATCACTGTTTTTAAGTACATTAACGTACTTTGTGTGCCATTCTTTTGTGAAAGAATAAGTCTTATTTGCAACAGACGCTGCAGAAGAATTCAACTTAACTTCCCAATTTGCAGGAGCCAAAGAAGTTCTCATAATTTTTTTATCATCTTCTGTAAAATTAGTACCTGCAATTCCAGAATAATCAACTAATGTTGCCATATTCTGAGTTAATTCATCAGAAGTAGCTTCAGGATCTCCGTTTCCGTCAGCTTTTAAAAGATTGAAATCGACAAGTACACTTGTCTTTGCGAAAATAGAAGTATTTAAAGCTAATACTCCTAAAAGTAGGAAGAATCCTCTCTTCATATTTTTTTCTCCTTTAGATTTAAAATAATTTAAAAAAATTATCTCCGAAATTATATTCGCAAATAATTTAATTGTCAATATAAATGTTGCTTTCAGTAAAGGCAGACTCGCTGTCAATACCAGCACTTAAAGGTCCATAACCACCTATATATCTATAAAATTTTCCGTCCGCTGACAAAAAAATATTTTTGATATTTTTATTAATTCGGACAGTCCTATTCAAAATATTTAGCCCAACATAAATATTTTCACATTCATTAAAAGTTGAACCGTTAAAGTCCAAGTAAATGCTGCCGTTCTTCTCTGTCATTGATTTTTTTCTTTTTGCATTTTTAGTAAATGGACTTTTCAATTCCGGAGAAATTGGTCCCAATAAAAAATCATCGACGATATAGTCAATATATGCAATTGATCTTTTTTGTATTGGAATACATCTGTTTTCTATTGAAAATCTATTATCTTTCTTATCTATAAAAAGAAACTTTGCATAAGAATTATGAGAAAAAAAGCTTACAAGCAAAATAAAAATGATAAATATGCCGAAAAGAATGCCTGATAAAAATATGCTATTTCTTATCGTTGTATTTTTCATACTCATTTACGAAATCACCTATACCATTAACTATACCTGCTGCTAACTTATTTAAATATGCTTCATTTGTCAATTGATTTGCTTCACGTTTATTAGATAAAAAACCTAATTCAACCAAAATTGCCGGCATAAAAGAATTCTTTACCACAAAATACACATTTTCTTTCACGCCTCTGTTCAAAGTTTCTCCGCCTATCTTTTTATCCAATGCATTTTGAACTTTCATGGCAAAGATTTTAGATTCCTCATATAATTCTTCGTTAATCATAGAATTCAATATGTTGCTAATATCTTTATCATGAGAAACTTTTCCTTTCTCAATCACATTTCTTTTATAAGAATCTACAATATACCAAGTCTCAAAGCCGTATGCTCTAGGAGATTTTGAAGCATTAACATGAATAGAAACAAAAATTGAAGCTCCGTATTTTATCGAAACATTATTTGCAATTTCAGATCGCTTATCCAAACTTAAAAAAACATCGGTATCACGTGTTAAAATAATTTTCTTATCCGGAAATTTTTTCTTCAAAAGTTCATCAATTTTTTTGGCAACTTTCAAAGTCACATTTTTTTCCAACAGCGTACCGCGAAATGCTCCGGCATCTTTTCCTCCGTGTCCAGCATCAATTACAATTGCATTTATTAAAATTCTATCAGGCTTCATTTCATGCAGATAAACTTCACTTATATGCTTAGGAACATCGGTAGATTGTTTCTTATCATCATGTACTTCTCGTTCATCCTTTTTTTGCATTACCGACTGATTTTCAGAACCTTTGTCGATAATTTTCTTATTATCTTCCGCACTTTGTTGAATCTTTTCTTCACTGAGAATTTTATTTAAAAACTCATTGTTTTCATCTTTAACCAATGTATCAACATAAATGATTCTATCATCAGTCAGTATATAAGGCAGTCCTTCGCCGAAAATAATTTCTTTGCCATTTTTTTCTATGCAAATAAGATTCCCCGAAACGTCATATTCCTGAATTACCTTTTTTTTTAAAGCATCTGCTTCAGAAAAAATCAGTTGAACTGCACACAACAATGAAAAGATGAAGCTAACTTTTTTGTGCATAAATCTCAAAAGTATCGCCAAGTTTAAAAAGACTGGCATATAGATTAATTAATTTTAGGAAAAATTTATTGTTCAACAAAAATTTTGACTTAACCATTCTTTCCGGATGAATTCCGGTAATTCTTATTTTTATTTTCCTAAATCCCAATTTTCTCAATTCGTTTTTCAATAAAGTCGGAGTAAAAATAAAAACATGATCATCAGGATGTTTTTTTGCATACAAAGAAAATTTCTTTTTTATTGAGTAACCACTGCCGTTAGGCGTAGCTAATGCCAAAACTCCGCCTTTTCTCAAATGAACTGTAAATAAAAACAGCAGTTTCTTAAAATCATTAACATGTTCAATCACATAAAATGAATTTATGACATCGAATTTATCAGAATTTTTTTCTAATAAAGATTGATTTCCGCATTTGGAATCTATTTGCAACTTCTCTTTTATATATGAACAAGCATACTCTGAAATATCATAGCAGACAGGTGTAAAACCGTTTTCTTTTGCATACTCGGCAAAAAAACCAAGTCCCGCGCCAAAATCAAGCAAAGTGCCGTTTTTTACATATTTAGAAATAATTTTCAAACGAGGTACCGCTAATGCCCTAATCTTCTCTCTGTCCTCTTCATAAGTTCGCCCATACTGCTGCTTATATTCAGCAAGAAAGTAATCATCTGCATAAGTATTTTCATTTGGCAAAAAAGTTTCAAGATAAAACAACCCGCATTTATTGCAATGAAACATATTCCATTTATTACTTCGGTATACCAAGTTAGTATTAAGAGCGCAGCATCCCTGACAAAGCGGAACTGCCGGAGAAGATTTGTCTATTACTTTTATCAAATAATCAATTTTTTCACCAAATGGCAGATTATAAAAAGCCTGCAACTGCAATTTATCAGCTTCAATTTCTGCAATTTTCTTATCAATATTTTCAAATGAAAGCTCTGGTAATTTTGAAATTAAGAACGGATATTTAAATTTTTTAGTCAATTCATTGTGATAATCAGACGGATTAATAATCAGCACCGGTGTATTCGTATAGAGGCTTTCCATAAAAGTCATTCCGAATGATGTAATTACCAAATCCGCATTATCAATAAGCTGCGCCAGTGATTCTGGCGAAAAAACTTTTTCAACGTCTGCATACTCTCTTGTTTTTTCCTGAAAAAACGGACCAACAACAGCCGTTATTTCAAAACCTTTATCTGTAATTTGCTCCAAAACTCTGTTAGTCAACCTTGCCGGATCGGAACCGCCAAAAGTAACAAGTATTTTCTTTACTTTACGCAGCGTTTTATTTTTTTTCTTCAGCTCCGGATCCAACAAAAGATACTCTATGCCTTCAAAATTGAATCTCAAATCAGAATCCAAAGCCGGAAGCATTTTTATATTGCAAAATGCAGCTTGTCCGCCCTCGCCCATATCATCAAAACTAAATGCCGGTCCAAATGTCTTGCAAACAGTCATATCATCTTTTGATGTATCGCGAATATCGATAATTACGCGGTCATAAGGTCCTTTTGCATTAACTTTTTCCTGAACTTCATCATAAGACAAAACCGCATAGCCTTTTTCTTTTACTAACTTTTCTGCTTTGCTGTCGGAACAATTTAGTAAAAAAGAAATTCTAAATTTTGGCGACAATTTTTCTGCCAACAAAAACATTCTCTGTAAATGACCGAATCCCCATTGACCGCCTGCAGAAACAACAAAAAGCATTTCTCTGATATTGGAAAAATCAATTTCGTTCCAAAGTTCAACAACCGATTCTATTGTCATATTAAGTTTTTTTTCGGTCAGTTTTTTCACAAAAAAATTAACACGTTCATAATCTTCACGAGTATCGACTGAAATTTTTACATCTTCACGACCGATTCTCTCACTGTGATATTTTGCAGTTATAACTTTAAATTCATTTTCATGGCTGTAAATGTATGGAGTTACATGTTCAAATTCATAAGGCATTAATGCATTTTCCAATGCTTTAATCAGCGCGGAACGTTTTACAACTTCTACGCCACTTCCGTATGGAGCTGGAGCAATATGCGCCAAATCAGCATTTTCTTTAACAAATGCGCTTAACGTTTCCATAGCAATTTCTGATGATGTAAGCGGATTATCGCCTGTGGCACGAACGATAGTATCTACATCAAAAAACAACGCTGCATCCACATAGCGCTTCAAAACATTCTGTGCATCACCGCAAAAAAGCTCCCAACCGTTTGATTCCGCAATATCTTTTAATGCTTCTTCACTTTCTTTCGTCGTAAGAATTGCTCTTACTTCAGCCGGCACAACGGACAGTCTTTCTATTGTATGCTGCACCAAATATTTACCGGCAAGATTTAAAATTGCCTTGCCCGGCATTCTTGATGAATTCAGTCTTACCTGCAAAAAAATTCCAGTTTTATTATTCATATATGAAAATCCTAAAAATTAAAGGTGTAATAATCGTCGCACTGTCGGCAAAAATCTTCCGGTTCCCCAACAGCATGAGAAACGTAAGCATTTTTAAGTTTGCTCATTAGTTCAGCAATACTTTCATTAGCTGCATTGCCTATTTTTTTATCTGAGTACATGCAGTAATAAGCATTTAAACTGCTGTCCAGATACACTTCTCTGCGCAGATGATAGCATTCAAATCTTTCCAACGGAGACAAATCAACCGATTTTTTATCCGGAAGCGTACCGCAGTAAGAAGAATATTTCTTTATTAAAACATCAGGCTGCTTGTCTTTCAGCAATTTTTCTATATCGCTTTCTGTTTCGACAGTTCTTGCAATCTGGAAATAAGTTTTAAATCCTAAATCTTTTACTTTGTTATAATTGTCGATTGCCACTTTATAATCTCCGTTTGGGTGAACAATGCGGTATGTATTTTCATTTTGGGCATCAATTTTAAACACAAAAGTTACACCGGGAAAATCTGAAATTTCAGTAAGATTTTCAGGCAGTACATTTCCAAAAGTTTCTACAATTACTTTTATGCCTTTTGCCAAAAATTTATTAACAATTGCAATAAAATCCGGATGAAGCATTGGTTCGCACTTGCTTCCGATTACAACATGCATTTTTGAATTCACTTCTGCAATTTCCTGCGCAATCTTTTCAATTTTATCTAAATTCACAAAATCTGCTGCTGCAAAATGAGGAACATAAGCTGCCGAAGTTGTTTCACTGCCTGTAATATCGATAAACATTCCGTATATTACCGAAAATAATTTTTCCGGATGTTCAAAAATAAATTTTGCCAAATCATCATAAGAAACATACAATCCTAACGCTTCAACTAAAGAAATAGTAAAAGCCGACTCGCCTGAATCGCTGTTTCCTAAAGAAATTCTTTTTATTCTTAAATCCACCGGTGAAATAAAAGTTTCGACATCAAAAGAATTTATATCTTTTGACAACAGCTGAAACAAATAATCTCTGCACTGTACTGTATCAATATCATTATTTTCAGAAATTGATTTAAGCTGCTTTAAACAAGTAAGCGACAAAATCGTTGGTAAAAGTCCATCAGGATAGCCTACTCCGTAAGTATAATCAGCTAAAAAATTCCGATGACGCTCAAACATATTGTCTATAAAATTTTTATCGTAGAATGGATTGGCAGCATTAAAAACGACAACATTATCCGAATTTTTTGCTTCTTTTATCATTATATTCAACACATTATCGGTTGAAGTATCAGATACTACGATATTTTTAAATCCTGTGGGAATTTTAGTAATATTGCCGTTCTGAAGAAGAATTATGCGTTCAAAAGTTTTATTATCTCCTTCAAATTTGTTTATAACTTCAAGTGAATCAATTTTTTGTTCACCAAAAACAGGCAGTTCTCCGAAATTGGATAAAGCATCAAGAAAAAGCGTATTCATATAATCTCCGTTTTAAAACAGTGTCGTCAGATAAAAAAAATACTAAATGATTTCTTCTGCAATTTATACTCTTGCTTTTTTCTTGAATTTTATGCTACATCTTTTTATAATCGTACTATTTCACAGGAGTGCAAAAATTATGGATACAACATTAGTTACATTTAAAATAAGTTCCGAACTTTACGGAATTGATATTATGGAAGTTCAAGAAATTATCTCATTGCTTGAAATCACTCCGATACCGAACAGCCCTTCATTTGTTGACGGAGTTATTAATTTAAGAGGAGGAATCATTCCTGTAGTAGATTTAGGAAAACGTTTTAATTTTGAAGTAAAAGAACTCACCGAAGAAGAAGCTCGTCTGCGCGGAATTGTTATAATCAGAGTAGAAGGAATGATTATCGGTGTAATAATAGATCAGGTAAATCGAGTAATATCTATTAATGCAGATGAAATTCAACCGCCACCTCAAGTAATTGCCGGAATCGGAGCTGAATATATACAAGGTGTTTCAAAAAAAGATGATAACCTTCTTATTATCCTGAACATAAAAAAATTATTCAATAAACAGGAATTGCTGCAATTAAGCAGTGCTGCAAAAAATTAACCGCTAAATAATTTTCAATTTATATCTTGAGGATAAATAATGATTACCGCCCAAACGCCTTCTATAAAAAGAAAAGATTTGGAATATGTTTTAGAATCACTGATGAGTGAACAACTTGAGTACGGAACTTTTGCAAAGAAATTTGAAGAAAAACTTGCTGAACGTACAGGATGCCGTTATGGGTTAAGCGTAAATTCATATTACAGTGCAATCGATATTGCGTTGGAAGCAATTAATCTGCAGCAGGATGATGAAATTATTATTCCCTCATTTGCTCCGACAATTTACTTAGATTTACTTTTAAGGCGAAAAGCAAAACCGGTTATCATCGATATTGAAGAAGAATCTTACTTCCCATCTCCGGAGCAAGTTGAAAAAGCCGTAACCGATAAAACAAAAGCGTTTATACTTGTCCATAACTTCGGTTTTGCAATCGATGACACGCCGTATAAAGAACGTGTTCCGTTTCTGATAGAAGACATTACTAAAGTTCCCGGCTGCTTTATAGGTTCAAAAAAAGTCGGTTCTCTTGCGGATATTTGTATTGCTGGTTTCCAGAGCAGTGAAATTATTACTACGGGTGAAGGCGGTGCCGTTTTTTCCAACAATAAAAGAATTTATCAAATATTGAAATCAATTACCGGCAGTTCACAGGATGAACTTATTCAAAATTATAAAATTCTGTGCCTTATCCCGGATATAAATGCGGCAATGGGAGTAAGTCAATTATCCAGTTTGGAACACCGCTTGGAATTAAGAAAAGCTATCGGGCAAATCTATGAGAATTCACTTGTAAAAAGTAAAGCAAGCTGTTTGGTTCCGAAAGAAAACGAAAGCAGGTATTATTCCGATTTCCCGATTCAAGTAAAATCACCGCTAAAAGATATTATTGATTTCTTCAAAAGAACAGGAATCGAAGTTATTCGTCCTTTTGCAAAACCTTTGCATCAAATAATAAATCTTCCGCTGGAAAATTATCCCAATACGGAACATTTATATCTTTCGACACTTCTTGTTCCTATTAATTCAAATTTAATGAAAAAAGATGTAATGCACATTTCAAAAAATCTATCCGTAATATTTTAAGCAGGAAAAAAATGAAACGATTTGCAATTGTTGGATTTAAAGAAAAAGCTGGAATTAAAAATTTTTTATCTATTATAAATGAGCTGAAAAAGAAAATGTCATTCGATTTCGATTTATTCCTTTATAAAAGATCTGAATTTGAATTGTACGATGTATTAAATATTCCTGTTGATTTTTCAGCGTACAGCGGTGCAGTTGCAATCGGAGGCGACGGTACTTTTTTATACTGTTCCAGAGTATTTGCCGGAACCGGAATTCCGATATTCGGTGTAAATATGGGAAATATCGGCTTTAATATGCGAATTGAACCAAAAGATTTTGAAATGTATTTGGATATGTTTTTGAAAAATGAATGCACGTATGAACAATTGGATGCATTGGATGTGGATATCGATGGGCAAAATAAAACTTATACAGTTATAAATGAAGGCGTTATTTCCCATGGAGGAATTTCACGAATTTTAGATTTAAAAGTTTCTTCATGCGGACACCAAATTTATGATTTCAGCGGAGACGGAATGATTGTAAGTACAGCAACCGGTTCTACCGCATACAATTTAAGTGCCGGCGGTCCGATTCTCCACCCTTCGCTTCATGCAATTTCTCTTGCACCAATTTGTCCGCATACACTTACAATTCGCCCATATATTATTCCGATAGAACGAGAAGTCTCTGTAAACTTCGGCAGCTCTTCTGTACCGATACAAGTTACTTTAGATGGTCAGAAAACGATTCAGCTTAATAAATGCAGACAAATTTCGTTCACTAAATCGCGAAAGAGCATAACAATTGTAAAAACTAAAAAGATTTTCTCTGAAATTTTGAAAGAAAAACTGGGATGGAGTGTTTAATGATTACAGATTTATCAATCAGCAATTTTGCATTAATCGAAAACAGTGAGTTACATTTTTCACCCGGTTTAAACATACTTTCCGGAGAAACCGGTGCCGGAAAATCTATATTAATAGAAGCTTTGTCTGTACTGCTCGGAAATCGTGCAAGTTTGGAACAAATCAGAACAGGTGTGAATGAAGCTTCTGTCTGCGCTACAATTACCTTAGACAACAATCAGGATATATATAATTTTCTGAATGACCAAAGCATTGCAATAGAAAATGATGAACTGATACTGCGCAGACATTTATTAAGCAGCGGAAAATCACGCTCATTCATAAACGGAACTCAAGTTACCAGTAAAGAACTCTCTTTTATTGCATCGGTTTTATTCGACTTTCACGGTCAGCACGAAGGAATAGGCTTGCTCCGCAAAGAATCACATATTTTATACCTTGATAAATATTTGGAACTTACAAATAAAGTCAGCAAATGTTCTTCAATATGGAAAAAAATCAACAGCATTCAAAACGAGCTTACTCAATTGAACACAATCGATGAAAATATTGACAAACGAATCGAACTATTAAAATACGAAATTGAAGAAATTGAAAGTTCGCAGTTTGCAGAAGGTGAAGATGAAGATTTAGCCGGTAAAATAAAACGACTGTCAAATATGGAAAAAGTAATGGCATTAGGCACTGAAATTCAATCGCTTCTCGGTGAAAACGGCGAAGGTGCGGTAAATGCGGTAAAAATTGCAAAAACTCAACTTTCACAATTAAACGAACTTGATTCGCAATTTGAAAAAGATGCTGCCTGCCTTGAAGATATTTATTACAAACTGGAAGATTTTTATTCTGACTTTTCTCACAAAATGTCTTCAATTCAATACGATCAATCATCGCTTGACGAACTCATTGAAAGAAGTGAATGTCTGGAAAAAATAAAGCGAAAATACGGCGGCAACTACAGCAATGTGATGAAATATCTTGAAAAAGCTAAACAAGAACTTTCCGGCATTAATCACCAATCCGACCGCAAAGACGAACTGAATCTGGATTTAAAGAACGCAGTTGAGGAATACAAAAAAGCTGCACTCGAAATTTCATCGATTCGCAGTGAAAAAAAATCAATACTGGAAAATAAAATAAAGAATGAGCTGCAAGGACTCGGAATGTCTGATGCAGTTTTTGAAATTAAAATAGAACAGGAAAAATCAGAAAATCCGCTTTTTGAATATAAAATGTTTTCCAACGGAATAGATAAAGTTGAATTCCTAATTTCTCCAAACAAAGGTGAACCAGTAAAACCACTTACAAAAATTGCTTCCGGCGGAGAATTAAGCCGCATTATATTGGCATTAAAATCTATTTTAGGAAAAGATGACAGTGTAAAAACTATGATTTTCGATGAAATTGATGTCGGAATCGGCGGAAAAGTAGCATTGTATGTAAGCAATAAAATCAAAGAATTAGCAAAAGAAAAGCAGATTATTTGTATAACTCATTTACCGCAGATTGCTGTCGGCGGAGACAAAAACTTCTTGATTCATAAAGAAACGGACAACGGAAGAACAATTTCATTTATTAAAGAACTGAACAAAAATGAAAAAATAGATGAAATAGCAAGAATGCTATCCGGTACAATAACAGAAGCCAGTCGTTCTCATGCAGCAGAATTACTGAATAGTTCTGAAAACTGATAAAAATATTTTTCTTTAGATTAATCTTTCTGCTATAAAACCGATATTGTAAAAAGAGCAAATCAAAAGAGGATTGTTTTTATGGCAAAAGTAACAAATGAGCAGCGTGTCAAATATCAGGAGCATATTGCTTTTTACAAAAAGAAAATTGAAGAGATTGAAAAAGAAATAAAAGCATTGAAACTCAAAGCTGTAAGTGAACCTCAGGAAACAGCTTCATACACGCAAGTAAAAATATCAAAACTTCTGCTTCAAGAAATAGGAATATTTTGTGCAATGAATGAAGTCAGTGTTGACTTTCTTGATGTAAAGAATACTTTGTTCCTAGATAAAGCACGACAATTCATATCGGATGTTATTATTAATCTAAGCAAAATTGTTACAAACTATCTCGATGTTCCATTTTCCGATTACGAAAAACAATTAGCTCTGCTGTCAGAAATGACCGATTCGGAAAAATACGAGCTACTCTGTCAAATCGGTTACTGCTGTGACATAATACAAAACAACTTCGGTGAAAACAGTAAATGGAAATGGGCTTTTCTCAATGCTGATTCTCGATTTGCGATTCTTGCAAAAAATATGTTTGATTTGCGCCGTTACCAAAAATTAGACAATCCGACAGAAGAAGGCTACAACGTCCGTCGTGCACACATTGCTATGATACAAA
Organism: Spirochaetales bacterium; assembly: GCA_050872545.1. Taxonomy (GTDB): domain Bacteria; phylum Spirochaetota; class GWE2-31-10; order GWE2-31-10; family GWE2-31-10; genus RGIG8597. Next base: position 4,973 of record JBNMHA010000005.1, on the reverse strand, counting down.
AAATGCTGCTGCAAGTATCATTAAGGTATCGTGAAAAATATGAACTAAGCGGAAAAGACCCTGAAGACTTAAAACGAGCTATTGATTTTCAATGCGCATTGTACAGAATCGTAAGCATATTAGGCGATCCGGAAAAAGTTGAAACATGCAAAAAACAAATTGATGTATGGAAAATCCTGCTGGAAAAACATTTTGCCGATGAAGACGCAAAAAAGAAATAACAAGGATAAAAACTAGTCACAATTCATTTTTCCCAATAAACGATAAACTCTGAAAAGAAAATCTTCACGCAATTCTTTTTGAGTAACAGGGAAATCACTTTTATCAGCAAAAACAGCAATATTCTTTTCCATATCCGTATAGCATTCCATCAGTTGCCATAAAAGATTATGAAATTTTGATGGAAAATATTTTTTCATAACATTCCACATATCTTCATAGAACAAAACATTGCTTGTTTCCAAATCAAACTGACTGAAATCAACCCAATCGATTATATTTTTACTGTTTGAAGCTATTAAAATTCTGTTCCATAACTCTTTAGAACTCAATTTATCAATTTCACTTTCATAAAAACTTACGCTAATCTTTTCATTTTGAAGAGAAAACACAATATCGCTGTCCGGTTCCGTATTAAAACAAAACAGACGTTCCCCATCTTTTAAATAGAGAGATTTTGAAGTAATTCCAACCAATTCAAAAGACGAAACTCCGGAATTCTTTTTTGCCAACTGAATTACAACATCGGATGTAGAAAGAATCAAAAGATCTATATTTTCAGTAGGAAATTTAAATACTGAATTGTTCTCTATATCAAACAAAACGACCTTAGGTGAATACGATACCAACTTACCTTTCAACAATTCACCGTTTTTTAATCGTAATGAATCTGCGCTGCAAAACGAAACTGCCGAAAACAAAAAGACTGCAAAAACGGCGATTCTACTATTCACTTTCATCTTCATCACTGCCGCTGCCAAGTTTTTCTTTTCGTCCTACTCGCAGTAAAAAGAAACCTATAGCAATAAAACTCAATGTTACAAAAAAGAATAAAATTTCCTCGAACAGCTCTTCATCCTTTGGGAAAAAACCAATGGAAAAGAAAAATAAAACAATCGACAGTAATGTAATAAACACTCCTGAAATGAAAATTCCGGAACTCTTTCGATTAATTAAAAAATAATAAAGTAAAAAAGTTATTCCGCAGCATAACGGAATCAGCGGCCAAGTTTCTTCTATTTCAAATTTAAAAATCAACCAAAAAAGCGAATATATCATTATAAAAATCAAATCGCCTCCAAAAATAAACATAAGACCGTTTTTGCTTTTGTTTACAAGAGCAATAATCACAAAGTTAATGCCTATAACCAATAAAAAAGCACACAACATCATTGAAATGGTAAATGTCGCAAAAAAAAACTGAAAAATTGCCAATACACCAAAAATAATAAAGTAGATACCGAGAATTGTTTTTTTACTTACAGTCTTTGTCATTTTATTCATCAGGATTTTCCCCTTTATTTATAACCATTTGGAGACTGGAAATAGCAGTTTCAATCATACTGTCATCAGGTTCTCTTGTAGAAAATAATTGGAAGAAAAGTCCGGGCAACACAAATAATTTAACAATCGGATTTTTCTCATACTTTGCAGAAAGTTTCAGCAATTCATAGCTTATAGAAGAAACTATAGGCATTCCGATAATAATATGTGAAACAATTATTATTAACTTCTGCAAACTTCTATGTGCATTAAGATACCAATCAAACTGATTAAAGAAAATATTAAAAAACGGAAAAATTACAATCGTAATTAAAAAAACGATAAAAATGAATGAAGTTCCGCAGCGCGGATGCAGTCTTGATGATTCGCGAACATTTTCTACCGAAAGCTCTTTCCCTGCTTCATAAGTGTTGATTGTTTTATGCTCTGCTCCGTGGTAACCAAACAAACGCTTCGTATCTTCTAAGAATGAAATTAAAAACAAATAAATAAAGAAAAAAAACATGCGGATTATACCGGCAACCAAATTGTAAGCAAACGGGCTTTTTGTGTGGTCAAGTTTGAACAAGCTGGTAATAAAATACGGAGTTGCAACAAAAAGCAACATAGCAAGACCAAAAGCAAGCACATAAGTCAAAATCATTGCAAATGTTGAGCTTTCTTTTTTTTCTCCGGAATCTGATGTTGTTTCTTCCGGAAAAGCAATTTCCGCAGAACGATTAATAATTTTCATTCCGAAATACAGATTTTCACAAAAACCAGCGATTCCACGAATAAACGGCAGACCTAAAAACTTTATTTTTTTTCCCAACGACACGCATGGATGATACTCTTTATGCAAAGTTTTATCAGGTTTTCTGACAGTAAAAGCATAGCCTTCCTGACTTCGCATTAAAACACCTTCTATTAAAGCCTGCCCACCATAGGCAAGATTCATTTCCTTCTTATCATTTTTTTCATTCTTCAAATCAGAACTCCTGCATTTTTTATTTGACGCAATATAAAAGAAATAATGTAACTTTTCAACGTTTTAATAGAATCTTTGCTTGATTTTATATACCTAATGGTATATAACTTAATTAACAATAAAAAAACACAGGAGTATAAATATGACAATTTCAAATGATTCAATTTTCTATCACATTTATCCATTAGGTTTTTGCGGTGCTCCGGAAAATAATGACTATTGCAGCTCGGCAGTTCCGTCCCTTTTAAAAATATCCGACAATATTGAACATTTAAAACAACTTGGCATAAATGCAGTCTATCTAGGACCATTATTTGAATCTGAAAGTCACGGATACGACACTGTTGATTATTATCACGTAGACAGACGGCTCGGAACAAACGAAACACTGCGTACTTTAGTCGACAATTTTCACACCGCCGGCATAAGCGTTATTCTGGATGCAGTTTTTAATCATTCCGGCAGAAACTTTTTCGCATTTAAAGACATAAAGGAAAAACGAAACGCCTCTAAATATACCGACTGGTACTTAAACATTAATTTCAACAATAATAATTGCTATAATGACGGCTTTTCTTATGAAGGATGGGCTGGCTGCCAAAATCTTGTTAAATACAATTTGAAAAACTGCGAAATAAGAGAACATTTGATACAAGCAGCATTGCATTGGATAAAAGAATTCGATATTGACGGATTGCGCCTCGACGCTGCCGATGTACTCGACTTTAACTTTATGCGTGAACTGTCTCAACGGTGCCGCAATGAAAAGCATGATTTTTGGTTTGTGGGCGAAGTTGTTCACGGAGACTACAGCCGTTGGGTAAAAGAAGCCGGACTTGATTCCGTTACAAATTACGAGTTGTATAAAGGTTCTTGGTCAAGCCTTAATGACAATAATTTTTTTGAAATAGCATATTCTCTTAATCGTCAATTCGGACAAAACGGAATTTACAAGCAAATTCCAATGTATAACTTTCTTGATAACCATGATGTCAACAGAATTGCAAGTACATTAAAACATCAGGAACATTTGCCGCTGGCATACGGCTTATTACTTACGTCACCCGGAATCCCGTCAATTTATTACGGCAGTGAGTTCGGTACATTGGGTAAAAAGGAAAACGGAAACGATAAACAACTACGCCCTGCTTTCGATAAATTAAAATTCTCTGAATTAACAGAACAGATTTCAAAACTTGTACAGATACGAAAACAAAATGCAGCACTTTACAACGGAGACTACAAAGAACTTTTTGTTTCATCAAAACAATTTGCATTCATGCGAAAATTTCAAAATGAAACTATAATTGCCGCATTTAACTGTGACTTCAACAGCATAACTTTAAATCTAAAATTGCAGCAAAACGGTATTGACTTGCTCTGCGGTGAAACGGTGAATCTTGCGAATTTGCAAATGAAACCAAATTCTATGCGCATAATAAAAGTTTAACCATATAAACAGTACAGTGTTTGCAAAACTTTCTAACAAACTTTTTTTTTTATCCGATGAAATAAATTAGTTTTCGTATAATAAAAACTATTTTTAAGGATTCTTTGTATCAGGAAAATAACAATGAAACGTTTTCTCTTACTCACTGTGCTGTTTTTTATTCCGATTATGACATTTGCCGATTCATTGGAAAATATAGTCTACAATTATGTATACACTCAACAATGGGATAATGCAGCAAAAGAATTGAACAAATATTTATACAGAAATCCTCAAAATCATGAAGCTTTCGCACTTCTAAGTTCTGTAGAATCAGAACGAGGCAACCAAACTGCCGCAGTTCAAGCAATGCGCAAAGCAATTTCATACGTAGCGAATGATGAAAAAAAATCAGAATATTACTACAATCTTTCAATTATATATTACCGCCAAAATATGGCTGAAGCTGCAATTGAATGCAATCTTATTGCAAACAAATTAAATCCTACACTTCCTAATCCTTACTATATGAATGGAATAATGCTGTATCACCAAGACAGACTGGAAGAAGCATTAAACAGTTGGAAAAAATTTCTTATTTACTCAAGCAATCAAGAATTGAATGAAAAAATAAATCAAGTTACAAAATTATTAGAAGAATATCTGTCACAACAAAAAACACAAGAAGAAAAAGAAAATATTGAGAAACAATTGTCTTTAATTGTTCCGCCGCCATTTCCAAATGGTAATTCAACAGGAAACAACGCCGCTAACGGACAAGCAGCTTCTTCAACTGGAAACAATGCTGCCGACAGACAAAGCAGTTCTTCATCTGGAAGCAACGCAACTGACGGACAAAACGGTTCTTCATCTGGAAGCAACGCAGCCAACGGACAAGCAAGTTCTTCATCTGGAAGCAACTCTGCAAACGGACAAAGCGGTTCTTCCACTGGAAGCAAAGCTGCTAACGGACAGAGCGGTTCTTCATCTGGAAGTAACGCCACTGACGGAAAAGCTGATTCTTCATCTGGAAGCAATACTGCAAGCGGACAAAGCAGTCCGCTTGCAGTATTG
>JBNMHA010000004.1:0-46193 GCA_050872545.1 Spirochaetales bacterium | reverse complement strand
TTTCCTTGCTTACAGATTAAGAAGCAATTTTTTTCTGTTGCTTCTATATACATATAATGCGAAAAAGCATCAAAAGTGCTTACAAGATTCGGAAAAAAAGTGAAAATTTTTGTGATTGGGAGCTGGGGACAGACCTATATTCTAATTTAGTATTGAAGTCTGTCCCTTATGCTGCTTGCCAGCTGAATGTCTTTGAACAAAAAAAGTTGGCGTGCCTAAGGAAGGGAGAGGTCATAGGAGAGGGAAAACTCCGGGCTTCGCCAACTCAGAGGTGGTTTCCCTCTCCTAATTTTTACCACGTTTTAACTTAAAACGAAACTTTGCTGCGAACTTGTTCCGCAAAATACAGATTGAAGTAAAAATGTCAAAAACTTTGGACAAAGTTGCATTACCTCACCGATGAAATCGGCAAATTGCCATTTGAACTAGCACAAGCCAACGCACTTTGAAAAAAAGTGGCACTTAACGCAGCCAACGGCTGCGAATTGCCATTTATCCAACCGTCAGACATGGCACTCAGCCACACATTCAGCCTTGTCGCCGACTTACATGGCAAAATACAGATTGAAGCAAGTGCAAACCCTACGCACTTTGAAGTAAAGTGATATCCCAGTATGACCGGCTGCAAGCCGAAGCCCAAGACCTATATTCCATTTTAGCATTAAGGTCTGTCACTTGTACTCATTTGCGTGCTTCCGGGAAAAAAGTGCAGATTTTCATCAAAAACGTGCAGCAAAAAAGAAAAAAAAGCATTTATAATTAGTATGAGAAATTTTTTTTTAATTCTTCAATTTTTATCTTTATGCAGCTGCTTTCAAAAGGCACCGGCTATAATCGACTTTGATGCTCCGATATTTTGCGGAACTTTTTATTCTCCAGATGACAGAATAATTTTTCAATTCGACGAGCCTTTGAAAGCACTGACTCTCACAACACCTAAGGAGGAAAAATTTCATTTTGAAAACAGCTTTCCGATTGCAAACATCTATGTAGAAAGCAAAATTTTTGAGAGTTACCAAAACGACCGCCGCATAAACGATAAACTTCTGCTGACCGCTGTAGACACATCCGATAATTCAAGTACTGTCACTGCCGCAATTCCATACTTAAACAGGAATCCGAGCAACCTGAGTTTTTCACAGATTCGCCTGCAGCATACGAAAAAATTTTCGCAGAAGTTAGAGCTGCATTGCATTTCTGCCGGAAGTACTCATGGCTATGCACTTCATATTTTTCATCGTTCCAAGTTTTTTACAATAGAATTGCCGTCTGTCTTATTGGCAGAAAAGGAAATTATCCGCTTTATTTTTAAGCTTACAGAAGATGAAAATCCGGTTGTACAAAAATTAAACAACAAAAATCATTATGTAATTTGCTGGAACAAAAGACTGCCAAAGACAGCCGGTTTTATGCATATAACTTCGCATATTGGCGAAACCGTAGATTCTTTTGCGTATTATGACGGAAATAAAAATTCTCTTGAGGGATACAAAGCCACTGCTTATCATAAAAAACTATTCACCGAGCTTAACGCCAGAGATGAAAAATTATTTGATATTCAGGGAAATACTTCAAAAAAATGCATTTTCATCCATAAAAACAGCACAGAATCGCGCACTGTTACAATAAGAAGCACAAAATAATTTTTGTAAAAAGAAAAGTTGTGTAATTTAGGAACACTTTTCAAACGTTTTTTCTCAAGAACTAAAAAAATGTCCAATAATTACACAACTTGTAAATTTAAGAATTTTCATTAAATAGCGTAATTTGTTATATATAAATAAGTTACACGATTATTTTCATCATTGGCATTTCTAATGCTAAAGTATGTATGAGGTATCAAAAATGAGCGAAGCAAAACAAATTATTTATTCTGAAAACAAAGGAAGTTCTCCGCTATCCTATTACTTAAATGAAATCAGTAAAATTCCTTTATTAACAAGAGAAGAAGAAGAAACTTTAGCTGCCGCAGCAAGAAACGGAGACCAAAAAGCAAAAGAAAAATTAATCAGAGCAAATCTACGTTTCGTTGTTACTGTTGCAAAAAAATATAAAAATCGCGGAATTCCTTTATCCGATTTAATTAATGAAGGAAACATGGGTTTAATCACTGCCATTGATAAATTTGAAGTTGAACGCGGATTCCATTTCATCAGTTATGCTGTTTGGTGGATTCGTCAGGCAATTTTAAAGGCAATATGCGAACGTTCCAGAGCTATAAGACTGCCGTTAAATCGTGCAAATGAACTTGTGCAGATTGAAAAGACAAAGCGTCTTATGGAAGTACGTGATAATATAGATCCGACTCCCGAAGATATTGCAAAGGAACTTTCAATGGATAAGGATTTGGTTAAACATCTGCTAAATGTTTCAAGAGAAACAATTTCTTTGGAAACTCCGGCTTATGAAGATAAAAAAACTTCATCGTGCATTTCTGATTTTATCACTGATGAAAAGTACGATACTCCGGAAAAAGAAGTGGAAAAACAAGCACTGCACGAAGCTATTAACAAAGTTTTAAATACGTTGACTGAGAAAGAAAAACAAATTATCAAATATCGTTACGGACTGAACGGTAATAAATCAATGAGTTTAAAACAAATAGGCGAAAAGTACGATTTGACAAAAGAAAGAATTCGCCAGATTGAAAAAAAAGCGTTAGTTCGCTTACGTCATTCGTCTCGAAGTGATAAATTAAGGGCGTTTATGGAGTCATAAAAATCCTTCAAAAAATTTTCTTAAACCTCGGCTTCTCTGATGTTTATTCGGAGAAGTCTTTTTTTTGTCCTAATGCCAATTTTAATCAAAAAAAAGTTCAAACTTTCACCTTTTCATTTCAAGATTGCTATTTTTTTCAAAAGCAATATAATTTTTGAAGATATACAAGGAGGACACATGGTAAACAATAAGAAATATGTTTATTTCTTCGGAAACAAAATCGCCGAAGGAAATGGGGATTTGAAAAACCTACTTGGCGGTAAAGGTGCCGGACTTGCGGAAATGACTCGAATCGGTCTTCCCGTTCCCGGCGGTTTTACGATAACTACCGAGGTTTGTAATCTTTTCTTTAAGAACAACAACCAATACCCGGACGGTTTGGAGGAACAGGTAGAAAGAAATCTAAAAAATCTGGAAAAAATTGTCGGCAAAAAACTCGGAGATCCGGAAGATCCGCTGCTTGTTTCCGTGCGTTCCGGTGCACCAATTTCTATGCCGGGAATGATGGAAACTATTTTAAACCTTGGGCTAAATGATAATTCCGTTCTGGGATTGGCAAAAAAGACTCAAAATAAACGTTTTGCTTATGATGCATACAGACGTTTTATATTAATGTACAGTTCTACTGCAAAAAATATTGCCAGAGAAAAATTTGATTCAATATTTGAAGAAACAAAAAATATAAAAACAAGAAGTCGACTGAATATTCCAGCAGATAAAAAAGTCGCAGATACTGATTTAAATACTGATGAATTAAAAGACATTGTAGAAAAATTTAAAGCTGTCTACAAAAATGAGTTGGGAGAAGATTTTCCGCAAGATCCGATGAAACAGCTTTGGGGAGCTATTGACGCTGTATTCCACTCTTGGATGGGAGAAAAAGCTGTCAAATATCGTGAAGTAGAAAAAATTTCAAATATCTACGGAACAGCCGTAAATGTTGTGCAGATGGTTTTCGGAAATATGGGCGAAACAAGTGGAACAGGAGTTTGTTTTACAAGAGACCCTAATACCGGAGAAAATATTTTTTACGGAGATTATCTTGTTAATGCACAAGGTGAAGATGTTGTTGCCGGAATCAGAACTCCTATGAAGCTGGATGAGCTGCACAAAAAGAATGCAATCCTTTACGATCAACTCGTGAATGTAAGAAAAAAACTTGAACATCATTACCGAGATATGCAGGACTTGGAGTTTACAGTTGAAGACAATAAACTTTACATGCTCCAATGCCGCAGCGGTAAGCGTTCTCCGAAAGCTTCATTCGTTATTGCTTACGATTTAGTTCAGGAAGGGCTGATTTCAAAAGAAGAAGCTGTAGAAAGAATCAAACCTAATGATATAGAAGGGATTTTTTATCCTGTTATTGATCCTTCACAAAAAGAGCAGCTGAAAGAATGTTACATCGGTCACGGAATAGATGCGGTTCCGGGTGCGGCAACAGGAAAAGTTGTATTCTCTGCAAAAAAGGCAGAAGAATTAGCTGCAAAAAAAGAAAAAGTTATACTGGTAAGAAAGGAAACTTCTCCGGAAGATGTCGGCGGAATGCACGTTGCACAAGGTATTTTAACAGCAACCGGCGGTAAAACTTCACACGCTGCCGTTGTTGCACGCGGTTGGGGAAAATGCTGTATTGTAGGCTGCGGTGTTTTAGAAATCGATTATGACAAAAAAGAATTCACTATCGGCAAACATACAATCAAAGAAGGCGACGAAATTACGTTGGACGGATCTCACGGCTACATTTACAAAACAAAATTGAAATTATGCATTCCGGAATTGCCTAAATCTTACTATGAAATAATGAAATGGGCTGATGAAATCAGAAAAATAAAAGTAAAAACTAATGCCGACAGCCCGGAAGATGCAAATGCAGCCAGAAAATTAGGAGCCGAAGGTATCGGTTTATGCAGAACAGAACACATGTTTTTCGGCTCTGAAGAACGAAGAATGGCAATTCAGGAAATGATTGTAGCAGACAGTTTGGAAGAACGCAAAAACGCATTGGCAAAATTGCTTCCGTTCCAAACCGATGACTTCAAAGGCATTTTTACATCGATGAATCACTGTCCGGTTACTATTCGCTTAATTGACCCGCCTTTGCATGAATTTGCACCGCAAACTTTAGAACAGCAAAAGAAACTTGCTGATGAATTAAATATTAACGTTGAAAAAATTACTGCTCGTGTTCATCAATTAAAGGAAACAAATCCAATGCTTGGACATCGCGGCTGCCGACTTGCAATTACATACCCTGAAATTTTGGAAATGCAAGTTACCGCAATTATAACAGCTGCGTGTGAATGTGAAAAAAACGGCATTGAAGTACATCCTGAAATAATGATTCCATTAATAATTGATGCTAAAGAATTTCATTTGCTGGAAAGCAAAGTTCGAGCTGTAGCAGACAAAATATTAAAAGAATACAATTCTTCTATTACATACAAAGTCGGTACAATGATTGAAATTCCGAGAGCCGCACTGCTCGCTGATGAAATTGCCGAATATGCAGAATTTTTCTCATTCGGAACAAATGACTTGACGCAAATGACTTTGGGAATGTCACGTGACGATTCAGGAAAATTTTTACCTGAATATATCGATGAAAAGAAAGCCGCAATTTTCCAGGATGATCCATTCCAATCTATAGATCAAAGAGGCGTCGGTTCATTGGTAAAAATGGCAGTTCAAAAAGGTCGTGCAACAAGACCGGATATTAATCTAGGAATCTGTGGTGAACACGGCGGAGAATCTGTTTCAGTAAAATTCTTTGCTTCTATAGGTTTAAATTATGTCTCATGCTCGCCACTTAGAGTTCCTATCGCAAGGCTGGCTGCGGCTCAGTATGAAATAGAAAAGAAAAGATTGAGAAAATCTTGATTTTGAATCCTAAAAAAAATATACTGCAATTAAAACTTTAAATTGCAGTATATTTTTTGGAGAACACAATGGAGAAATCTATTAATATAAAAGATTCATTAAAGTTGAATACAGAAGAAACTACCGGTGATTCTGAAGCAGTTATTCTTAAACTTGATGGATTAATTGATACATACAACTCCTCTGATCTTCAAAAAGAAGTCCTTGATATAATTTCTTCGTATTCCAAAATTATATTTGATTGCTCAAAGCTGACTTATGTTTCTTCTACTGGAGTAGGAACATTCATGGTCTTTTTAAAGTCTGTAAAGGAAAAAAACGGAACTATCGTATTGGCAAATTTACAGCAAAAAGTCATGGAAATCTTCCAGTTGCTCGGTTTCTCTAAATTTTTTACTGTAACTGACAGCTTAGATGAGGGTTTAAAAGTTTTAGGAATATCAACAGAAGCAAAATCATGCTTTCCTAAAGTTTTTGAATGTCCGGCGTGTGGAAAAAAATTAAAAGCAAGCAAATCCGGCAAATTCAGATGTATTCAATGCAGCGCAATAATCGGTATTTCTCCTGATGGAACGGTAAGTCTTATCTGATATTAGAATTTTTCCTCTTCCCCAAAGAAACGCTTCCGCCTATAGAAAGTGTACTTTTATCATTTGTTGAATAGAAAGAAAGCAATGGGATAAAATCTTTTTTCTCTAGGATATTTATATAATCAAAAAGAGAATAAAACAGCCACCCTAGTGACAATACTGTATAGACAGCAATGCCTATAGATAAAAAACGCAATGCTTCCGAAAGATTATAAATTTCTTTTCCGTAGTCTGTTTCTATAAATGGAACCGCAGAATAATCAGGATCTGTTTCCATTTTTGATTTCACATAATTTGTATAGTACTCACTAGACAATGACGCTTTGTTATAATAATCAGTTGCTATTATTACTAAAGGAATTGTTGTAACCAAAGAAAATGTAAAGTTCCAAAATGCGGAATAATAAAGACCTTTCTTCACTTTAAATTCTTTCGACAAATCTTTAGTCATTAAATGAAATGAAAAATTCAAATCATCATCTTTTATTTCCTTAATATTGAAAGAATATCGGTAATCTTGGTGATAAGAATCCGTCTTTGTCGACAAAATATATTCTCCTTCCGGCAGTGAATCCCAAAACGGCGTAATTCCTCTAAATTGAGAATTAACAAAAATTTTTGTACCTGCAGGCTCAATATTGAAAAAAACCGTCTGCAAATATTGATGTAGTTCCGGTTTTACAAGAACTTTCTTTTCCTCATTTGGAAAAACCTCAATAACTTCTTTATACGCCGCGCTTCCTTTTGTTAAAAAAGAAAATAAATATTTTCCCGGAACAATATAATCAAGTGTTATCCTTTGTTTTCCTAAATATGAATAATCTGCATAAATTTCGCATTCATCTTTTTTTGTGTCTAATTCTAAAGTAGCATAATTAACTTTAAATATTTTAGATGCATTGCGTTTGATGAAATTTGAAACATCTCCGGCAATTGATTCCTTGTGGCAAACAAAAGCACCTTTGTAAAAAACTTTGTCTGCAAGATGGGAATAAAATTCTACAGAAACCAAATATCCTTGCTCTATTTTCTCAATTTCTCCAGTTACAAGAAAATCAACAGAACTGGAAGAATTTTCACAAATATTTTTATAAGGGACTACTTGACGTTCAATAAATTTCAGCACATTTAAAGAAAATACCGGTCTTTGATAATTTTCATACCACTTATTGCTGATTGAAACGTAATCTGAAGACGCTCTCATCTTTGTTAAGACAATCTTAACCGCTTTCTTCTTTGAAAAAATACTACCGTTTTGGTAACGAATCTGGTCTTCCAGCACACTGTCAATATTTACTGAAGTAGACGTTGAAGTTTTCTTAAAAAAACTCCAAGCTTTTAGTAGGGCTTCTTCATCTGAAAGTTTGACTGCTTGAATAAGTTCAAATTCATTTTTAAATGAATTCATAATCTCTTCAGAGTCTAAAGGCTTAATATCATTAATGTTTCCATTTTTTTTAAACCTCATTATTCCTATATCAACAGTGAACAATTTATTTAAAAAATCAGATTCTTCTTTCTCCAAAAAGAAATTAGGCATCTTTTCGGAAAAAAGAAGAACCGACGAAAAACATAACGATAAAAATAAAAAATATATTTTCTTTATGAACATTAAGACATGTTTAATGCTTTTTTGATCGCACCCACAATTCTTTCCGGTTTAAAAGGTTTAACTATAAAATCCTTTGCACCCAATTGAATAGACTGAATAATCAGCTTCTGCTGTCCTAAGGCTGAACACATAATAACCTTAGCTTGTGGGTCTATTTTAACAATCTCCTGAAGAGCCTGAATCCCATCCATTTTAGGCATTGTTATATCCATTAAAACAATATCAGGGTGCAGCCTTTTGTATTGTTCAATTGCCTCTACACCGTTTGATGCTTCTCCGGCAACTTCAAACCCTGTTTTTTCGAGAGTATCCTTAATTATAAGTTTTATAAAAGCTAAATCATCAACAATAAGAACCCTAGATGCCATAATCCTATCCCATCCAAATTATTTAATTTATTCTAAACATAACTCAAACATTTTTCAAGCAAAAATATTTAAATTATTATTTTAAACAGAACATTTTAAGCTCCGCATCAATAAAGCTGTCAATATCTCCATCCATTACCGCCTGAATATTACCGCTCTCAATTTTTGTTCTATGATCCTTTACCATAGTATACGGCTGAAATACATAACTTCTAATCTGAGATCCCCAAGCAATATCCTTTTTTTCCGGATTATTTTTCTCTTTTTCAGCTTCCTGTTCTTTCTTATAAAAATCATAAAGCCTTGCTTTCAAAATTTTCATCGCAGTGCTTTTATTTTTTAATTGAGACCGCTCATTTTGACACTGAACAACAATTCCTGTCGGCAAATGAGTAAGTCGAACAGCTGAATCGGTTTTATTAACATGCTGTCCACCGGCACCGCCGGCTCTGTAAGTATCAATACGCAAATCTTCCGGCTTTACTTCAATATCGATTTCATCTTCAATATCTGGAGTAACATAAACCGCAGCAAATGACGTATGGCGGCGTGCATTAGCATCAAACGGAGAAATTCTTACAAGCCGGTGAATTCCCGATTCATACTTCAAGAAACCATAAGCATAATCACCTTCGATTAATGCCGTCACGTTTTTTACTCCGGCACCGTCACCATCTTGCCAATCAAGAACTTCAATCTTAAACCCACGCCTTTCAGCCCAACGAGTAAACATTCTGTACAACATGTTTCCCCAGTCACAAGCTTCCGTTCCGCCTGCCCCCGGATGAATATTGATAATAGCATTGCAGCTATCATTTTCATCAGACAACAATTCCATAAATTCCAATTTATGCAGCTTATCTGTCAAATTGTTTATATAATCCGATATTTCCGCTTCATACTCATTTGCATTAGCTTCAACTGCCATTTCATAAAGCGTATTCATATCATCTATTTCTTTAAAAAAATCATCCCACGGTACAATTCTGTTCTGCAACTTAGTTATTTTTTTTAGAATTTTGCCGGCTTCTTCTTGATCATCCCAGAAATCATCCTTTTTAGATTTTTCCGTTAAGTGCGCTAAATCCTCTCTGGCTTTAATTAAACCGGAAAAACTGCGATACTCATCAGCTTTTCCCGTAAGCTCAGTTATTTCCATTTTATAGTCTGACAACATATTACCGCTTATCACCATAGCCCTGTAAAAATTATCGTAGTTATTGCACAATTAACAGAATATATCAATTTCTTTCAAAAAAAAGCTCGTTATTAAAAATATTTTAATCAGATATTAGAATAATACTTAAACTGCCGACAGTTACACATTTTTTTAAATTTTTAGTAGTTCGATTCCGTAAATAGAGAGGTATCTAAGATGTGCATTATGACTTTTCCATTAATGACTGCATCTAACGATATAATTAAAAACCGCATTTCAAATGCATGGGAGTTTTATCGTGAATTCGGCAAACAATCAAAATGAACTCAATCTGTTTTATGAGAAATACAGCAAAGATTTTACCGACTTGGCACTTTATTACAAGATAAGCAACTTTGCAGCATTATCAACTAAAGATAAAATCTCCGCACTTGCACATAAATTGAAAAAAGAGCAACGATTCAGCTTTGCAAGTTTTCTCTTTGATAAATTATTCACAACTTTTATGTCAATTGAAGCATTAGCAAATAAAATAGAATGCTTGATTTCAATGAATAAATTTGAAAATGCGCTGCAACTTAATAATATTGCCTTTGAGCTTTTTTTGGAAACTGAAATTTCCGATAACACAGACAACATAGAGAAAGCATTGGCTTATCAAAAAGCTAAAATTTATTTTCTGTCTGCAAATTTTGCTCAATGTTTATCCGTATGCGAAAACTATATTATCAAATCACGACAAAAACGTTTTTTCACGCTCCTTTGTGCAACATTAATTGCACTGGGAAATTTTGAAGATGCAGAAAAACTGCTTAAACGTTTTCACAATCAGTTATACAATTTTCTTGCTGAAGCACTCATTCACATGCATTCAATAAACCAGATAAATACTTTCATAGATTTCATCAAGTCTATAGAAACTTCAAAAATTAATAATGAACAATCTTTTATTGCAAACATTGAGACATTAATTTCCGAGCCAGATAATATCCGAGCAACAGAAAAATTGCTGAAACAAGAAATTATTTTTTCCGGCAACACAAACAAACCGACTCTCATTACTGAAACAGTTCAGTGCAAAGAGTAGAATTTCTTAAACCTACGATATGGAGTTTTTATTGTGAAAAACACGGTCAATTTAGACGAAGCATATCTTATTTATGAAGAAAGATACAATCTGACAAAACTGGCGGAAGAATCCGGTTTGGACATGAAAAAATTTCAATCTTTTTCTTCAAAGGAAAAATTCTTTACACTGGCGTACAAACTGAAAGATACAGAACATTTTCATCTTGCAAGCTTTTTTTTCAACAAACTATTTGAAATTCTGCAATCAATGGAAGCTCTTCTAAATAAAATCGACTGTTTAATAATACTGGGAGAATTTGAAGAAGCTTTTCGCTTCAATTGCTTAGGATTTGAGCTATTCTTAGAATTAAATGAAAATAATCCGCTTACTGATGATATAGAGAAAACTTTATCGTACCAAAAAGCGATTATATTGTTTTCATCGTCACGATACGCAGAATGCAATGCGATATGCGAAAACAATATAATAAATTTCAGACAGAAAACTTTTTTCCCGCTCTTGTGTGCTTCGTTAATTGCCGAAAAAAACATTGATAATGCAGTAAAACTGTTTAAACGTTTTAAAAACGACAGACCGCATAATTTTTTGGCTGAAGTTGCAATCTTGCTGTTGTCTATTAATCAAGCTTCATCATGCATGAATTTTCTTTCAGCCATAAGCGGGAAAAACTTTCAAAAAAGCACTGAATTAAGCCTTATTAATTTATATAAAACATCCAAAAGCAAATTAACATTGGAAAATTTCTTAAAAGAGGAAATAGAAAACTTCAATGCAGCAGATTTACATATAACATCGAATAATAAAAATAACCCAAAATACTTTATACAAAATACGCCAGTAATTTCTGTAGAAAATGCATTTGCAAAGCAATAATACAAAACAAAAAAACTGTTTCTTTATAAAATATGCAGCAACTTTATAAAGAAACAGTTTTCTATCATCTATAATTTAATAGTTATAATTATTTATCGTAGTTTGCTAATTCTTCATCAAATTTTTGAATAAACTCAACTAAACTCATATCAAGTGAATTGCAAATATCTTTAATTTCAAAAATATCTAATTTTCTTTGTCCGGATTCATATTTGCTGATATAAGATTGAGCTTTTCTAATTTTTTCAGCCAACTCGATTTGAGTTAAATTGTTATCAACACGAATGCTTTTAATTAAATTGGTCAAAACCATATATCTTTTGTCTTTATACATATTCATTTCCCTCTCTAAGTTAAAAAAATTGTACAAGTTAATTCAATTTTATTCGTATATCACAATTGGAGAAATGAAATCAATTTAAAATTATGCAGTATGGAATATTTTACATAAAAAAAACAATAACAGATTAAGCTAAAAATATTTTTACCGGAAAAGCTTTTTTGTTAAGTTTTCTATTCCGCAATTTTAATGTATACTAAGCGAAATTCAGAAATACTTTTTCAACACTATAGATACACAAAGAAGGAGCTTTGCATGGCGAAAATATCCATGAAAAAAAGGATTCTGGCTGTAAGCTTACCGACTGCAATATTGCCTGTTATTATAATTACCTTAATATTCTCAATAACACTTTTCAATAAACTAGAAGAACAAAGCAAAACTTTCAACACCACAATTTTAAATCAAGTAGCAAATAATATCGACTTTATTTATCGGCAATACTCAATGTCATTCACAGACATTGTTCAAATGGACAACTTCAAAAAACTCGTAAGCACACAAAAATTTTCTTCAGCGACAGAAGAAGCAAGGTTTATCGAAAGCTTAGGTGAAATTTCGGCAATGCCCTCCCCCAGCAGCATAACAAGAAATGCCACATCAAAATTTCAGGGAAACTTCTTCATTGCCGAACTGGATAAAGCTTCCCCATTAAAAAACACAGATTACACGCTTTATTCTTTTTCCATTACAAACAACAACATAGATATAAATAAACTGATAACAAGCCGTTTGTTCGATGAAGCATTCAACAGCGGCAATAATCTGACATTCGGGAAACCGGAAGAAGGCATTATTACCGGATATGACTCTGAAAATCTTCAAATGTTTCTTTATTTATATAAACCTAACGAAAACATGCAGAAAACGGATATAACAAAACTGCTCTTTTTAGTAACACAAAAGAATTTCCTTCCTGATTTGTATAAAGATATAGACAATTTAAAATACGGAACTCTCTACATTTTGGATCAGTTCAACAATATTTTGTCTTACAACCACCCTTCTTTCAGAGACGATTACGATTATGATGAAAAGAAAAAATCATACGTTATGCATAAAGACGATTCTTTCTATATAAAGGAAGATAAGATTGGTTTTAATGATTATAAACTTTTGAATACAGACCCAAAAATTCTTAACATGCCGCGTTCCAAGGAAATTCTGGCGCAGCTGGATACTGATGATTTTGATGTAAATCTCACGCATTCTATTCGCTATAGAGGAATAAATTATCTTGTATGTTCAGGATATGCAGCATTTGCAAAAACAAAATTGGTTTATTTTCATCCAAAAAAGCAAATTTATGACCCAATCTACAACGTTCTGCTGTGGATTATTGTAAGCTGCCTTATAATCGTTGTAGTAATCACTATTATCAGTATATTTTTCAGCCAAATATTGACAAATCCTATCAATAAACTTGCTGAAACCACAAAAAAAATAAGCAAGGGAAATTATAAGCTGCAAATAAACACAAAAGGTTTTTTTGGTGAATTCACTGAACTGGCACAATCATTTAACGACATGGTACAAATGATTGACAACTACAATGAAAATCTGGAAGAACAAGTCCGCAACAGAACCGAAGAATTGAATAATAAAAATGTTGAATTGGAAAAAGCATACGAGGAAAATAAAAAAGAACTCGCAATGGCGCAAAAAATTCAGACATCGTTAATACCAAACGTCTTCCCTGAAACCAGAAATCTTTCATTCCACGGGCTTTATTTACCAATGGAAACTATCGGCGGCGACTTGTATGACGTACACAAAATAAATGAAAACAAATGGGGCGTTGTAATTCTCGATGTATGCGGACACGGAGTTCCGGCAGCGTTGATTACCACAATGGCAAAAATCTCATTCAATACAAATTCAAAGAAATACCTGAAAGCGTCAGAAGTTATTGCAGCAGTAAACAACGAACTTTGCGAAGCGATTCAAGATGTCGGAGATTACTTTACTGCATTCTACTGCATTATAGATACAAACACTCATTCCATTGACTATGTAAATGCAGCCCACAACGATTTGTACATACTGCGTTCTGATTCATCACTGGAAACAATGTCGCAAACCGGTCCGGTTGTAGGTGTAATTAAAAATCTGGAGTACCAATCCAAAACTACAAAGTTTTTAACCGGCGACAGGCTTATAATGTACACGGACGGCGTTATAGAAGCAAGAAATGAGCACCGTGAACTATACGACAGCAGTAGATTAAAAGAAATGATAATAGCAAATAAGGATAAAAATCTGCGCGATTTTGTCACTATAATCTACGATGACATTATAAAATTCAAAAATAATACGCCCAATGATGATGATATTGCAATGTTGGCAATTGATATGAATAAATAAGCGTTAATTTCATGTATTATGTCATTGCTTGCTGTACTTGCTTTACACCAAATATTTCGGTAAGCTCAATAGTCGCTGTGTTTCATACTTTTTGCTCGACACGGTAATCTGCTGCGAGTATTTACAAAAGATTGTCCGGGCATTTTCTCGACAATAACAAAAAAAACAGTTACCAAAAAGCGATATTGCCCCCAAACAATTGAAATATGAATAAATATTTAAAAAGTTTCTTGCCTTATTAGGAATTATCAGTTATCTTCCAGAAGAGAAGTTTTATAATAGTTTTTTCCTTTTTGCCCACCGGCTGTTGACGTTGTCAAATTGGTCGGTGGGTATTTTTTTTATTTACGCAAAAAAAACTGACAAGTCTGCAATAAAAAATGCACATTTAAAACTAAACATTGAAATGATTTTCTCACTTCGCTGTTAATTTTAAATGTGCATTCATTTTTCTGTTCTGCGCTTAATTTTAGAATGAACCTACATATCTAGTAGAATACAGTCCAAACTCAGAACCCATATTTGCAAAGTTCAACGTTTCTGATTCTAAATCATACACTGCAACTCTGTTTTTCTGCTTGAGGAAAGTTTCCGACCAAGCACCCGTAGCAGTACCAAGCAAACTAAACGGCCAAGAATCAGTTTCGCCAGTTATATTTCCGTCATCAAGAATTATAATTTTCTTCGGTTCTACAGCAAGTATTCTTGCCGGACCATAAAAATATTTATATTCATCACTATCATCAGGACAAGCATCCAAAGTATATCCGATTGCTTCTTTTCCACTTTCTATTTCACCGGATGGCAAATTAACAATAGTCAAACCTCCGTGGCTATATTTTCCTGCATTACTTGTTACAAAAGCATGTAGATTTACATTTTCGGTTGTTATATACAAATGTCCGTTTCCGATTTTCATATCACTTACACCGACACGCATTTTACCGAAAGTCACAGATGCATCATAATAACCAATATCAAAAGTATAAGGCAACTTTGAATAACTAATCAAACTACTTGAATAAGTTGCTGAATTGCCGGATATATCATAAACGTTTATGCAGCTGCTATAATTATTCGGTCTAAAAGCATCTCCATCAAGACCATATTTCATTTCTGCCACATACAATTTCTTTCCATCCTCGCTCAATGCCATTGCCTGTGGTACGCCTGTCTGCCAAGCTACGGTAACTTCAACAGGAGTAAACATATCGCCGGTATCTGTCAAATCATAAACACAAAGCTTATAAGTATTTCCCTCAACGTCCTTGCCGTATGCTCCGGTCAATAAGTACAGTTTAGTTCCTTCAGCATTTACAGCCAAACGTGCGAATGAAGCAACAAAATTATTGTTGAAAGAATAGCTTTTTACCGTTTTGAAATATTCAACTACGGAATTGACTGCGGCATAGTCAGAAGCCTGACCGCCTAAATAACTTAAATCGGTAAGATATGTTGGCAAGTTAAATTTCTTTTCCATTGTCACCTCGGCAACTTCTCCGTCCTTTAAGTTCTTAGTTATATCTTTTTCCTTCAGCATTTTTATATAAAAATGTCCGTAACGTCTTAAATCACTGTCACTCGTAACATTTCCGCAAGCTATCGTAGCGTAAACATTTCTGTTATCGTCATGAACTACGGAAAAAGCATTCTCATATCCTTTTAAATCAATATATTTATTGTCATCGCTACCTAAATCCAGCAGAGTCGTTTTCAATTCCACTTTTTTCGGGTCATTAATATCAAGCTTGTTTTCATGATCATTAAGAGAATCGTACAATTTTGAATAATGCGTTAAATGGAATTGTTTTACAGCCTGAACAAAGGTTTTTCCATTGTTCCTGCTGATATATTTTTCCGTCGGTTCAATATGTGGCAGTAAAATAGCTTTTTCCTTAGCGTCACATGCCAGTTCAATTTTTGGAGCATTAGAAAATAAATCACCAACTGTTTTAGAAGTTAAAGTTGCAGTATCAATACTTTTATTATTACTAATATTTAACCAAGTATAACCGTAGAAATCATCGCCCCACAATTTTTGTCCGGCTTGATTTAAGAAATTTTTATTAAGAGTAACTTCTTTTTTCAGCAATACTTTAAATTTCGGTTCATAAGTGGCTGAATTCTTTTGTCCAAAAAAGATTTCAATAGTGTCTTCGGGAAGTGGAATTTTTGCGGATATTTGCATTGCCAAATTTATATTAACCTCGCTCCAGTTATCTGATGTAACCGTATAAACAGTAACATCACCTTGTATCATACCGCTTGAAGTTGCAGACAAGTTCGCAATCGTTGTACTTCCGTTTTCTACGCTTAAACGTGTGTATTCTGTCGTATCTATCTTACCAAAACTTACATTGGTTACATTGTTTGTACCTTCCAGATGAATACTGTTGTAACCACCACCGTTCAATAAAAGATCGTTCAATTTGGAATCCGCAATGGTCAAAGAGCCATTACCCAATGATTTGGTTGCTTCAACCTTACTCAATGTAAGCCCGGCAAGCTTTACGCCGTCAACATTTATCGCCAAATTCGAATTTTCCAAAAGTTTTATATCTTTAGTTGATGAAATCGTCAAACTTCTGTTTACTACAGCATTACCGCCGGTAAAAACCATATCGCCGAATTTTTCACCTAAATCAATTTTTTCCTCACCGTAAGAAATTGCAGTATCACTGATAGTCAAACCGGAAGCTGACTTTTCTTCTGCACGGTTAATTACATCCTGAAATGAAATCTTGTTTTCTGCAATTTCAACTTTATCGCTCGTAATATCTACGTTGTATTCTTCGCCAGCAATCTGATTTGTTACCACACAATAATAGTTTCCATATTCGGTAATTGGCAAAGCTCCTCCATTTGCAGAAGAAATCAAAGAGTTTTCTTTGAACCACTTATAAGTTAAATCACCGGCACTTTCCGAAATACTCACTTGAATTTTCAAGCTTGCACCGGCTTTAGCAAAAGCTTTGTTATCGGCTACAAGTTCGTCACCGTAAATAAAACCACTGATTACAGGCTTTTCTACTTCAACAGTCAATTTAGGTGTTCTAATGCTTGCTGTTGCCTCTCCAATGTTATCACCTGTAATTTCATTTGTTATTACACAATAATATTCACCGGGTTTTGACACTGTAATTTCCCTAGTTTCATCTGCAAATTCACCGTTTATATTCCATTTATAAGTCAAAATACTGTTTTCATCCTCAACAGATGCAGTTACTTCCAATTTTCCTTCTTTTATAAAAGAAAGTTTTTTGGTTTCTGTAATATTTTGACTGCCGTACATAAAACTATATGTCGGAGTAGAAGCATTTTCTTTATTATTTACGGTTACTTTCCAGCTTCTGTTGTTTCCAAATGAAGCTGTAATAATCGCCTCTCCTTCTGCAATCGCAGTGATTACTCCGTCTTTTACAGTCGCAACTTCTTCATCGGAAGATATCCAAATTGCCTCTGCAACAGGTATATTATTTATATCAATGCGTTGAGTTTTACCAACCTGCAAAGTATAACTGTCTGTTCCAGATTCAATATCTGCTATGAAGTTGATTGTGACAGATTTCGTTTTAACAACAGAACGTGTAAAAAAAGGAGGCTCTGAGCTTTTTAAAGTATTTGTTATTTCACAATAATATTCGGCTTTTTCATTTTCCGTAACATTAACTTTCTCACTGTAAGAACTGTCGGTAGCACCTTTAACAGCCTCGCCGTTTTTATACCATTGATAAGTCAATGTTCCGCCGTCAGACACTTCAGCAGCAACCGAAAGTTTAAGTATTTGATTGTTTGAAAAATAATTATTATTGCCCAATTCCGGTTGAGTTATTATATTCGGACTCATAGCAACTTTGTATTCCTGCTCTTTATTCTCGTTATTCCCATTAGTTACAGGCTGACAAGACATTATAAAAAGCAGACAAAATGAAAACATAAAAAAAGCAATCTTTTTCATAATTTTCTCCTTCTTTAAAATTAATTTTGTGGATTAAAAAAATTGATAAGTTATAATTTTACAATTATAATGTTTTGTCTTACATTTTAGCTTAATATCTTTTTAATTGCAAACAAAAAAGCTTCTTAATTGCTTAATACACACATTTTTAGATACAAGAAAACCATTCGCCGCAATAATTTCGCAGCCCGGCATTTGTAAAAACTTCCATTAAAAAATTCAACTTAGTTGATAATTTGATAAATTATGATAATTTACCGTCGACTTAAAAACACTGCGTTAAAAGCTATCTGGTTAGGAGCAAAATATGATTTTGAATGAAATAAAAGCTTTAAAAAAAGAATTAGGCGATAAAATTGTAATTCCGGTACATCATTATCAGGCAAAAGAAATTGTTGATGTAGCCGATTTTGTCGGCGATTCTTACATGCTTGCCGTAAATTGCAGTAAAACAGAGGCGCAATTTGTAGTATTCTGCGGTGTACTGTTTATGGCGCAATGTGCAGACATTTTAGGTTTTCCCGGACAAAAAGTCACTATTCCAGCACCAAATGCAGATTGTCCGATGGCAAATATGGCTGATTTAAATTCAGTAGAACAGGTTTTTGCATCTTTACCGGACAACGAAAATATTGCACCGATTGTTTATATGAATTCGTATGCAGATTTGAAAAGTTTCTGCGGCAAGCACGGCGGCAGTGTCTGCACATCGTCAAATGCTGAAAAAATAATGAAATACTACCTAGACCAAGGCAAGAAAGTCTTATTTTTCCCGGACAGAAATCTCGGTATAAACACAGCAATGAAGCTTGGCTTTACGGAAAAAGACACAATTAACAGCAAAAATACAGCTAATTATAATAATGAAAAAATTATTCTGTGGGACGGTTTTTGCCCTATTCATCTAAACTTTACTGTTTCCGATGTAACCCAGATGCGCCAAAAATATCCGGATGCAAAAGTTATTGTTCATCCTGAATCTACAAAAGAAGTTGTCGAAAATGCAGATGACAGCGGTTCTACCGAATACATTTTGAAAAAAATAGAAGCTGCTGCTGACGGAAGCAGCTGGATTGTAGGAACAGAAAGCACTTTTGTTAATCGTTTGGCAATTCAGTTTCCGTCAAAAAACATTTATCCGTTAAAAGAATCACGCTGCGTAAATATGGCTAAAACAACGCCGGAACTTTTGCTGAAAGCTTTGCGCAATGTAAAACAACACATTGAAAATGGTACTCCTCTGGAAAATGTTGTAACAGTAGAACAACAATACAAAGAATTTGCGGCACAGTCGTTAAAGCAAATGATTAATATAGTAAATAAATAAGGCAAATAATGAAAGTTTCGGCAAAAGTTCGTTACGGATTTCGCTTCATGATAAATCTTGCATTAAATTATCCGAATCAGCTTGTTCAAATAAAAGAAGTTGCGGATAAAGAACTGATTTCATCAAAATATTTGGAGCAAATAGCCACATCATTAAAAAAAGCCGGTCTCGTAAAAGTTTCTCGCGGAGCAAAAGGCGGTTATCTTCTGCTTCACGCTCCGCAGGAAATTACCCTGCTAGATATTTACCAAGCACTTGACGGCAGTATCCAATTAACAAACTGCAATGATAATTTATGCCCAAACGGTGATGAATGCATAATGAATTCGCTGTGGAAAGGGCTTTCAAGCAATATAGAAACGTACTTTGCCCAGCGCACACTTGCCAACCTTATTTGCCAAAAATAAGCTGCTACTTTATAAAACGTTCGCAGGCAGCCAACTCGCCTCTGTAGCTAAAACTTTTTATCACTCCGGCAGTATCAAGCCTAAATTTAACTTCACAGGAAATTCCGTCCGAAAACGTCAGAACTTCGCCGTTATCAACAAGCTCTGTTTTGAAATTCGTTCCGTAAATTTTAAGAAGCTCAATGCGTGAATGACCTACCCACAAATTAAGTCTGTTGTTCAAAATATCATTCATTGAAACTTCATTATTTTCTTTTATTTCCACAATAAACGGTGCTCTTTTTATAAAGCGACGCAGTGCAGCATTTTGTCCGTCATAAGACCATCTAGTAACAATGCCTTTTTCTACAGTAAAAGAAATTTGGCAACTGTAGTTTTTATATATCGGAGGATGATAAATTTTATCGGCTCTGTAGTGAAGCGGCTGAATTTGGAACTTATGCATGTTGAAATTTCTTTTTTCATACGACGGCGGTGCCATTTTATTGGAAGAATCATCTCTAGGCGGTCTGACATTTGGGTGCCTACTCTCATTTGACGGAGGATTTACTCTTCTCGGCTTTTCATACTTAGGCTGTTTGTTATTAGGATGACGTTTTTCTTTCGGCGGAGGTGGAGGCGGCGGATTTCTGTCTTCCCACCACCCGTCACGAACTTTTTCTGTATATTCATAAATATACGTCAATACTTTAGTTCCATCAGGGTAAGTTATTGACTTTGACGGAGTTCCCCAAAATTCATACAGCATATATTCATTGTGTGCAAGCCAAGTGTTCATTTTCTCCGAAAACTTTTCTTCATCAAAAGATTCAAACCAAAAACATGATGTCAAACTTAAAAGCAGACTGCAAACAATAAAAAATTTTAGTGCCGATTTCTTCATTTTTCCACCTGATAAGATAAAGATTTATTTTAGCTTATTGAAATAAGAATTTAAACATTCTACTTTAATATTACAATGATGTCAAACAAGTGGGAATATCATTCAGTAAAATGCCGAACCGACACACAACCGCGCAGTAATTCGCCATTCATACATTTACAGCTTTTCATTGCATTTCCTGTAATTTTTTGTAAAATGCCCTGTTTTTCATGTAAGATAAAAAACATTTCATAATCAAATATTTTTCCATTATTAACTAAAGGAGATTAAATGAAACTTTCCAAATATTTATTTAAAACAATCAAAGAAACGCCAAAAGATGCGGATTTAAAAAGTCACAAATTGCTGCTGCGAGGCGGTTATGTAAAGCAAGTCGGAGCCGGAATATTTACTTATCTGCCGATCGCCTGGCGTTCATTGAAGAAAATAGAAAAGATAATTCGTGAAGAAATGGACGCCACCGGCTGTCAGGAAATCAATATGCCTGTAGCTGTTCCTGCTTCATTATGGGCAGAATCAGGACGTTATGAAAGTGTCGGGGAAGAACTGTTGCGATTCGATGACAGAAGTGGGCGAAAAATGGTGCTTAGCATGACGCATGAAGAAATAGTTACCGACCTGATTCGCTATGCCGTAACATCTTATAAACAACTGCCCGTAAAAGTTTATCAATTGCAAACTAAATTCCGGGATGAGCCGAGAGTACGCGGCGGATTAATACGAGTACGTGAATTTGTCATGAAAGACGCATATTCTTACCATGATTCATACGAGGATTTAAATAAATATTATCAGGAAATGTACAATGCTTATCATAAAATTTTCAAACGATGCGGAATCAATGCGCTTGCAGTATCTTCTGATACAGGAATGATGGGCGGTTCCGGAGCTGATGAATTTATGGCAGTAACCGAAGCCGGCGAAGACACACTCATTATTTGTTCCTCATGCGATTATCGTGCAAATAAAGAAGTTGCCAAAGCAAAACGCTGTTATGCAAAAGAAGATATGCAGCCAATGGAAGAAATTGTTACTCCGGGACAGAAAACAATTAACGATGTTGCGGCATTTTTGGGAACAACAGCAGATCACACTTTAAAAGCCGTTGTGTACTCTACAGGCGAGGAATTAGCATTTTGTGCAATTCGCGGAGACTTGGAAATTAACGAAACAAAACTGCGCAACTATTTAAAAGCAAAAACAATTTTTCTTGCAACAGATGAAGAACTTGAAGCTGCCGGCATTGTAAAAGGATTCGCTTCACCTGTCGGACAAAATTTTTCAGGTAAAAAAGTACGTGTAATTGCAGATGAATCGGCAGCAGAATCGAGCAACCTTGTCGCAGGAGGAAACAAAGCTGATGTGCATATTAAAAATACAAACTTCGGAAGAGATTGGAATACAACCGAAATTGCAGACATTTCTAATGTAAGTGAAGGTGAAGCATGTCCTTGCTGCGGAAAACCATTAACAGTAAAACGCGGTATTGAAATAGGCAACATTTTCAAATTGGGAACAAAATATACCGAATCGATGAAATGCGTGTATCTGAACAAGGAAGGAAAAGAAGTTCCGATGATTATGGGCTGCTACGGAATCGGAGTTGGTCGACTTCTTGCAAGTGTTTTGGAAGTGCGTGCTGATGAAGATAAAATATTATGGCCTATTTCAATTGCTCCGTTTGAGGTTGAGCTTATCGGATTGCACAAAGATAATCAAAACAATGTACGTGAAATTTGTGAAGACATTTATAACAAACTGAAAAACGCCGGTATTGAAGTTTTGTATGATGACAGAAATGCATCACCGGGTTTCAAATTCAAAGATGCAGACCTCATCGGATCACCGATAAAAATCGCACTCGGAGAAAAGTCACTTCAAAACGGCGGCGCAGAAGTTACTATTGGCGATAACGAAAAAACAATTATTGCACTTGATAATTTAATTGATACTGTAATTAATGCAAAATCAAAGCTTTACAGTGAGTTAAATAAATAAATGGGCAATTTGCCAGATAACACTAGGACATAAAAAAAGCAGCACTTCCGTGCTGCTTTTTTTTGCATTTATTGAAGTGAAATTATTTCTCCACTTTGTTCAAAGTTCTCAAACATCTCATGCAAATTTTTACTTTTCTCATTTCTCCGTCAACATTAAGAGATTTATCTACTAAATTTGCTTTAAATGTTCTTTTTGTTCTTACACCAACTTTAGAACCTGTACCGCCTTTCTTCTTACACAAACCTTTTCTTGGTACATTATATCCAACGCTGGTTCCTTTTCCGCATACTTCACAACATCTTCCCATCGTTACTTGTCCTCCACTTTTATGTAAACCGATAAATCGGCATATAATTTCCGCTTCTTTTCCTATCATTATTCCATCGGATAAGTTGCCTGCAACATATAATCTTTTTTTCTTTCTATGTCAACTTGTTTTATTTATTAGCTTGTTAAGCAAACAAATCTGTTGATTTAAGCCATTCTGCAACTTCAGTAGCTTCTTTATCCAAAGCTCTGTCATCAAGCACAAATGAACTGATTTTTCTCACTTCATTATAAACTTTTTGTGTAAATGGGCTGAAATCCTCTTTTCCGCAAAGGTCAACACCCTGCATTGCTGCCAAAAGATGAGTTGCAAACTGCAAATAAACTAATTCAATTTGTTCTGCGAACTTTCGTGCGGAAATTGTTCCCATAGAAACTTTATCCTGATTCAATGCTTCCGTCGGGTGTGAAGTAATGCTGATTGGATAACAATAACTTTGAACTTCACCGCGAATTGCTGAAATCGTAATTTGAGCTGCTTTGAAACCAAATCTTAATCCGGCACGAGGATCATCATCTGATGTAAAAGGAATAAGATTTTCAGTTAAACCGTTAAATTTTCCATCAATAATAACTTCCGCTTGTTTATCAGCCAAATCACTTATATTCGCCAAAGCAGTGCGCATATAATCGCAAGCTGCACATATATGACCGCCGTAAAAATTGCCCGTATTAAATAAACTTTCGCTTTCTATATCAACAAGCGGATTGTCATTTGCTGAATTCAGTTCCTGCTCTATCCAATCATGTGCAACTTTCAATGTATCTCGGTAAACTCCGGTAACCTGTGGCGCACAGCGGAGAGAATAGCGGTCTTGAATCTTTTTATCTTGCTTCTTGTATCCTTTGCCGTCAAGCGAATCAATTTCTTCATTCAGAAAATCTTCATATTTATATACTCGTTTTGAATCTTTTACTATGTTGTAAACATAAGCGGCACTTTCACATTGTCCGGGATGATTTTTTATCTCACTTACCTTCTTGCGGAACGGCACTTCTTTACCGCGCATGATTTCCGATGTTACGGCTGTTAAAAAATCTGAAATATTTGCAAGACGTTCAGCTTTTTTCCAAGCAAGGGAAGCTACAGCAGTCATTACCGATGTTCCGTTCATTATTGCCAAACCTTCCTTAGCAGCTAAAGAAAGAGGCTCTATTCCTTCGGCTTTAAATGCTTCCATTGTAGGAACAATTTTTCCTTTGTAATAAACTTCACGCTGCCCCATAATAACCGCACCGAGATATGAAAGCGGAGTTAAATCACCAGAAGCACCTACAGAACCAAGCTGCGGAATCACAGGAATAATATCTTTATTCAAAAGAGTTTTCATCATCTGTGCAAGTTCAACTCTGATTGCTGAATGCCCGCCTTTTACATTGGAATTTAAGCGGCAAAGAACTACAGCACGACCTGTTTCATGATCAAATTTTTTTCCTAACCCGATTCCGTGATAAGTAACTATGGAACGCTGGAGTTCTCCGGCTTTTTCTACGCTGATTTGATTAGCGCATGAATCACCAAACCCAGTAGTTACTCCATAAGTCGGCGCACCGGTTGCAATGTATTTCATCAAGAAATCACGTGATTTTTTTAATGTCTCTAAAAATTTATTGTCATCAGGAAATCTTACTTCCCTATTTTTATAGGCAACTTCACATACATCTTCAATTTTTAAATCTTCACCATTAACTATTACTGCATTCATTTTTTTATCCTTGAAATATATAAATAATTGAAAAGAACTTTATCACAAAAAAATATTTCTTTGTATAAAGAAGACATTTTCGCTACAAATTAATATTTAATCATCATTCGCCTTTTCGTTAAGGTTTTTTTTAAAAGTACGATACTTTCTATGATTGTTTTTAAATTTAACGGGAGGAAAACATGATAAGAGGAATTCACACAAGTGCAGCGGGAATGTCTGTTATGCAAGGTAAAATGGATATAATTTCCAATAACATGGCAAATGTAGATCTTTCAGCATACAAAAAAGATGTTGCCGTAATGAAAGCCTTTCCTGATATACAAATTCGACGAGGAAGTGACGATGGTTTAATGGCGTTTCCTTTGGGAAGTTACGATACTATGCCTGTAGTCGGTAAACTCGGAACAGGTGTTGAACTGAATGAAAATTTCACCATTTGGGAACAGGGCAATTTAAAAGAAACAAGCAATGACTTTGATTTTGCGCTTGACGGAAAAGGTTTTATAGCAATCGAAACTGAACGCGGAGAACGCTACACACGCAACGGGGCTTTTACGCTTGATAAAGACGGTTTTCTTGTAACAAAAGAAGGTTACAAAGTTCTTTCTGAAACAGGATATATTCAAATCAAAGAGAACAACTTTGCTGTTGATAAAGAAGGTAATATCTATGTTAATAAAGAGTACGAAAGCGACCCAAATCGTCTTGTAAAAAAAGATGAAAATGAATGGAAAGAACGAGAACTGATAGGCACACTAAAAATTGTTAGGTTTCCGCGTGAAAGAGAACTTAGAAAGGAAGGAAGTTCACTTTACTATTCGACTGAATTTTCAGGAAATGCCCTGATTGCATCCGGCAACAATCGTCCTGAAGTTCTGCAAGGATTCCGAGAAGGTTCTAATGTAAATGTTGTTTCAGAAATGGTGCAAATGATTGAAGTACAGCGTTTGTATGAAGCTAATCAGAAATCAATACAAAGCCACGATAATTTACTGGGAAAAGCAATTAACCAAGCCGGAATTGCGCGAGGTTAACGCAAACTTTTTCATTTTATAAACAGAACTTCCCAAATCACTACAATGAGTCAGGGAAGTTTTTTTTATGCCTTTTCCCCACTCCTTACAAACGGAAGATTCTCGTGTCGGCGCACGAGAATGACATGTAACAAAAAAAGCACATCCCTACAGTGAGGAATGTGCTTTTCATTAAACTAAAGTTCGTAATCTTTTGAGATTAACCTTTTACAGAACCACCTGTTAAACCAGATATAATTTGATTCTGCAGTGACAACCACAATACTACAATAGGTAATGAACCTATGAAAGCAGCCGCACTAAAAATACCAAATCTTGTATTCATAGCACCTTGACTGGAAACAAAAGCTTGCAAACCTACAGCCAAAGTATAATTTTCCTGAGATGTCAGCATTACAGATGCCAAAACGTACTCGTTATACTGACCAACGAACTGCAAGATTGTTACAACTGCCAAAATTGGACGAACCAAAGGCAAAATAATTGTTGTAAATGCCTGCCATGGCGTTGCGCCGTCAATCATTGCTGATTCTTCAAGGGCTTTAGGAACTGAATCAAAGTATCCTTTTACCATCCAAATGTTAAACGGAATACCGCCACCAAGATAAATCAAAATCAATCCGACTAAACTGTTCAATCCAAATATCGGATGAATTTTTCCTAAATACAAAAGGAGCAAATACAATGCAACCATAGCCATTGTACCAGGGAATACCTGAATTGTCAGAATTGTCATCAACCCGATCTTTTTACCTTTAAAGTTAAAGCGACTAAATGCATATCCTGCAAGTGCAACAATTACCAGCTGCACCATCGCAACAGACAATGAAACAATTATTGAGTTCAAGAACCACTTCAACATAGGAAATTTAGCTGTCGGAGAATCCGGCACACCAACACCGGTAAAGAAAACTTTATAGTTGTCGAATGTGAAACGAACATCATAAACAAATCTCATTTCTCCATCTGGTAAGAAAAACATGTTTTCAATCGTATCAACAGCATCGGAATTTGTTGAAGAATTAAGTTTCCAAGTATCAAATGCTGTTCTAAAACGATCAACCAATTCACTTTTGCCGTTTCCTTTTACCATTCTGATAAAAGTATTTTTTAATTCCTGCGCATTAGCATCATTTGATTTTGGAGATGCCTTCAACTTTCCCGTAACTTCTTTATCCATAATTTCAAGTTCTGATATTCCGTCTACAGCATTTGTAAAACGAGCTATCAAAACATTTTTCTTCATTATGTTCGCACGTCTATCTGATTCCGTTGTATCAATCCAAGTATTTGTATCAATAATAGGAATTAAACCAATATGAGGTCCATAAATTGCCTGATTCTTACGAAGACCAGCAAAAACTACTTCTATAATCGGAACCAACACTATAAAAGCAATAAATATAAGAACTATATGTTGACAAACTTCTCCGATTACAGAACCGACTGTTTTCTTCTTAAGCATTGTCTACCTCCTTGAAAGCCCCTGTATACTTGAACTGTAAGAATGTAATAGTACCAATGATAAAGAATACGATAATACCAATTGCTGATGCTAAACCATAATCTGTTTCATTAGAACCAAATGCCAGTTTATACGTATAAGAAATCAAAATATCTGTTTGTCCCGGAAGAACGCCCGGATCCATTACCGGACCACCACCTGTTAAGAGGTAAATTCCACCGAAGTTGTTAAATGCAAATGCGAAAGAACCTACTAACATTGGTCCTAAAGTTGCCAGTAATAACGGCAATGTAATTCTCCAGAATTGTTGTGGTTTTGTAGCACCATCAACATCTGCTGCTTCATACATACTTGCATCAATTGACTGCAAAGCACCTAAGCTTATAATCATTTGATAAGGGAAGCTTAACCATAAATTTACTATGACACAGCTTATTTTAGGCAAAATACCGTTAGGATCACTTAACCAGGGAATAGTAAATCCTGTTGCAAGGTTAATGATACCAAAATCTTCATTTAGGAATCCTCCCCACATCAGTATTGTTACAAATGAAGGAATTGCATACGGCAAAATAAACAAGGTTCGATAGAAGTATCGTCCTTTCAAGTCTCCGGCATTTAATACCAACGCAAGAGCCAAACCGGCAGCAAATGAAGTTAATACAGAGAACAAAGACCATAAAACTGTCCAAATAAATACACGCAAGAACGGAGAAGTGATATTTCTTGTTGTAAAAATTTTAGTAAAGTTTCTCACTCCGATTGTTACCATATAGCCCGGTTCGATCTTCTTATCTTCAGCAAAATCTATATTTGAATTTTCTTCAAGTGAAAGTTTTACTTTCTTCAATTTTGGAAAATCCACAGATTTCAACTGCACCAAACGACCTTTATGGTCTATCTTTAAACGGCGAATCTGATTGTTTAAAATTTTAATTTGTTTATTATTTTCTTTGATTTGTTCAATTATCAGAGATGGATGTTCAGTTATCAAAGATTGCTTTTTCAATTTCTTGATTTCTTGTTTTAATGAATCAATGTTTTTAGCTTTCTCAGACATTTCATCTTCTGCAATCCTATTCAATCTGCTGATTTCTTCTTTTTTCAATTCAATGAAATCTTTCTTCATTGCAGGAATTTCACGATTGAATTCTTTGATTCTTTCATTAACATCAGCAATTTCTTTACGAACAGCGATTAAATCCGCATTAGAAACTTCACTTTTTTTCTTTCCCTCAATATTAACAAAAGAAGGAACATAATTTTCGTCTAATTTGAACTTAGAAAAATTCTTTTCAAGGAATCTTTCTACTTCTTTGTTGCTAGATAACTTAAACATTGAATAAGTATATTCTAAGTCCGGCAAAGCATACTCTTTCCAAAATGTAGGAGCACCGCCGTCTTTAGTAACAACAAATATACCGTTTCGGTTTTCTTCCCATACACGAGTTTCATAACCGAATTTACCATTTCCTAAATCTGTCAGCTGATAAATATTTCCGTCATCTTTAACAGTAAAAAGTTTTTCTTTTCTCATGAACTCATTAGTTCTACTGT
This sequence comes from Spirochaetales bacterium, assembly GCA_050872545.1. Lineage (GTDB taxonomy): Bacteria > Spirochaetota > GWE2-31-10 > GWE2-31-10 > GWE2-31-10 > RGIG8597. The sequence goes on along the minus strand of JBNMHA010000004.1, from coordinate 17,531 downwards.
TTAAGAATTTCTTTTCTACATCATTTGCGTCATCATACAGCATGAAAGGAAGTTTTTCCAATGCAGATTTCAAAATAGCTACATCATTCAATGCAACAAAATAAGAATCATCATCGTAATCTTCTTCCTCATCCGGGTTAATTCTGACTTGGTCAGAAACTAAATGCATTCCCTTTGTGAGTTCAGTTAATTTATCAAAAGCAACTGGTTCTAAACGAAAACCTTCGTCATGACCTTCTTTAAAATATTTTGTCTGATAAACTTTAGGATAACCGACATCATTGCCAGCATCAACAGCAGCAATATATGTATCATCAATAACTTCATTATTTAAAGGAAGATAATCAGCACCGACTTCAATTTCTTCTGTTTCAAAGAACAATGCCACAACTTCAGACAATTTCATACTCTGAAAGCTGTCATTAACAACGGAAGTTTCTTTTTCAGCCCAATTGTTTTCAATCAGAATTTCCTGAGATTCATTCTTTGCATTCTCAAGTTGTTTCTGATACTTATCATACTCTCCTTTCCACTTTTCATTAAGGGCTGTTACATATTGTTCTGGAATAAAGAATTCTGCATACAATGGATCGTCATTTTCATACACAAACCATTTACTATTCAACAGTTCTTCCCTTGCACTTTCCTTTACCAATAAATGACCAGTTCCATAGTTAGTAAAAGCAATAAATATAGTATAAAATATCGGATATATGGTAAATACACCGATAATAATCATTGCAGGGTACAAGTATCTGTAAATATACAGCCCTTTCATCCAAATTGTAAGAAGAAGGAAACCACCTGCTAAAATAACAAGTGTAGGAATTAGCAGTTTCCCAAACTTACAGAAAAGAGATACACACAGAAAAAACGTAATTCCCGCCACTATTAAAGTAGCGATAATTTTTCCTAACGGATTATCTTTTTGCTTATTTTCTGGTGCGAATTTATCTTTTTCACCATTCATTATTGTATTCCTCATTTATATTCAGTTAATAATTTCTGCATCCAAACTCAAATAAAAACCGTCCGACTGTATATAATACTTTTATATACAAAAACAGGTGTAAGCCTCTTACGAAACTTACACCATTTAAATAAAATCAGATATTATTCATATCTAGCTTTTTTATCAGAAAGTTCCCCTCTGATTGTACTTACAGCAGTTTTAACTGCATTTTCTACTGATTGTTCACCAGTTTTGAATTTATCAATCATACCAGCAGCATAATTGAAAATAACAGCCATAGCTTTTACGTTTGGCATCGGAACTCCGTCCATTACTGAATCAATTACAACACCAACGCTAGGATCCATTTTTTTAGCAGCTTCACATGCTTTTACATGTGCAGGCGGTCTTCCGCCGGCTTTAAACATTGCGATCTGTCCGTTTTCTTCTCCGGCAAAGCTAATCATAAAGCTAAGAGCGTCAGCCTGAACTTTTGAAGCACTGTTAAGCATAAAACCTCTTGCACCGACAAAAGGAACTGTTTTCTTTCCATTTAATGTAGGAAGTTTTGAAATACCAACAACATCAGCTCCCATGTTATCTACATAGTCTTTAGTATTCCAAGGACCATCCATAATCATGGCAACTTTACCATCTTTAAAGCTTGAAATTACAACACCGTTATTTGTTGATGGAGGAACAACGCCTTCTTGAACTAATCTGTAAATAAATTTACAAGCATCGATTGATCCCGGAGTATCCAAACCAACATCTAAGATATCGAAACGACCTTTATCAGCTTCCCATTTGAATATATATCCACCCTGAGAACCGATAAATGGGAAGTTGTTATAGAAGTTGTTGTCAATTCCGTAAAGGAATCCATACTTTCCGTTTCCATCAGTCATTTTCTTTGCTGTTCCCAACAAATCTTCCCAAGTTGCAGGAGGAGTAGAAATTAATTTTTTGTTATAAAATAAAACTTCTGCTTCTACGCAATAAGGAACACCATACATTTTTCCGTTGTAAGTAAAACCTTCTACTGCAACAGGAAAATATTTTTTCTTGTCATTGTTAGAAAGGTTAATTTCACCAATAACACCATTTTTTGCCAATTCTCCGACCCAGTCATGAGCACCGACAACAATATCTGGTCCTGTTTTTGCAATAGCAGCTTGTTTGTACTTAGAACGAACTTCTGCCTGAACAACGATTTCAACTTCAACCTTGTTCTTCTTTTTGAATTCTCTTGCTACAGGTTCAAGCCCTGCAACTTCTTTGTCTGTACACCAAACTTCTATTTTCTTTCTAGCACCAAAAGAAGGAACTATAGTCAATAGAGTCATTAGGACAGTAACAAACAACATTCCTAATTTTCGCATTCTTTTCTCCTTAATAATAAAGTATTTAAAGCATATTCATAATACCCAATAAAAATCCTGTGTCAATTATTTTTCAATAAAATAGAGATTTTTTTTATTTTACTATTTAAAAATAATTTCTCCGTTATTACATTTAAGTGCTGCACAAAAAAAGTTATTTATTCGAATAAATATCAGGCAAATCATTTTCAAATAAAACAACATCTCCGACTGTTAATATTTTAGCCAACACATTTTGGGCTTCAGCTAAGCTGTCAACATTAAAAATATGCTCATAATCGAAACCGCTGTTTAAAAGTCCGTCACGAATGGACAAACTTTTCCCACCGCCTACAAGAATAGCGTAATCAATCTTCGATGCCATATAGCTGCCGAAATTGCGGTTTTGAACTTCTTCCATATCTCCAAGCTCCACAAATCCGGGAGTTACAACAATTTTTTTATGCTCTGCAATCTCGTCCAGCACATTTACCGCTTCAATTGCTCCGTTATAATTTGAGTTAAATGCATCATCCAAAACCAAAACACCGCTGCCAGAATCAATACGCTTCAGCCTGTGGTCTACTGCTTCAACGTTTCTCATTCCGAATTCGATTTCTCTGTCACTCATTCCCATTTTCCAGGCAGCAAGAATTACAGCTAAGAGATTCTGAACATTATGCCGCCCTAACAAGCTTGTCTTTATATTTAAAACTCTTCCGTCTTTGAAAACTGCGGAAAAAGATACGCCTTCACGCGTCTGAACGACATCTTTGGCATAAAGTTCCGCATTGGTAAAATTCTGCGGCTCCACACTATATGAATACAAAGGGAATTTATAGGAACGTTTAGAAACAGCATCACGCAAAATAGCACAATCATAATTATAAATACCGAAACCTGAATCAGGAATCGCATCAAAAAGTTCAAGCTTCGTATTTAAAATATTTTCCGGTGTTCCGAATGTTTCAAGATGCTGAATGCCGACTGCCGTGATAATTCCAGCTTGCGGCTGCACTAAACTGCACAATTCTTTAATATCGCCGACATGATCCGCCCCCATTTCCGAAACAAAATATTGGTAATCATCCAAATTTTCTTCATTTAAAACTTTGGAAATCCCCATCGGAGTATTAAATGATGACGGAGTGGTAAGTGTTTTATACTTAGAATTCAATACTTCCGACAGAAAAAACTTTGTCGATGTTTTGCCGAAACTTCCCGTTATTCCAATTGAATAAACACGTGCCTTTTGCAGCTTATTCTTTGCTTTCACAAAATATATGCAGCGAACAAGTTTCTCTATCGGTGCATTAATTAAATTAGCAATTAATATAAAAATCGGTGTCAAAACGCTATAGAGCAAAATAAATGCATTATAACGGAAAAAATACCAAGAACTAAGTGAGAACTTGCTTAATGGATAAATAACGTAAACAAATGTAGCGGATAATATCGCAAAAGCCAAAAGGCATAACGTAAACAAAAGGCGTTTCACTCGTGCCGTATAAACTAACGGCTTTTTATAATTAGCTTTTTTTCCCATCCACCCTGCAGCAAACGGATGAACTATTTTCCACATAAAAACGCTTACCATTATGAAAGAAGTAATCCATTTATACAGTGACAACTGCCCTTTATTGATAAAGTACAATATTAAAATCAGCAGCAACGGCACAAACAACTCAAATAGATTCCAAACTAAAACTTTTCTGTAAGTCGTACCTTCCAGCCAGGTAAGCATTTTTGCATTGCTGTATCCCAACTGCTGCAGTTTGTGAATCAGATAAATTCCCTGAATAATGATTTTGGCAAAACATAAGCCTGCCAAAAAAATAACAAACATCAGCGTAAACATAATTTCCTCAGTTCAAAATAAAAGTTTTTATTATAGAAACAATTCTCATATCCTGCAGAAAAGGGTAATGAGTTCCGTCGTTTACAATAAACATTCCGCAGTCCGCAAGCGTGCGCTTCAATTTATTTGCCATCCAAACCGGCGTTGCGGTATCCTTTTTTCCCCAGTATAAAAACACCGGCACCTTAATTTGCCGCAGCAGCGATGAAAAATCTTCATTAACCTCTTTCACCAAAATGTCGCGCATTCCTTCCGAATTTTTATAATCTTCCGACCCAAAATGACTTTTCCATTTCTCAACTTTTTCAGCGGAACAAAAAGTTTTCATAAAGAATTTAGTCAATTTATAACTGCCGACTTTTAAATACCAGCTTAAACTGCGACGGTTACGCAAAACATTTGCCGACATCAAAACAAGTTTTTCAACATTCTGCGGATATAAATAGGCAATAAGAAAAGCAATTTTTCCACCGAATGAATGCCCAAACAAACTGTATTTTTCTATACCGCAGTTTTTCAATAACTCAGCAATATCTTTCGCATAATCAAGACTGCCCCAGGTTTCTTTCGGACGCTCACTTTTGCCGAATCCGGGCAAATCAATCGAAATAATGCGCAAATCTGCACACAACGGCAAATAAATGCCTCTAAGATTTTCTTTATCACAGCCCCAGCCATGAAGAAAAACTATCACTTTCTTATCAAAAGCTTCATTATCACAGTAAGATATTGTACGACCGTCCGGCGTTAAATATTTTTTTTCAACCATAAGTGCTTGTTCCAAATCTATATAGATTCTTGATTTTCCACCGGTTGTATACCGGAAACGTAACGTGCAGCCATTAATGTATAAATCCCTGTAGTAAACACATTTATAAATACAGCAATACGTGAAAATAACGGAGCCAATCCAATAAACAGCAAGTAGCTAGATTCCTCAAGGTGAAGTTCGGGAACTTTAAATATCATCGCAATCAGCACTAAGAAAGTAAATTCCGTACTTCCGTCAAGTCTGAAAGAAAACAATATTACAAGCAAAAAAATTGCAAACTGAAGTTCCAATGTGAGAATATTCAGCGAATATCCTACAATTATGGACATAAGAACCACCGTAGAAACAATCACCGTTCCTGTTTGATTCAAAACGCTTCCCATAGGCACAAGAATGTCAACTATATCATGATTTAATTTTACATTGCGTTTCAAGTGCAGATTCAGCGGAACAATTGTAGAAAGAGCATTACCCGTTGCCGCACCTACAAGGGCCGCGCCTGAAACACTGCGGTAATAATATGCCGGGCTGATTCTAAAGAACACATGAAAGAAAACCGAAATTACGGCAACAGTCACTAAGCACACCACAACGATTATCCCTATAGGATGAAGAATTATCGCAAAGTTTGAAACATCGGAAAAACCATAGCGAACAAAAGCAGCAATAATAAAAAATGAAAATATCGGAGTAAATTCCAGTATGTAGAATTCAATTGTATCGAGAATTTCAGCAAAAGAATTCATAATGTCATAAAAAAATTCGCCTTTTTTGCCTGTTTTTACAGTTCCGGCAGCCAATATCAGCGCTAAAACAAGCAGCGGCAGTAAAAAAGACGTGCTTTTAGTTAAAATCGTAACCGCATTATCCGGAAAAATATTTTGAAGCAAATCTGAAAATGTAAACAGCTGCATTTTATATGAAGACTGCTGATTAAAATTGAAGAATGATTCTCTCGGCGATGAAAAAATATTCATTGCAAAAACAGAAATTGCCACCGTAAAAATCAGTGAAGCTAAAATGCACAAAAAGAAAACCGCAACTGGTTTCTTAACAGAACGCTTTGCCTTTTTCATATTAACAAAACCGACAAAAAATCTGATAAACGTATGCAACACAGCAAAGTAAAGCAGTATATTCAAAGAAACTTTTGACAACAGTGAAAATATATTTTTCACAGATACGTTATCTGCCGGCAGAAAAACCGCCAGTACAATTCCCAATACAATTGCAATAAGCATTTTTATCCAAATCTTCACATATTCCTCCGACATTAAAATAAAACCGACATGATTATTTCAAGCTAAAAAACTGGCGCATATTAGAATTAAAATAAGTTTTAAGCAAGCTTTTATTAAATTAAAAGCTTTCCTTTTTACTAATAATAAACTTGCCTAATCTGCCATTTATATTGATTTTTTCCATAAGTAATGATACTTCAATTGATTATTTTTATAAAACTAAAAGAGGACAATTATGCCAAATTATTTTCCATCCTGGCTTAAACCGGAAGTTTTCGCCGGTGTAAACTTTCCTCCGGCACTGTCATTTCTCGGAGTTATACGCTGGTACGGCGTTATGTACATTGTAGGATTGCTCATTTTTATCGGTCTGGCGCACTATCAGATTCGCTATTATAAAGACAAACTCAAAACTCTCAATGACGAACGGCTTGATAACATGTTTTTCGTCGGTGTAATAGGTTTAATACTCGGCGGAAGAATATTTTACTGTTTGGTTTATGATCGGTCTTATTTTTCAAAACATTTGAATGAGATATTAATTCCTGTCAATTCAGCCGGACAATTTACCGGTTTTGCGGGGATGGCGTATCACGGGGCCGTAATCGGCATATTTGTATCATTGGCAATATATGCAACCATTAAGAAAATAGATTGGCGCGAAGCTATCGATGTAATATTCCCTTCTACCGCACTCGGTTACGCATTCGGTCGCTTGGGGAATTTTATCAATGCGGAACTCTACGGAAGAATTACCGCCAGCCGCATAGGAATGATTTTTCCAAATGCCGAGAAATTGCCACTGAATCTTCCGGATGTACAGCAAGTACTGGAAAAACTTCAATGGCAGGTAAATGAATCAACCGGAACTGTAACCACAGCGGCAGGTGATGTAATAAACGGACTTGTAGGCAAAATGATGTTGAATAATTCTGTTGTAACCGCAATAAACTTACCTCGCCATCCATCACAGATTTACGAAATATTCTTAGAAGGAATTTTACTGTTCCTTGTAATGTGGTTTATCACCAGAAAATACAAACCGCTGCAAGGTTATCAGGGAACATTTTACATCTGCGGCTACGCAATAGCGCGCTTTATTGTAGAATTTTTCCGCCAGCCGGATTATCAATTTGCAGATTTCGCTTCCGGCAAATACATCGGAACCGTAGCAGGAATATTTTCAATGGGACAGGTTCTTTCAATATTAATGTTTGCCGCCGGAATTCTGCTCGGAGTATTTATAAAATATTTCTACAAACCGAAAGAGCTTTCGCTCATCAGCAATGAAAAGCAAAAAAATAAAAAGAAATAGTTGTTTGCTAAACCAAAAGCTTACTTTGTGCATAAAAAAACCTTTGATTAAGAACTGGCTTCCATAATCAAAGGTTTTATTTTTTTATCCAAAATTTAATTCTTCAACCGTTCCGGATCAATGCGCACACATGAGCCATCTTCTTCTATTACATGTATGCAGTTTCTGCCGCCCTCTTTTGATGCATAAAGCGCAGTATCCGCCTGACTTATCAAGTCATCCATTGTAACACCGGCTTTATAACGTGATAAACCGATACTTAGCGTAATTTCATGCTCTTTCGGAATTTCCACATTATCAAGCCCCAGGATTTCACGAATTACTTCCTTTATCCGCAACTTTTCGGTAACAGCATTTTTTACACGCAAACACGCTTGAATACTCTCATCATAAGTAATTTCCGGAAATAAAATGATAAATTCATCTCCGCCGTACCTAGCTACGAAATCAGTTCGCTTAACCGATGAAGTAAGCAGTCGTCCGATTCCTTTTATTACTTCGTCACCGATTTGATGTCCGAACGTGTCATTGTAATACTTGAAATGATCCGCATCAATCATCATCACAGAAAGATACTTTCCGTTGTTATGATTTTTTTTACTATTATAAATTTCAATTTGAGATGTTAATATTTCTCTGAATTTTCTGATATTTAATAAATCGGTCAATACATCACGTGTTGCAAGCCGTTCGAGAATTTCGTTTTTCTTCTGTAGTTCCTGTGTTTTTTCAGCTACAAGCCGCTCTAAATTCTCGGTGATTTTAAAAAGTTCCTGTTCAAAAAATTTACGTTTTGTAATATCACGCAGAATCAGCAGGAAATATTCTTTATCATTATCAATTAATTTTCTTGCTTGAAAATTCACCATCATAATTTTCAGACATGTATCTTTACTTATTAAAACCAAATCCTGAAAACCCATATTTTCTTTAATATCCGCAAGATTTCCCTCGCCCATATTTTCATCGGAAACATTTCCGTGTTCCGACAGCGTAATGATACGGTCAAGAATTTCAACAAACTTATCAGCCTCAAACATTACATCACTTATATTCATACTCAAGAATTCTTCCTGTGTATAAAATAAATTTTGCTCGGCAGCTAAATTAGCAAGCTGAATATTTCCGCTTTTATCAATAACAAAAACCATATCATAAGTAAGATTTATCAAATCTATTTTTTCTGAAATCAAAAGGAACTTCTCCTTCAACGATAAATTTAGAACAGACTAGTAAAAAATTGAAAAGAAATCAATTGAAAAAAGACTCTAATTACAGATTGATTTTTTTTTATTAATTAAGAATCAATCGTAATTTATAATTGATTTATATTTTATTTTTTGCGAAACTGCATATCTTTGCGCACAATAAATCATTATATCAAACCAAACAATTTCAGGAGCAAATCAACTAAATGAATTTTCGAAAATCTTTCTTTCCGCAACACTTTTTCAATATATCGTACATGCTGAAAAAAGAGCTTTTCAGAAAAACAATTCATATAATGTCTTCTTTTGTTCCTTTTTTTTATTACCTGTACCCACAAACCGTATTAATTTCGCTGCTGCTTATGAGCATTCTCTACCTTGCTTCCGAAGTTCTGCGCCAAAATAATATAAATATTCCGCTGATTTCAAAAGTTACCGAACTGGCGTCAAGAACACGTGACAACGGAAAAATTGTTTTAGGACCAATAACTTTGTGCGCCGGAATTTTTATGTCTTTTACTTTTTTTGAGTTCCGAACGGCGACTATTGCCGTTTTTGCGTTGTCGTTCGGTGACGGAGTTGCAAGTTTAATAGGAAAAGCCATTCAGGGACCGAAAATTCCGTTTACTTTCGGAAAAACTTTCAGCGGTTCTATCGGTTGCTTTTCGTTTTTGCTGCTGATTTACAGTACATGCGGATTAAGATTTTCTCAAGCATTGGCACTTGCGTTCTGCGCCTCGCTGATTGAAATTTTCCCCACAGGTGATTACGACAATCTTCTCATCCCGATCGGAGTGGGAACTATAGCACAAGCATTTATAATCTAGCCTTCAGTAATTTTAAAATCTATTTTGCACACATTTAATAATAAATGAAATCACAATATATCTTGACAAAAGAAGCCTTTAAAAATATAGTCTTCACCTAATAATATTAATAAGGAAAGTTGCATCTGTAATGAAGAACTTTTTCGTTACTAGATGAACTTTTTCAACTAATTAAAGGAGTTTTAAATTATGGATATCATTGACATCAAAGCAAGAGAAATCCTTGACAGTAGAGGAAACCCAACTGTAGAAGTAGATGTTATGCTGGAAGATGGTTCTTTCGGTAGAGCAGCAGTTCCGTCCGGAGCTTCAACCGGAGAATGGGAAGCTGTAGAATTAAGAGACGGAGACAAATCAAGATACCTCGGAAAAGGTGTGGCAAAAGCTGTTGCTCATGTAAATGATGATATTGCTCCGGAAATCGAAGGATACGATGCATTAGATCAAGTTTCAATTGATAAAAGAATGATTGAACTTGACGGAACAGAAAACAAAGGTAAATTCGGTGCCAACGCAATTTTAGGTGTCAGCTTGGCTACTGCAAAAGCAGCTGCTAATTCTGTAGGTTTGCCTCTTTACTCTTACTTAGGCGGTCCTTTGGCAAATACACTTCCTGTACCTATGGCAAATATCTTAAACGGCGGAAAACACGCAGATAACAAAGTTGACTTCCAAGAATTTATGGTAATGCCTGTCGGAGCTCCTTCATTCAAAGAAGCATTAAGATACACAGCTGAAGTATTCCACTCATTGAAATCAATCTTAAAAGCTAAAGGTTTGGCTACATCAGTAGGTGACGAAGGAGGTTTCGCTCCAAACGTAGAAAACGAAGAAGCTGTAGAATACATTCTGGAAGCTATCAGCAAAGCTGGTTTCAAAGCCGGAATTGACGGAGATTTCATGCTGGCTCTTGATGTTGCTTCAAGTGAATTGTTCAACGAAGGCGACAAAAAAGGTTACAAGTTCTGGAAATCTAATCCGGGCAAACTTTTCTCTGCCGATGAAATGATTGAATTCTATACAAACTGGGTAAACAAATATCCTATCATTTCCATCGAAGACGGTTTAGATGAAAACGACTGGGAAGGCTGGGCAAAATTAAACGCAAGTTTAGGTTCAAGAGTTCAGTTAGTAGGTGACGACTTATTCGTTACTAATCCAAAAAGATTAGCAAAAGGTATCGAAAATAAATCTGCAAATGCAATTCTTATCAAAGTTAATCAAATCGGAACATTGACTGAAACTATCGAAGCTATCAACTTAGCTACAAAATCAAAAATGACAAGTATTGTTTCTCATAGATCTGGTGAAACAGAAGATACTACAATTGCAGATTTGTGTGTTGCTTTAAATACCGCTCAAATCAAAACCGGTTCTGCATCAAGAACTGACCGTATCGCAAAATACAATCAGTTATTGAGAATTGAAGAAGAACTTGGTTCTAACGCAAAATATTTAGGAAAGAAAAGTTTCTTCAATTTATTCTAAAAACCGATTTTTTCAAATTAAAGAATATTTGCTTTAATTAAAAAAACTAAATACACTTGTTATAAGGAAACTTTAGCAAGTGTATTTTTATATACAAAGGTTCTGATATGAAAAAATATTTGACAATATGCTTTTTACTGCTGCTCGCAATTTCATGTATAAAGGAAGAAAAGGAAAATTCCAGTATAAATATTCAACTTCCGGATACCGTGCAGCCGCGTAATCTCAATTTGTGGGGTGTTTCGCGTTACACAAATATAAAACTCAGAGCCAAACCAGAAGACAATTCGGAAGTTTTGAAATATATAACGCAAGGTTCAATTTTAGAATTAATAAAACAGTCTAATTCCACGTTTTTATTCGACGGAAAAAATGACTATTGGTATTACGTTCGGTATAATGGGCTTTACGGATGGATTTTTGGTTCTTATATTGATATTTACATAACAAAAAATGAAGCTGAAAAAAAATGCGAAGAAATACTGTTCAGTGATGATTTGGAAAATACCGAATAATTTTTTCTTCCTATTTTTTCCCTTGTATTTAAAATTATTTTATGTATATTTTTCAAAGTTTTATCCTTTTAATTGAATAAACAGAGGAACACAATGGCAAAAGAAAAAAATCAGAAACATGAAGTAGAACCAAAAAAATATACGCTGGTTATCGTTGAATCTCCGGCAAAAGCCAAAACAATAAACAAGTATTTAGGTTCGGAATATAAAGTTACAGCTTCAATGGGACATATAATAGATTTGCCAAAGTCAAGAATCGGAATCGATGTAGAGCACAACTTCAAGCCGGAATACATAACCGTGCGCGGTAAAGGTAAAATTCTGACAGACTTAAAAAAACTTGCAGCAAATGCAAAAACCGTTCTTCTGGCAAGTGATAATGACCGCGAAGGTGAAGCCATTGCGTTTCATATATACGACTCACTGAACAAACGTTTTCCAGATTTGCCTATTAAGAGAATAATATTCAATGAAATAACTAAAAATGCCATTGTTGCTTCTGTAAAAGCCCCCAGAAACATTGATAATGCAAAAGTGGAAGCACAGGAAGCACGCCGAATATTAGATAGACTTATCGGTTATAAAATTTCACCGATTCTTTGGGTAAAAGTTAAAAATGGTTTATCTGCCGGACGCGTGCAGTCCGTTGCATTAAAAGCTATCTGCCAACGTGAAGAGGAAATACAAAATTTTATACCGCAGGAATATTGGACACTAAATGCAATTTTAGAAAAAGATAAAAAAGAACTTTGCGCAGAACTGATAAAAATTAACGATGAAAAACCAAATATTCGCAATAATGAAGAAATCGAAAACATTAAAAAAGAGCTTGAACAAGGAAAATTCATTGTCAGCGATATAAACAAAAGTACTAAAACCATAAATCCGCAGCCGCCTTTTATCACATCAAAACTTCAACAGGCTGCAGCAAACCGACTAAACTTTTCCTCAAAAAAGACAATGAGCATTGCACAGCAGCTTTATGAAGGTATAGACATTGGGCGCGAAACCGTCGGATTGATTACCTACATGAGAACCGACTCTACCAGAATTTCAGAAGTCGGCTTAGCAGAAGCAAGAGAATATATTATGCGGGAATTTCCGCCTGAATATCTGCCAAAAAATCCGGTTCTTTATACAAAGAAAACAGGCGCACAGGACGCACATGAAGCGATTCGCCCTACTTCAGTAAACAGAACGCCAGAAAGCATAAAAAAATATCTGAATGCAGAACAATTTAAACTTTATTCTATTATCTGGGAAAGATTTGTAGCCTCACAAATGAACCCGGCTGAATATTCATCCGAATCTATAAATATACAAAACGGCATATATACATTTCGTATTACAACTTCAAAAATGACTTTCAAAGGTTTTAATGTCTGCTTAAATTTTCTGAAATCAAAAGAAGCCAAAAGCATAAAAATTCCAACATTGAAAAAAGATGAAGAATTGCAACGAAAATATTTAGACGCAGAACAACACTTTACACAACCTCAGCCGCGTTTTACTGACGCTTCAATAATAAAGTTTCTTGAAGACAACGGAATAGGTCGCCCTTCTACTTATGCGCCGATTATTTCTACTCTGCTTGACAGATATTATGTTGTAAAAAAATCAAAACAGATTGAACCTACGCAGTTAGGTAAACTTGTAAATGATATAATCGTCAACTCATTTTCCAATATTGTAAACATTGACTTTACTGCGAAACTGGAAAATCAGCTCGATGAAATTGCCAACGGAAAATTTGACCGTCAAGTAATGCTTCATGATTTTTACGTACCTTTTAAACACAGTTTAGAAGAAGCTTCCAAAAATCTTGAAGACCACAAAAAAGTCTTCGATGAAGAAACAGATGAAATTTGTGACAAATGTGGCTCTAAAATGGTTAAGAAGTTAGGAAAATACGGCTTTTTCCTTGCATGTTCAAACTTTCCGGAATGCCGAAATGCAAAAACCATTCCGCTTGCCGACTGTCCGGTGGATGGTTGCAACGGAAAAATTGTTCCAAGAAAAAAAGGACCGAGAGGCAAGGAATTTTACGGCTGTACAAATTATCCGGAGTGCGACTTTGTAATTTGGAGTAAGCCGCTCGAACAAAAATGCCCTAAATGCGGAAAATTTCTCATCGAAAAGAATGATAAAGTTCACGGCAACTACAAGGTTTGTGTTGATGAAAAAAACTGCGGTTACAAATTATTAGAAGAATATTCTAATGAATAAAGATGAACTTCTGAAACCGTTTATCACATACTTGCAGGCTCAAAAAGGGCTTTCGCCAAAATCCGTAACCGCATATACAAAAGATGTAAGTATGTTTCTTGACTTTCTGAAAAATGAAAATTTGGAACTAAACAACCTTGAGCGGCAAAATATGCGTGCTTTTCTTGCCGAATGCAACCACAGAGGATTAAGTAAGAATTCTATTAACCGAATTCTGTCCGGCATAAAAAGCTACACGCGGTTTCTTTGCCGAAACGGTTACAAAGATACTGCCGGAATTTTAGAAATAGAATCGCAGCGAAAGCCCGAACATCTACCAAATTTCCTGTTTGAAAAGGAAGTTAATGAACTGGCAGACTTTGAATGCAACACAAGTCAAGATTACAGAGACAAATTAATAATAGAACTGCTTTTCGCTACCGGACTGCGTGTTGCGGAGCTTGTATCAATCAACCTTACTGACATTTCCTACAAAATGCGCGAAATCAGAATTACCGGAAAGGGAAATAAAGAACGAATTGTCCTGTTCAGTCAGCAATGCGAAAAAATATTAAGCAGTTATCTTCAAATAAGAGCTTCTTTTAAACCACAGCCCACCGAGAATGCGCTTCTACTGAACAATCGCGGCACAAGGCTAAGCGACAGAAGTATAAGAAACATTTTGAATCAGCGTATAATAAATACTGCGGTTCATAAGAAAATTTCGCCTCACACACTGCGTCATTCTTTCGCAACTTATCTGCTGCAAAACGGCGCAGATATAAAAACTGTACAAACGTTGCTCGGTCACTCCAACCTTTCCACAACTCAGATATATACGCATTTGACATTGGAAGAACTCAAGGACGTTCACGCAACCTTTCATCCTCACGGCTAAAAAAATATAGAAACAGTTTTACTTTATACGACTTTTTTATTAGATTAAAATCCATTATTACAAGAAAATATTTTCTTTATTGAAATAATAAGTTCTTTTCTAAAATTAAAATACCAACAAGGAGAATGCGCAAATGGATAAACAAAAATGGAGATCTACAACCGTATGTGCTGTAAGAAGAAACGGCGAAGTTGCTATGGCTGCCGATGGTCAGGTAACTCTCGGTAATACAGTAATGAAAGGAAATGCGAAGAAAATTCGCCGAATTTACAATAACAGTATTCTTATTGGATTTGCCGGAAGCACAGCTGATGCATTTAATCTATTTGATAAATTCGAAGGAAAAGTAAATGAATACAGAGGCGACATTCTGCGTGCGTCAGTAGAACTTGCAAAAGAGTGGCGTACAGACAAAATGCTGCGCAAACTGGAAGCAATGTTGCTTATTGCCGATAAAAAAACAATTTTAATAGTTTCCGGAAGCGGCGATGTAGTGGAACCGGATTGTGATGTAACGGCAATAGGAAGCGGCGGAAATTACGCATTATCCGCAGCAAGAGCATATCTTGACGCATCAGATCTTTCAGCAAAAGAAATCGCCGAACGTGCGCTGCAAATCGCATCGGATATCTGTATATACACAAATAAATCAATAATGGTAGAGGAAATAAAATGACTTTAATTGAATCCCAAAATACACTAACTCCAAAAGCTATAGTAGCAGAACTCGATAAATATGTAATCGGTCAAAATGAAGCAAAAAAAGCAGTTGCAATCGCTCTACGCAACAGATACCGAAGAAAAATGGTTCCGCAGGAAATGCGTGAAGAAATCGCCCCTAAAAATATAATTATGATAGGACCTACAGGTGTAGGAAAAACCGAACTTGCACGCCGATTGGCAAAACTGTGCAATGCCCCATTTGTAAAAGTAGAAGCTACAAAATATACCGAAGTCGGTTACGTCGGTCGTGATGTCGAAAGCATAATCAGAGACTTGCTGACTTGTTCTATAAACCTTGTAAAAAAAGAAATGCGTTCATCAGTAATGGATGAAGCACAAATCAGAGCCGAAAATCACTTACTGAAATCCCTTCTTCCCGGTTCCGATGCCCGTGAGTTTGCAGAAAACGAAGACAAAAAATCAACAAAAGAAAAATTTCGAGAATTACTACGAGCTGGTGAACTCGATGACAAAGAAGTCGAAATCACAGTAATGTCAAATGTTTCTCCTGCTGTAGAAATGTTTTCCGGTACAGGATTTGAAGGAATGGGAATTAACCTGTCAGATTTAAGCAGTATGTTCGGCGGACAAAAGCAGAAAAGAAAAAAAGTTCCAGTAAAAATTGCCAAAGAACTTCTTTTAAATGAAGAAATTGAAAAACTTCTCGATATGGATAAAGTTGTAGATGAAGCAATCAGACGAACAGAAAATGACGGAATTGTTTTTATAGATGAAATTGACAAGATTGCAATAAAATCTAAAACAGCCAGCGGTGCCGAAGTTTCCCGTGAAGGCGTTCAGCGTGATTTATTGCCGATTGTAGAAGGTTCGCAGGTAAATACAAAGTACGGTTCCGTAAAAACCGATCACATTTTATTCATTGCATCCGGTGCATTTCACATGAGTAAACCATCCGACTTGATTCCGGAACTGCAAGGTCGTTTTCCTATCCGTGTAGAACTGAAAAGCCTTACAAAAGATGATTTCATTGAAATTCTTACTAAACCTAAAAATGCACTACTGCTGCAATATGCTGAGCTGCTGAAAACAGAAAATGTTGAGCTAAGTTTTAATGACGAAGCAATTGCTGAAATTGCAGAATATGCATTTGATGTAAACGAAAACATGGAAAACATCGGGGCAAGACGACTGCATACAATAATTGAAAAACTCATTGAAGACATAAGCTTTAATGCACCGGATCTTGCCGGGCAAAAAATCGTTATAGATAAAGAAATGGTTAATAATACATTAAAAGAAATTGTCGAAAATAACGACCTTTCAAAATACATTTTGTAACCGACACGGTTATGGAAAAAGCTCGATATTGAAATCGGGCTTTTTATTTGCTTTGGTCAGGGGACAGACCCTAATTCCGGAATGGAATATGGGTCTGTCCCTTAGTGTTTAATACGCTATTCTCGTACTCGACATGGGAATTTGTGTCGGTATCTATGTTGCTGGTGTCAGACCTATATGCCATAATGGTATAATAAGCATTCCCTCGTATGTTTTGTTACTTGTTTATCCGTGTTTATATTCTAAACTAGAATCAGGGTCTGACACCGTATATCGCAAAATTGGCATTTATTCCAAACTTAACAGACATGCATGAATAAGAATTATAAATAATCAGCGTATTTTTCTATAAAAAGAGTTTTACCCCAGAAAAGTAAGTCACGAAAAACAGAAATAAGAAGCTAAAAGCTGCATTTGGAAATAAATTTGCAGACAGTTCGCCTACGAGAAGCTATTCAAAAAGTATGAAACATAGCGATTATTGAGCTAGTCGAAATATTAGCTATACTGAAACCACCGAAATAAAGCTAGGCATAAAAATACCGTAATCGAATAAAATTAGTAATTCAAAGGCGCAGAACTTCGACTAAACCGCTTTCAGCAGGTCAAGGTCTGTCCCCATTAATCCAGCGAGTAATTTCCATCGCCAATATCTTCCCAAACCTCGTAAAATGGGTAGTCCTTAACATGTTTTGCAAGCCCAGCGCGAACCGGATTTTCCTCGATATACACAAAAACGCGCACCAAATCGACAAGATCCTCGATAATTCTGCTGAAAAACCTGTCCTTCCAAGCACTTCCCTCAAGGTTGTAAGTGCGATTCACCCACTGCGTAAATCGCTGTTTGATGTACTTCATAATCTCTGAGA
>JBNMHA010000003.1:0-54891 GCA_050872545.1 Spirochaetales bacterium | reverse complement strand
TCTTATTTCCGTTCTTCACGACTTATTTTTCCGAAATAAAACTCTTTTTATAGAAAAATACGCTGATTATTTGTAATTCTTCTTCGCTTTTGCTGTTAAGTTTGGAAAAAATGCCAATTTTGCAATAAACGGTGTCAGACCCTGATTTTAGTTTGGAATAAATAAAGTCAAACAGATACCGAAACAAACTAAGGAACAGGTTTTTATACTATTTCAGTATACAGGTCTGACACCAGTTGCCGCAGATTTTCGTATCGAGCATGAGAATGACGCGTTAAACACAAAGGGACAGACCCTAATCCCATTCTGGAATTAGGGTCTGTCCCTTGTGAAAGAAAACTAAATAATCTTTTTTTTTCTAAGCTGTATTACAAAAAATATTCCTAACACTGCAAAAACAATACTTAAACAATGCAGAGGTTTATAAAAAAATAGTAAACTATTAAAAAGTCCGCAGCAGATACATACAATTGCAGCGGATATGCCTGCAATCCACCATCGTTTTTTTTCCTTTATAATTGATTTACTCAAGACAATTAGTAATCCTATTAAAATATTCAATGATAAAGGAGTTAATAGCTCAAACAGGTTGTTTGGGATTTCACTTCTAAGCGTTTGACTTACTGAAAATACTGTATTTACTCCCAGAAGTATTGCGGTTGTTTTGAGCCAGACTGGAATTTTGGTTTCATCTGATTTCATCAATAAAACAGGAGCTGCACACAGTGCAATTCCTAAAAGTCCCTGCTGATCTAACAGAAAGTAGTAAAGAAAAACCTGATACCACTTTATATGATTGTACGGAAATTGTTCCAATCTTCCGAATAGGAAAAACCATACAGCAGATACAATTATTGCAATTAAATAACAATGAAAGAAAGCATTTTGTTCTTTATGAGTTGTAAGTGCTATTATAACAGGCAGAATACATAAGCAAAGCAGCGGATAAAATAAAAGTGTGATAATATTCATTTTATTCCTCCAAAAATTACTGGTTATCTATACCGATTGTAAATACAAGGTTCGAGTTGAAATTTTTTGTTTTCAACATTTTATAAAGATCTACGCCTAATGAAACACTTGCCTTTATAGGAATAAATCGTGGTGCAACATCCAGTTTTATACCGGTACCAAAGCCGGGACAAAGATGCAGCAAATCATGATTAATAATGTAGTCGCTGTAATCACTGTCTCTCATTATTTCACCGTAGTTTTGAGCCAGTCCCATATCTATGAAAAATGACAAGTCAGCGTCCCAAGTTAATTCACGCTTCATAGTTATACCTAAGAAATTAGGAGTTTTAAATGTGAATAACGGCAAACGATACCCAAGATTGATCATTCCTCCGGCATATCCTGTGAAATCACCGACATTTTCAAACATTTCATAATCTAAGTTTTGTTCCCAAACATTACGTGTTACCGGAGAATAAATTCTTTCGTTAATGCCTTTGTAGTCATCTTTTGTATTCATTCCGTTGTAGTAGTAAAACAAACGAAATTTCATTGCGAACAAGTGGCGTTTGTAGATGTTATAGTTTAGTTTATATGTTAAATGAGTTTCTACCTTAATTGTATTTTCTACTGACCGCCATGGATTTTCTTTGTCTATATACCAAGCAGAACTTTGTTCATAGGCTGTTTTATAATGGAAGAAACGCTGATGTATTGTATTTGACAGCCCGATTTCATAAGTAAGCCCTTTTGCCAAAGTTCCGGAACGTGAAACAGAATTATTTAATGAAAAATTCAACGCACATTCATTAAAAAACTCACGCAGTCCGAAGTCTGTAAAATCAAGCGAAGTTTTTACGCGGTGATTTCCTATATAAAATTGGATTGCCGGAGTTATAGAGTAAGTAAGTCCGATTCCTTTAAAAGGAACAGAAAATTTCGTGTTGAAATATGGGATGTAGTACATTAAATATTGACCGAGAAAATCAAAAGCAGAAAGATCTTCATTTATTAAAGCTTCCTTTTTTTCATTATGCACTAGTTGGTAAGTAAAACCGAGCCAAGGTGTAATTTCAAAATGTTCCGCTATCGGGATTAAAAGAGATGCAGCGGTACTCGGAATAAATTTATGAATAGGAACTTCATAATGTTCATCATCGTTTTCATCATCCCAAGCAGCAATATATTCATAAACGAATTTTGCGTTTGCATAAAACTGTGCATTTCGCCAAGGCAGCTTGTAGCCGTATAGCCCGTAGAAATTGAACTCAGTTACATTCTCATCATTCCAGCGTTCGTCTGTCCAAGATGTAGAACCTATCGGTGCCAATCCGGGCGCATAATCTGTAACTGCATAGTTAGGTGCAGATGTTCCGAAGCTTGTATCAACCGAAAGAGTCATATCATCACGATTTAAAAATTGGTAATCCTTATAATCTACAGAAAAATCAAGTGAATCATCACAGCTGAATGCACCTTTTACACCAAGATATTTCCCATATCCGCCTAAGTTATAGTTTCTGTATATCACTCTCGGTTTAATACCGGCTTTGTTGCTGTAAGTAAAAAACGGCACAATTAAAAATGAATATTTTTCATGAACAGTAATTGTTACGATTACCGTGTCATTTTCGCTGTTGGCTTCTGCTATTTCTACCTTTTCTATTATTTTGTCTAATGCGGTGAGTTTTGAAATTACGGAGACTTTTATTGAATCATTCCAGTTCCCACCGACAGAAATGCCAGCCATTTTCATCAAATAATTTTGGTTTGTTCGCTTTAAGCCTTCAAAACGGATTTCACCGATTACTTGTGCCGAAACAGCGATAATTGATAAATATAAAAAAGCAAATAGGAAAAAGACTTTTTTCATTGATGATTTCCCCTTACGTTACTGTCATAAGTTAATCTTAATTTTGTTAATATCAGATATTTTTTCGTATCCTACAGGAATTTCTGGATCGTAACTGCTACATTTATTATAAGTTACATCTTTTATTAAAAAAGTCATTGATATTGGTGATGTTTCTGATGTAATTTTGAGTTTTTGTGGCATATCTGCTCCGTTGCGTGCAGAAAAAACCAGAGTATCAATATTCAATGGTTCAAAAAATTGATTGTTTGCCATTGCATGTACAATGCGTCCGCTTTTATCAATGTCTAAAATATATTCAGATGTATTGCTTGTTACATTCAGCGAAAGATTCTGATTTTCCTTATGTGCAAAAGATATAATCTGCATTTCCTCGGCATAAGGAATGTTTCCTGTCAAAAAATACGCTACATCAATCGGGTCGAAGTTCAGGCCAAGCAGTTCCCCTAAGTTTACTTGTTCAAGGGGGAAAGTAATAAATTGTGATGCAGTATGGTTTATTAAAGTCATTTCTTTAGCATTTACAGCTATGTCGAATAATTTTTTTGACAAAACGGAAAAACGCAGAATTGTTTTTTTCTCGATATAATCTGCGTCTGCAAGCATTTTTATATAAACGGACGGAATCAGTTTGTTTCCGGAAATCATTACGGAAGTAGCAATATTTACATATTCCAATGATTCCGCATTTTTCATTATGCGCTTGAACAGCACATTAGCTTCTATGTTTTCAGAGTTTTTTACAGGCATGGTTTTACAGCCTATTGATATAAATCCTATGATTATGCATAAAAATAATGCTTTGATTTTATATTTTGATAGTTTCAAAATGTCCTCTCTCATTGACAACCGTTGAAATATTTTGATAATGTTCAATCTATTCGCAATTGTATTTTTAACTTAAATGTTTTATGTGTTTCCAAAAAATCACGCTAACCTATCATAATTTGCAATGATAGACAATTACTTTCCAAAAAATCTACGGCAGTTTTTCTGCTGTATAAAATAATAAGAGGTCAGCAATGAAGAAATTATTACTTAACATTTTATTTGTAGCGGCAATGCTAACTTTGACATCGTGCTTTTCCATGAATATCTCAATGAATGCGAATAAAGAAAGCGGAACGTTGTCAATCAATTATTCTTTTGATGATGATGATTTTGAAATTTTATCGCTTATTTTATCTGCAGTACCCACAGCCGGCGGAGAATCGTTTGATTCATCAGTGCTGATAGATCAAAATGAGTTTACTTCATATTTTGACAGCATGAAAATAAAAGATTTGAAGCTTAAAAGTGCAGTGATTAAGCAGGAAAATGGCAAGTACATCGGCAACTTATCGGTTGATTTTAAAAACCTTGAGCAGCTATTGGCACAATTCCCGGTTGCAGAAAAAGGTTTCAGTTTATCTAAGGACAAAAATATTTATACATTTGCGGAAAATCTCGATTTGTCAGAAATGGGCGATGTAGAAACATTGGAAAACTATCTTCAACTGGTAAAGGAAGATAAGCCCGATTGGTATAATCGATTTACCGAAAGTGACTTTGCTATAAATGTAACAACTAAAACGCCGATTTTGGAAGCCAAAGGCATTTCACTTTCTGCTGATAAAAAAGCGGCATCTTACCGTTTCAAATCTAAAGACATGATTGGCGATTCTAAAAAGAAGTTGGAATTCTTGTTGAAGTTTTAATTAATAATGAAGCAAGTCGGTAAAAACGGCATCTGATGCAATTGCAAGATTGGCAGGTGCTGTTTTTATTTGTAAACCGCGCATTCCGCCGCTTACGAAAATAAAATCGTAAAGCTGTGCCGTTTCATCAATGAAAACCGGGTATTTCTTCTTCATTCCCAGCGGAGAACAGCCGCCGCGGATGTAGCCGGTTAATGAAAATAAATCTTTTACTTTTACGAGTTCGGCATTTTTGTTTCCACTTGCAGCTGCCGCTTTTTTTAAATCCAATTCATAAGCTCCGGGAATACAAAAAACGTTAATTCCGTTTTTGTCTCCGAGCGCGACAAGCGTTTTAAATACTTGGTCGACATTTTGTCCGCATGATTGCGCTACATGCACAGCGTCAAGGTGTTCTTCATCAACTTCATAAGAGATTAGTTCATAGGGCAATTTTAATGTATCAAGGAGTCTTGCAGCATTCGTTTTGATAGACATTGCACTCTCCTACTTTGTATTGGAAATATAGCGCAGAAATAATTTCATATTATTAACAGCTACATTTTTTTCAAAAGGCATTACTGTTTTTAAAGGAAGATTTTTGTATTCCCAATTATTGTAATATTCAGTGCTGACGCTTATGTTTCCGTCCGGCAAATCTTTAAAAAGCCATCTTCCGTATACATGATTTACACGTTGGCAGTCTTTTTGTTTTCCGATTACATCCATACCGTTGTAAGGTTTCCATTCTAAGATTTGCGTGCCGCCTGCATCATTTACTGTCATTAAAATGTGGTAGTCACGATCTTTCATCGGTGAGAAATCTATTCTACAGTAAATCACGGTGCCTTTATTTGTTTCTTTTACCGGGGAAAATGCCGTCGTCTTAACAAAAATTTGTCGATACTTTTCGTAATCCAGAAGTATTTTCATTAAATCTTTTGCTTTATAACCGCATGATTTATCAACAAGCGCTTCGGTTTTATAGTAATTGCAATCTCCGCCGTTGGCATAATACAGCGTTACATTTTTATTCGTGTTGGATTTTTCCCATTTTACGCTGTCAAACGGTGAAGCAAATGATGAGAATATCGAACAAATGAATGCAAAGACAAATATGGTTTTTGTGTTTATGTGCGTTAATTTCATTAAAAAACTTTCCAAGTCCTTTCTTTTATGCTATAAGTAGGCGACTTTTCCGAGAGGAAAATGTCAATTAAGGTTGTAGCAAAAAACAAATCTTTTAGGAATTTATTTTTGATATTTTGATAAGAAAAAGGAAGGAAATCATGAAGGAAATGTTAAAAAAAACAAAAATTGTTTGTACCATAGGTCCTGATTGTGAAAATGTTGAGACATTAAAAAAAATGTTGGCAGCAGGTATGAATGTTGCGCGTTTTAATTTTTCTCACGGAGATCATGAAGAAAAAAAACGCCAAATGGATTTGGTAAAAGAAGCAGTAAAACAATCCGGTATTCCTTGTGCGTATCTTTTGGATACAAAAGGTCCTGAAATCCGTACCGGAAAACTCAAAGACAGCAAAAAAATTAAGCTTGAAACAGGCAAAGAAATTATTTTAACAGTAAAAGATTATGATAATTTTGAAGGAACTCCGGAAAAAATTGCATTGTCTTATGCTCTTTTGCCGGAAGACATCAGAAACGTAGGAATTACAGATAAAACTTTCGTTTACATTGCAGACGGCGTTCTTAAACTGAAAGTTCTTGAAGTAAACGGTGATGAAATCAAATGTCTTATCGAAGCCGGTGGCGAACTCGGACAGAAGAAAAATGTTAATGTTGTAGGTGTTCATACTCGTCTTCCTGCAATGGCAGACAAAGACAAAGCTGATTTAGCGATGGGCGTTGAAAACGGAATACATTTTGTTGCGGCATCTTTTATCAGAAAAGCTGCTGATGTTATGGAAATGAGAGACTATTTAGCGTCAGTCGGCGGTGCGGATGTAAAAATCATTTCAAAGATTGAAGATGATGAAGGTCTGTCTAATATTGACGATATTATCCGTGTTTCTGACGGTATTATGGTAGCTCGTGGAGATTTAGGAGTTCAAATTCCTATTCAGGACATTCCGTTGGCACAGAAAAAAATTATTGCAAAATGTAACGCTGCTGGAAAACCTGTAGTTACAGCAACTCAAATGCTGGATTCAATGATTAATAATCCACGCCCAACAAGAGCTGAATCAAACGACGTTGCCAATGCTATTTTTGACGGAACAGATGCTGTAATGCTTTCCGGTGAAACTGCAAACGGAAAATGGCCAGTAGAAGCTGTTACAACTATGGCAACTATTGCAAAAACAATTGAAAATGCAAGTGAATACCGTGTAACAACTAAAAAATATGTAGATATTCACCCTGCAAAAAATACAGCTGAAGCAACTGCTAAAGCTACTTATATTTCTGCAAGAGATATTGGTGCGGAAGTTATTATTGCACCTACAAAAAGCGGAAATACAGCAAGACAAATCAGTAAATTTAGACCGGAACAAATAATTTTTGCGCCTACTACATCAGAAAGAGTAGCAAGACAATTAATGATTATATCCGGTGTTTATCCTGAAATTGTTGATGTTATTGATGATACAGATGCATTGTTGGATAAATCAATTAACTTAGCGATTGAAAAAGGTTATTTGGATAATTTCGGAAAAGCTGTTATTTTAGCCGGAGTTCCTAACATTATGAAAATCCATACTGCATGTAAAAAACAGTACAGAGCCGACAGAGGTTTTGGTGATGTCGTAGCCGGAAAAATCGTGAAAGTTGCAAATGCGGATGAAGCTAAAAAGATTGCTGTCGGCAGCATCATGCTGACAAAGAAACTTGATTCTTCTTTTGAAAAAGTATTAGGAAATGCAGCTGGAATTATACTTGAAGAAGCATCAGAATATTCTTTTGATGTATTGAAGAAAGATAATCCAAATCTGGTAGCAATGGTTTCCGGTGTTGCAAATGCATTGTCACTGTTTGAAAACGGTGAAGAAGTAGTAGTAAACGGAAATGAAATGAGCATTTATTGTGGGAAAGTAAAATAAAAACTTTTTAACATCAGATAAAGTACCTGATTATTGTCAGGTACTTTTTTTATGTCCTTTTACAAAAAGTACTTTTCTTTTCTCAAAAAAGGGTGTATAGAAATTGGTAATATTTTTTATTTAGGGAGCCTTTTAATGAAAAACAAAATCAAATTTCTTGTAGTCTTAATGCTTTTATGCCAATTGTCTTTTACTTTTGCGCAAACAAAGAAAACACAGGCAAAACCGGCAGAAACAAAAGAAGTGAAAGTTGAGGAACCTGTTGTTGAAACTGTGAAACAAACTAAAACAGAAGAATTAAATGCTAAAGTTGCAGAGTTAGAAACTGCAAATACCGAATTGCAGGCAAAAATTGATACTTTGACAACTGAAATTACAACAGAAGAAGATGCTTCTTTGGAAATCCAGAAAAAAATTGCAAGTATTACTGCTATGACAGAAAAAATCAGTGCTGAATCAACAAGCATACTGTATTTATCTGAAGTTGCTATTGATTCCGATGTAAAAGCAAATGCTGTTGCTTCTTATGAAAAATTAACAGCAACAAAAGAAAAATTAGGAACAGAAGTTTCCGGATTAAAGAAAGAGCTTACAAATAAGACAAATACAATTATGCAGAAAAGATATGAATTGTCAGATGCTACATATAAGATTAATGCAAATACTTTTGAAATAAAGAAAATAAAGAATGAAGTAGATGCTATTGCAACTCAGAATGCTTTGCTTGCAGATTCAGTTTCTCAAGGTGATGCTTTGATTACTGAAGCTGAACTTTTAATTCCGGCAGAAGAACAACCGGCTGAAACATCAGAAGAAACAGCAGAACAACCTGAAACAAAAACTAAATAATTTTTTAAGGATTATAAAAAGGACTGAAATTGTTAATTTTCAGTCCTTTTTTATCTCTTGAGGTTAAGAAAGTTATTATAAAACATAAATCAGCATTACTAAGTAATGTGATAACGCTCCCAAAATTACAAAAATGTGCCAAATTTCGTGAAAACCGAATTTTCCCTCAATCGGGTTTGGCTTTTCCAAGAAGAAAATCAATGACCCGCCGGTGTAAAATATTCCGCCCAATAATATTAAAAATGCCGCAGCCCAGCCGCATATTTGGTACACAGGAATTAATAATAATGCACCAACCCAGCCCATTCCTACATAAATTGTTGTTGTTACCCATTTAGGTAGCCAAGACATTGCGCCTTTTAAGCATATTCCTAATATTGCCAAGAACCAAACTACACCGAAAATACACCAAGCGTAAGGTTTCCAAAAATCATTGCTGCGCATTGTGACTAAGCATAACGGCGTATAAGTTCCGGCAATGAGCGGAAAAATTGCGACATAATCGAACAATCTGAATATTTCTTCAATTTTGTGCGTGCTGTTGATTCCGTGGTGCAATGTACTGAACAGAAACATTCCGAGCAGTGACGCTCCGTATAATGAAAAACTGACGATTTTCCAAGGTAATTTTTGTACCGATGCAGCTACGATTAAAATAACAACTCCCAACAGTGAAATCATCAATCCAAGCATGTGGGAAATAGTGTTGAATTTTTCATCGGTAACATGAATACTTCCGTCTTTGCTTAATTTTCGTTTTTGTTCTTCCATAGATATAACCTCATACTTTTGTGAAAAATTGCTACTTTATACATCTATTCATAGTTTTTGCAATCTATAAATTGAATAAATTTCTTAGATGAAATAAAAAAAATCCCACTTCATTTAAACTTTAAACAAAGTGGGATTTAATTACATGTAATTGAAAAATTAACAGAATTGAATCTAGTCGTCAGCTGACATATAAACGAGTTATTTAATGTTGTATCTGTTTTTAAATTTTTCAATTCTACCGGCAGTATCAACAAGATTTTGTTTACCGGTAAAGAAAGGATGACATTTTGAACAAATTTCTACTTTGATTTCTTTAGAAGTAGACATTGTTTTAAATGTATTTCCGCAGCCGCAAATAACAGTTGCTTCTACGTAATTCGGATGAATTCCATCTTTCATTTTTTCTTTCTCCTTAAGTAATAACCTTTTGTTTCATAATATATTCTGCAAAAAAAATCAATGTTATTGGCGAGCTTTATTATCATTCATAGAATCTAAAAACTCTTCGTTATTTTTAGTTTTCTTCATTTTATCAATTAAGAATTCTAATAAAGGAATATCGTCCATATCAAACAATGCTTTTCTAAGAATCCATAATTTTGCAAGTTCTTTTTCTGAAAGCAGCAAATCTTCTTTTCGCGTACTTGATTTCTTTATATTTAATGCAGGGAAAACACGTTTTTCAGCCAACTTTCGGTCTAGTGACAGTTCCATGTTTCCTGTGCCTTTGAATTCTTCAAAGATTACTTCATCCATTTTTGAGCCGTCATCGACTAACCCGGAAGCAATAATTGTCAAACTTCCGCCTTCTTCTATATTTCTGGCAGCACCGAAAAAGCGTTTTGGTTTGTGCAGTGCATTGGAATCTACACCTCCGGATAATATTTTACCGGATGTAGGTACTACTTGGTTGTAAGCTCTTGCTAAACGAGTTATAGAATCAAGTACAATCACTACATCTTTTTTGTTTTCAACTAAACGTTTTGCTTTTTCTAAAACCATTTCCGCAACCTGAACATGTCTTGTTGCCGGTTCGTCAAAAGTGGAACTTACAACTTCGCCTTTTACACTGCGCTGCATTTCAGTTACCTCTTCAGGTCGTTCATCAATCAGCAGCATAATCAGGTATACTTCGGGATGATTGCTGGCAATAGCATTTGCTATAGTTTGCAGTATTGTTGTTTTACCTGCTTTAGGTGGAGATATAATCAGTCCTCGCTGACCTTTTCCTATAGGCGCAAACAAATCTATTATTCGTGTTGTTAAATTGCAGGTCTCCGGATTGCCGGAAAGATTGAAACGTTCTGTAGGATGCAGCGGCGTTAAGTTATCAAACAAAATTCTGTGATATGTTGATTCGGGATTTTCCCCATTGATTGATTCTACGCGCAGCAGAGCAAAATATTTTTCACCTTCTTTAGGCGGTCGGATTTGTCCGCTTACTGTGTCGCCCGTTTTTAGATAAAAACGTTTAATTTGGCTGGCAGAAATGTAAATATCATCAGGACCGGAAAGGTAATTGTAATTCACGCTTCGTAAGAAACCGTATCCTTCCGGCAATATTTCCAGAACTCCGGATGCAAAAATAATTCCGTTGTTCTCTACATGTGTTTTTAAAATATTAAAGATAATATCCTGCTTCTTCATGGAAGCTATGCTTTCAGCCGGAACGCCGACTTGTTCAGCTTTTTCTTTGAGCTGCTGAATATTTAAATCTGTCAGGTCATTAATATTTAATCTTGGGGCATTTGGGTCATTTAAGAGTTTTTCATAGCGTTCAGTCAGTTCGGCAGTAACATAAGAGTCTTTGTTGGTCGCAGGCTGTCGTTTTTTTCTTACTACGCCGTTGCCGTTGTAACGATTATTGTTGTTTCTTTTGCTGCTGCTTGCTGAAGTTTCGATAACTTTTCGGCTTTTCCTTTTAGGCGGCTCGGATATTTCGGTAACTTCATTACTTTGTTTTGCAGCACTGCTGTTTTCCGATACTACAGGTTCTGCAGGGGCAACAGAAACTTCTTCTTTGGCAGGAGTTTCTGTAGGCATGTTGGCTGCCTGTGTCGTCAATTCATCTTCTGTCATTATTTTTTTCTCCGCTGGAAGTTTGTTAAGATGTGTATATTAATCATTTTATAATTTCGCATTTTCCGTTAAAAATAACACCGTCGGAAATCTTTATTTTCTTTGCTTTGATGTTGCCGTAAACTCTTCCGGAAACTAACATATCTATTTTTTCGGAAGCACAAATATCCCCATTTACCGTTCCTGATACAACGACTGATTTGGCAGAAATATCGGCAGAAACAGATGCTCCCTCGCCTACCCACAATAAACCGGATGCGTTAATAGTACCTTTAAAGCTGCCGTTAATTTTTAAGGAATCGTTAAAAGACATTTTTCCTACGAACTCGGTTTTTTCACCCAGGATAGTTTTTATACACTTGTTATTGTAATAATTTGCTAAAACTTGACTCACTTTATGTTCTCCACTGTTGAGCATTCTTATCAAATTGCAATTAAAAACAGAGCAGATTTTCTTAATAACCTATGTTGCAGAGTTTCGTACAAATTCTTTTAATTCTTTTCCGGGGCGGAAAACAGGAACTGCATGTTTTTCAACGACAATAGATTCTTTCGTTCTGGGATTAATAGCTTTTTTAGTTTCTCTTATTTTTCTTTCAAAAGTTCCGAATCCGCGCAGTTCAATATGTTCACCTTCTGTAATACCGCTTTTAACAATGTCAAAAAAAGTATCAAGAATTAACATTAGATTTTTCTGGGTAAATTGGCTTTTGGATTTTGTACTGTCTTCCAAGATTTTTTGCTGAATCATTGAAACAATTTCTATTTTAGTCATATAAACCTGCAAATATAATATAAAAGAACAAAATAACAGAGTTTATTGTTCATTGAAAAAGTTTTTTATTTTACAGCGAACATGAAGTAAAATAAAAAACTTTTTGTTATTTAATACAATAAAATAATTGAATTATTGATAATCTGGCTTATTCTGCTGCAGGTGCAAGTTCATTGAAAGCTACTTTTACTTTTTTTGTAGCTCTTGCTTTCAAGCGGTTAGCTTTGTTTTTGTGGAAAATACCACGTTTTGCATTTTTATCAACAGCACTCATGAAAACGCTTAATTTTTTATAAGCAGCTTCTTTATCTTTTGCTGCAATAGCTTCATCCAAACGAATTTTAGCTGTATGAACTATTGATTTATTGATTTTGTTAGCCAATCTTCTGGCTTCATTTTCTCTTTCTCTTTTTAAAACAGATTTGTGAACCGGCATTTTTTCTCCTTGATAAAAAATAAAATATATTGTTATTTGTTGTTTAATGACATCATTTTTATGATGTCGTTCTAATTATCAATTTTTTTTATCCTTGTCAAGTGAGCAGCAATCCGGAAACAACAAAATGAAAAAATTTGCAGACATTCTACGACAAATTCCTAAGAATCCCGGCATATATATGTACCGCAACAATGATGATATTGTTATTTATGTAGGGAAAGCGAAAAATTTATTTAACCGGGTAAATTCTTATTTTACCGGGAAGAAAGACCCAAAAACGGCGGCGTTGGTAAAGCAGATTGCAAAAATTGAATTTTTTGTTACCGAAAACGAAACTGAGGCATTAATACTTGAAAATAACATGATAAAAAAATATATGCCTCGCTACAATATTATGCTCAAAGACTCAAAATCTTATCCGTTTATAAAGGTCACATCGGAACCGATTCCGAGAATTTACAAATGCAGAGAAAAGATTTCAAAGAACGGAACTTTCTTTGGTCCTTATGTAAGCAGTGAACAGGCAGATAATATAATATTAGTATTAAATCGGGTTTTGAAACTGCGAAAATGTAGACGTGCGCTGAAAGCACCGTTTAACAGAACACCGTGCTTGAATTATCACATGCA
This sequence comes from Spirochaetales bacterium, assembly GCA_050872545.1. Lineage (GTDB taxonomy): Bacteria > Spirochaetota > GWE2-31-10 > GWE2-31-10 > GWE2-31-10 > RGIG8597. The sequence continues at coordinate 41,783 of JBNMHA010000003.1, read as the reverse complement.
GTTGTGCAGTGCACCGTGTGCGTCGCTGATAAGTCGGAAAAAATATTTGTACCGCATAAAAACAGCAAAAGATTTTTTAGCCGGAAATATTGAGCCTTTAATTAAAATTCTTACCGGCGAAATGAACCGTTTATCCAGACAGCTGAAATTTGAAAAAGCGGCTGAAATCCGTGACCAAATAAAGCAAATTCGTGAGATAAAGCCAGACCAGTTTATGCAGGAAAATAACAGCAGTGAAAACAGCGACTATGTAGGAATTTATCATGACGGAGAAAACGCAGCAGTTTCTGTTATTTCGGTAAGAAATGGAATGGTAAATGATAAAAAGAATTTCATGTTTACTAAATTGCTTCCTGAAACAGAATTTATTTCAGACTTTTTCAATTTGTATTATTTGAATGAAATATTTCTGCCGTCGACTATTTATTACAGAGATGAAGTTATAGATAAGGAAATTTTTTGTGATGCAATAGAAAAAAAGCGAGGCTGCAAAATAACAATAGAAAGGCCTGCGATTCAAAAAGACAGGCGATTAACAAAACTTGCAATTGATAATGCGGAAATTTTCTATGAAGAAAAGAAGCTGAAGCTTGAAAAAATTCATCATCTACGTGAATTAAAAAAGATTCTTCATCTGGATAAAATTCCAAGAAAAATAGAATGTTTTGATATTGCTACGTTGAACGGAAAATTTAATACGGCTGCAATGTCGGTTTTTGTTGACGGTGTGCCGGAACGGTCGTTGTACAGGCAGTTTAATGTAGAAGGCGAAGGTCATCCTGATGATTATGCGATGATGAAAGAGATAATGGCGAGACGTTATCAGCGGCTGCGAATAGAAAAACAAGATTTTCCGGATTTGATTCTTCTTGACGGCGGAAAAGGTCAACTGAATGCAGCAGCGGAAATTATAGATTTACTGGGATTTAATATTCCAATGGCTGCGATTGCCGAAAGGGAAGAATGGATTTTTATTCGTGACCAAAAGGAGCCGATTATTCTTCCGAGAAGTTCTTATGCATTAAAAATAATTCAGCATCTGCGTGATGAAGCGCATCGATTCAGCAATACACGTTTGGCTGTTCGTTACAAAAATGCCAGTTTGAAAACGCAGCTTGAAAATGTTCCCGGTATCGGGAAGGCAAAAGCGAAATTTTTATTGGAAACTTATGGTTCTGTAGAGAAAATAAAAACATTGTCGCAAGAAGAACTTGCTAGCTTACCACAAATTGGAGCTCACCTTGCAGAAAATCTCTATCAATTCTTTCATCAATGTAATCAAGAATGAAAAGCTGCAATTGAACCAATTTTAAGTTTGCAGGCAGTATGCGTAAATAATATTCCAATTGTGAAAGGCGGTTAAGTGCATGAACTGCATGTCGGAAAGAAAAATTTGCCAATAGTACGGAAAGCTCCTGCTGCACTTTTTTTCCATTAATAAACAATTCCCGAAAAATTAGTTCTTTAGGCTGCTTCATATTTTCGTGTAAATCCAGAATGCGCACTGCTCTGCGCTGTGACCAAAGTAAGCCGGGTAAAATTCCGTCGGGATCGGTAGTAAATAATTTGTCGAGTATTTCCAATGCTTTGTCGCGTTTTTTTGCGGTCATTGCGGAAAACAGTGAAAAAGGAGATTCTTCTTTGGAATGATACAAATATTCTTCGATTAAATCGTGCGTTATATTTTTTTGCGGCGTGTCTCTTTGCAGTATTGCTGTTGCGATATTGCTTATTTCCTGTTCCAATGCGCTTTTGTTGTTTTCCACCATGTCTAACAACAGCGAAACGGAATTATTGTCAATTGAGAGGTGATATTTTGCAAATTCTGCGCAAATCCAGTCTGCTTTTTTATTTTCAAACATTTCAAAAAATTGAATTATCTGTGCTTCCGGGAACAATCTCGTTACTGCTTCGGGAATTTTTTCAGTAGTTTCATCGGAAACGATTAAGAAAGTATCTTTGTCCAGCGGAGAAAAGCCGCAGCGAGCAAACAAATCGACTATTTTCTTTTTATCAGCTTCTTTGATTTTTTTTAGGAAACATCGGTTGTCTTTTTTTTCATAATAAGTATTTAACTGGTTAATTTCTTTTGGAAATCTGGAAAAAAAATCGTCGTAAGCTGCGACTTCAAACGATTGAGGAATCAAAAGCGAAGTTAAAGTTTTTACAACCAAGTCTTTTGCCTGCTCTATTCCTTTCAGCAGAATCAGCTTTGTAGATGAAAAAAGTCCGGCAGTTTGCACAGCATTTAAAAAGTTTGCCGGAACAAATTCCGAATCGCAGTAGAATGTGTAAACGGTTGGATTTTCATTGCCGAAAACACGCTGTTTGAAAATAGATAATGCCTCTTTTTTATCTCCGAGTTCTGCACCGGAAAAAAGATAGACATTCTTTAGTGTTCCTTTCAAAAGCAAATGTTTAAATGACTGATAATCCACGCTTGTCTCCTAAGTGTCAATTTTTAATCTAAGTAATTTCGCTTTCAAATTACTCGGAAATACTCCCAAAACATTAGCTGTTTTTGCAAGATTGTATTGATTTTCTTGCAGTTTTTTTTCTATGAAAACGGATTCAAATAAGTCCCGTGCTTCTTTTAATGAAGAATTGCTGATTTTTTCCCAGAAATCATCGCCGGTTTTTGAAAAATCTTCCTCATCTATGTATTTGCGCACATCATCAACGCAGATAACAGGGCTTTTTTCCAAAACCATTACGCGTTCTACAAAATTTTTTAACTGGCGGACATTTCCGGGCCAAGTATATTTTTTCAGATAAAGCATTGCTTCCTTATCGAACTTTTTCAAATCAATATTGTTGTCAGCAGACAACTTTTTAGCAAAATAGTCAATCAGAAACGGAATATCTTCGGTACGTTCTCGCAAAGCCGGAAGGCGAATGGAAATAACATTTAGGCGGTAGTAGAGATCTTCTCTGAATTTACCGTTTAAAACTTCGGCTCTTAAATCTTTATTTGTTGCGGCGATAATGCGGACATCTATACTGCGCTCCTTGTTGCTTCCGATTCTGCAAATTTTCATTTCTTGCAGAGCACGCAGTAATTTTGCCTGAATTGACAGCGGCATTTCTGCTACTTCATCAAGGAACAATATTCCGCCGTCCGCTTGTTCCAATTTCCCTGTTCTGTCGTAAGCTGCTCCGGTAAAAGCTCCTTTTACATGACCGAAAAATTCTGATTCCATTAAAGTTTCCGGAATCGCAGCGCAGTTTACGCAAATGAAAGGTTTTTTTGCCCGTGAAGATTTTTCGTGCAATTGTTTGGCTGCCATTTCTTTGCCGGTTCCGTTTTCTCCTAGCAGCAAAACTTTTGATGATGCGTTTGCGGCGGCTTTAATCGTTTTAAATGTATTGAGCATTTTTACGGACTTGCCGACCATTATGTTTTCATGGCTTGTCAGCGAATGTTTTATGCTGGATACGACTTCGGTGCATATATTTTTTGATTCTTGGTTCAGAATGATAACTTTAGTCTTAGGTGAAGTTCTGTGTATTGCAGGGATTAAATCTTTTAATTTTTTTTCACCGGCAAGTGATTCTAAAAAACAAACTGCAATGTTTTCTTTTTCAAGTATTTTAAAACACATGTCTGCATTTTGCGCTGAAAATATTTTATTATCATTATGCTTAAATGCTTCAGTAAAATCATTAATTATTTGCAACTTTAAACTACCGATAATAATATTCATTACTTTTTTCCTTTGTTAAAAAATATTTTACCAAAAGATAATGCATTATTGATTAGTAAAATAAACACCGTAATAATGCGACTTTATGTATATTTATAGGTATTTTTCGGTTTTATTTTTACATATTGAAGAAATTAGCAATAAAAAAGGACTTTCTTTTACAGAAAGTCCCTTTAGGCAAAAAATATTTTCTAAATTGTTTGCTACATTTTTTCTAATGCATCGATTCCAAGCATTTCAAGTCCGGCAGTCAGAACATACTGTACTGCTTTGGTAATCATCAGGCGCACTTCTTTTTCATCCTGCTTTTCTGCGGTAACAATAGGCAGTTCGTGATACATTTTGCTGTACAAACGCACAAGGTCATACAGATAACTGCATATTTCCAGTGGAGAATATTCTGCGGCGGCTTGCGCTACTGCGTGTTCAAACTGCATTAACATAGATATAACCTGCCATTCTTCATCACGGAAAGAATAATTTTTCAATGATTCAAAATTGAAGTTTACATTTCCGGCTTTTTTCAGTAGTGAATTGATTCGGGCAGTTGTGTATTGCAGATACGGACCTGTATTTCCATCAAAACTTATTGATTTCTTTGGGTCGAACATTACGTCTTTGCCTGTGTTAAAGTTCAATAAGTAATATTTCATTGCGCCTAAACTTATTTTTCTTGCGGTATCCTGCTTTTCTTCGTCAGTCCAGTCGGGATGTTTTTCACAAACAACATCGTAAGACATTAGCTGAAGTTCTTCCATTAAATTATCTGCGTCAACGACTTTTCCCTCTCGGCTTTTCATTTTTCCGTCGGGAAGATTTACCATTCCGTAGCTTAAATGGTAACAATTGTCAGCCCATTTATAGCCGAGTTTTTTCATAATGGTGAACAATGTTTGAAAGTGGTAAATTTGTTCTGAACCTACAACGTAAATCATTTTGTCGAAACCGAACGATTTCTGGCGCATTACCAAAGTTCCCATATCTTGAGTAATGTAAATACTTGTTCCGTCGGAACGCAGTACGATTTTTTTATCGAGACCGACATCTTCATTATTTACCCAAATGCTGTTGTCTTTTTCCTTATAAAATACGCCTTTTTCCAAACCTTCCTGCACAATGTCTTTGCCTAAAATATAAGTTTTACTTTCACGCTGTACGTAATCAAAATGAATTCCCATTTTATCGTAAGTTTCTTGGATTCCGTTTATTGCCCAATTGTTCATTTTTTCCCACAGAGTTCTTACTTCAGGGTCTTTTGCTTCCCATTTTACAAGCATTTCTTGAGCTTCGTCATTTAAGTGACTGTCAGATTCGGCTTCCTTTGCAAAACGAACGTAGAAATCTCCGACTAAATGGTCGCTTTTTTTATTTGTGCTTTCCGGCGTACAACCGTTGCCGAATTTCTGATATGCAAGCATTGATTTGCAGATATGAACGCCACGGTCGTTGATTAAATTCACTGTTGCTACGTCAAACCCTGCTTTTTTGTATATACGGGCAATGCTGTCGCCTAATACATTATTGCGGCAGTGTCCTAAATGAAGCGGCTTATTTGTATTCGGACATGAAAATTCTATCAGAACTTTTTCGTTTTTTGCAGGCAGCGTTCCTACATTTTCCTTTTGTTCTAAAATTCTGCTTAATGCGGTTTGCGACAAAATTCCGCGATTCAGAAAAATGTTTAAATACGGACCTTTTATTTCACTTTTGGCGATAAGTTCACAGTTTGTTAATTTATTTTGTACTTCTGCCGCAATTTTAGGCGGTGCCAGATGAAGTTCTTTTGCATATTTAAACATCGGAAATGCCAAATCTCCAAGTTCTTGCTGCGGCGGAATTTCAGTAACCAGTTCCGGTAAATTAGCTGTTTCTTTTCCGGAAAGTTCACTGATTGCACAAAGGATTTTTTCTTTTACTTGATTTATAAACTCTTCGCTTATCATAGCTGCCTCTTAATTTGTTAATGAATTGATTGTTGTTTATACCGAAATTGATCTTCTTTGTCAAAATCGGCGTGCTTGTAAATGAGTTGAAGTTGTTATATAAGGACACAAATAGTTGGCAGGAAGGGTTTATGAAAAAAATTTTATTGTTGCTTGTAATGCTGCTTAATTTATTGCCGCTAACTGCGCAATCAGCAGCCGAAAAAGGAAGAATTAAGCGAAATAAAGATTGGAAAGCTTATTTAAATGAGGCGGACAAAAGTTTTGAAAGTAAAGACGAGACGGTAGTTTTCCATTTTCTTCGATTTGAAGGTTATACTCCGGGCAATGATTACAATTATGTGAGAAATGATATTTCTAAAAAGTACCGTATTGAAAAATATGAGGAAGTAAAAATTCCGGTATCGGACAGATTAAAGCTGAATGCTTGGTTTATTCCTGTAGAAAATGCAAAAGGTACGCTTATTATTGTGCCGGGCTACAGTTCGGACTTATCATTCGGGCTTTATCAGTCACGCTTCCTTTTGGCTTCGGGATACCAGCTGCTTGTTTATAATCCCAGAATGTGGAATTATGCAAAGAAGCCTAAAAAATTTGTTAATTCGATTGAAAAAGATTTGCAGGATATTGGTGATATAATAACTTATCTTTCTGTTCGTTCTGATGTGGATAAAGAAAAAATCGGAATATTCGGTTTTTCCTACGGTGCGCTGCGTGCAGTATTGGCAGGTGCCAGATATGAGCAGTTAAAAGTCGTTTTGGAAGATGCCGCACCTAAAGACAGAATTTGGGATGACATGAGCGATGAAGCTATAAGAATTATAAAGGAAAAATCCGGTGTAAATCCAAAAGACGATATTTATCGTGCAGACGTAGTTGCCGCTAGAATTTCACCAAGACCGCTGCTTATTTTACACGGTGGAAAAGACCAATCTGTAGCAATAGAAAACAGTGAAGCTATTTTTTCCAATGCTTTGGAACCTAAGGAATTTCATGTTTTCCCGAAATCCGCACATTGCTTGGGTATGGTACAAAGTAATAAAGCAGATTACATTAGAACAGTGACTGATTTTTTGGATAAATATTTAGCGGTAGATTAAGACTGAAAACATTAAGGAGCAGACAATGCCTGAATTATTGGCACCGGCAGGAAACTTTGAAAAATTAAAAGTCGCATTTCATTATGGTGCTGATGCGGTTTATGCGGGGCTTGATAAATTATCGCTTCGTGCAAATGCCGATAATTTTTCACGTGAAGAATTGGCGCAGGCTGTTGAGTATACTCACGCAATCGGCAAAAAAATTTACATTGCATTAAACATTTATTTTATGCCGGAACATGAAGAGCGAATTGTAGATGCATTGATTTTTCTTGCTAAAATAAAGCCGGACGGAATGATTATATCTGATATGGGCGTTTTTTATTTGGCAAAAAAATATGCACCGGAAGTTGCGGTTCACATCAGTACGCAGGCAAACTGTACAAATCAGTATGCAGCAATGATGTATTCATCTATTGGAGCAAACAGAGTTGTTTTGGCGCGAGAATTGGGAATTGAGGCTATTCAAACAATTCGCAAAGCTCTTCCGGATTTGGAATTGGAAGCTTTTGTTCACGGAGCAATGTGCATTGCATATTCCGGACGATGTCTTCTTTCTTCCTATATGACGACAAAAGGGCTTGGAACGCAAAAAGATGATGGAACTAGATCTGCCAATCAAGGCGACTGCGCACATTCCTGTCGATGGGAATTTTTCTTAAAGGAAAAAACTCGCAAAGATGATACATTTGATGTTTCTTCTGATGAAAACGGAACCTATATTTTGTCGTCAAAAGATATTTGTATGATAAATCATGTGAAAGACTTGATTGATGCTGGAGTTTCAAGCTTTAAAATTGAAGGAAGAATGAAATCGATTCTCTATATTTCAAGCATTGTTCGAGCATACAGGTACGTTATCGACTGCATTCAATCCGGCAGACCGCTTGACAGAATGGAGCAAGTTTATCAGGAACTTGACGTTGTTTCTCATCGTGAGTTTTCTACCGGTTTTTTTTATAAGAAGCCTTATGAAGATGCTAATATTGCCGGTTCTGCAGAATATAAGCGAAATACACGGCTTGCCGCAATGGTTTTGTCGGCTAGTGAGAAATCTGCATTAAAAATTTATAATAAGATTACTCCGGCGGATAAACTTACGCTGATTGGGAAAAATATGAAAACCATTGCGTTAGGACGAGTTCAGTTTTTTGATAAAAACGGAAATCCAACTGACGAAGCAAAACATACAGAGCCGTTTGCTGCAGTTTTTTATGACGTTGACGGTAATATTGTTGAGCCGGAAGAAATGGATATTCTGCGAATGGAATCTAACTTTTAGCGATTATTTGCAGCTTAGCAGATATTCCAGTTCAATTTCTTTAGTCAGTGGAATAATGCAGTCTTTGAAAAAGGACATGGCAGTTTGCGGACTAAACAAAGGATTAACAAAATCGAATCGTTTGGCAGTTTCCCCTACTCTCTGCAAAATTTTTTGTTCTACTTCGTTATTTGTAAGCTGCTTGTTTATTTCTTCAATGTTATTGTCTGCTGCTAATTTGCGGTAAAGTTCCGGATTTGCCTGAAATTTTGCCACTGCTACATTTATTCCTAGTCGCATTCGTTCTGATATACTGAATAAAATATTTAAATCCTTAAAGAAAGCAGATTCTGTCGGTAATTCTAAGCTACCACAGTTGACCGGAAGAAAGTTTGAAAAATAAAAAGAAAGCAGCTTGTTTTCTGCTTGGCAGAAAATTCGCGTGTAATTTGCGTTTATCTGCGATGCTTGAAGTTTAGTTCTGATTTCATTCTGTTCTTTCCAAAAGTTATGAAACATTTGCTGATTTTCAGGATAAAACTTGTACCGTGTACGTTCTGTCAAAGAAAAAATTATCGGTTCTTCCATAGATTTCAGAGTTTCTCTTATTATTTGCAGTTGGTTTTGTGACATAAAATTTCCTGATTAAATAATTGACATCTTAAAAATGTCTTCTATAATTTGAAAAATATTTATATCAGAATAAGGACTCTATGAAAAGTAAATCATTTCTTTTGCTGCTAATATGTTTTCTTTGTTTCTTTAACTGTAAAAATACGACAAAACCAATTGTTGCGGAAAAAGAGAAATCTGCATCGGAACCTGAAATTATCATCAGTGAAAAAGTACATAACAGCGAAAAACCTGTTGTTAATATAGAGCCACCTAAAGCGGACGAAGCTATAAATATACCCGAAAAGAAAGTTTCAAAAATAGTTGTTAAAACAGAAGCGGAAAATAAACCAAAACAAGTTTCTTTGCCGCAAGTTGTAAAGGACGATCCTAAGGTTGACTCAAGACTGAAATTTAAACTGGAAGAAGTTTCAAACGATGAATTGAATGCAAAAATATGCGGATTGTTCGAGACCATAGAGGAAAAAATAATCGCAGAAGACTTTGACGGTTGGTATAATAGTTTAAGCAGTAATTATCGTTCTTTTATTGAGGATCCGGATGAGTTATTGAAAATGTCAAGGAAATCAGGATACTTAAAAAGGAAAAAAATTGTTTTGCGTTCGGCGAAAGATTACTTTGATTATATCGTTATTCCGTCTCGTGAAGGAATTGCATTAAAATATGTAAATTTTCAGAGAATAGATGAAAAGAATATCAAAGTTAATTGTATGCTTGACGGTAATACAAATTTTGTTTATGATTTTGTCTACGAAAATGAGTCTTGGAAATTAGACAAAAAGTAATGTTAATTAATTAAAATTAATTTAAAAAACTAAGAAAAGAAAGGAAGCAAAAAATGAAAAGAACAATTTTAGTTTTTATTTGTACAATACTTACTTTGGGTGCATTCAATGCTTTTGCAAGTACTCCGGAAGAAGAGTTGCTGACAAGAAAAGAACAAAAATTGAAAAATTATCTTACTGAGGTTAAAGCCGGAGACAGAACCTCAAAAGAACGCGTGTTAGATGAAATTTTAAACGGCTTTGATTCTGAAAAATATTCAGAAGATGATAAAAAGCTTGTCGAATTGGTAGATTTCTTAATGGGTGAAGGTTCTATCAGAAAACAATTTGAAGACGGAAGATTAATTAACGATTTCCCAGAAATCAGAAGAAAATCAGTAAAAGTAATGGCGAAAATCGGAGGTTCCGGAGCTAGACTTTCACTTCTTAATGCTTTGAATACTGAACCGCACAGTTCTGTAAAAGCAGAAATATGTCTTGCACTTGCAGATCCTAATATGAGTGATGATTCAGGTGATATTCTCAGAGCATTAAGTTATATGTACAGAACTACTAACCGTCCGGATCAAAATTTAGTTGCTGCGTTGATTGATGCGGTAAAAAACATAGCTAAAGGAAATCCAATGAATTATTCTGAAGCAATTTATTTGCTGTCAGAAATTCAGCACGGAAATTACAACAAAGACATTAGAACAAGAGCACTTGAAGCTATTGAAACTTTAAGTGAGTAATAAAATAATTTGCGGCGTGTATAAAAAAAACCGGAGTTTAACTCCGGTTTTTTTATTTTGTCACAGAAGATATTTGGTTAGTCTCGTCAACATGGATTACAATAGGAGAAAAAGTTTCCGCTTCCGATTTATCCATGATTGCATACGATATTATAATCACTTTGTCGCCTACTGCGGCGATTCTGGCTGCGGGACCGTTAATACAGATAACGCCGCTGTTTTCAGCACCTTTGATTGCGTATGTTTCAAAGCGGCTTCCGTTATTTAAATTGACAACTTGCACTCGTTCATTTTCCAGAATGCCGGCAGCTTTCATCAGTGCTTCATCAATTGTTATACTGCCTATATAATTCAGTTCTGCTTGAGTAACAGTTGCCCTGTGAATTTTCCCTTTCATCATGGTTAAAAACATAATTTTTCTCCAATAATATGATTATCAATCAACCTTGTTTTGCCAATATATACAGCCAATGCAAGAATATTTTTATTTTCTACTGTGGCAACATCTTGCATTTGTTCATTAACAATACTGATGTAGTCGATTTTTGCTGAAGGAACTTTTTCAATTTCTTCTCGAATGCAGTTGATAATGACTCGAGCAGAAGTTTCTCCGTTTTGCTGTAGCGCAATTGCTTTTTTTATTGACTGTGAAAGAACTAAAGCAGCTTTTCTTTCTTCTGTCGATAGATAGCGATTCCTTGAACTCATTGCAAGTCCATCGCTTTCCCTCACTATTTCACACGGAACGATATTTACCGGGAAGTTCAAATCCTTTACCATTTGCTTTATGATATACAATTGTTGAATGTCTTTCTTTCCGAAATAAGCATTATCCGGCTGTATGATATTGAAAAACTTGCTTACAATTGTACATACACCTCTGAAATGTCCGGGACGCTTGATTCCACATAAATTATTTTGTAGTTCATTAATATCAACGAAAGAATACAAATTTGCAGTAAGCTCGTTTGGTGACGGAAAAAATACTGCGGAGATTCCTGCAGCTTCGGCTTTTTCCAAATCAGCTTCTAATGTTCTCGGATATTTCTCGTAGTCTTCGTTTGGACCAAATTGAATCGGATTTACAAAAATTGTCATTACTGCAATGTCATTTTGTGCTACAGCGGCTTTCATCAATGATACATGACCTTCATGCAGTGCACCCATTGTAGGAACGTATCCTATGGAAAGATGCTTATTTTTTGCATCTTTTGCGAAACGACGCATTTCCTCTATTGTTTCGATTAATTTTACTTTCATTTAGTGTACTCTCTTTCCAGACTGTTATATAAGTCATCATCCATTTTATATGTGTGTTCATCAGCCGGGAATGTTTTCTTCTTTACTTCATCAGTGTAGTTTTTTACTCCATTGATGATTTCTTGTCCTACATCGGCAAATTTTTTCACAAAACGCGGTAATTTTCCGCAGTTTATGCCTAATGCGTCTTGAAATACAAGAACTTGACCGTCGGTATTACAGCCCGCACCTATGCCGATGGTTGGAATGCTCAGCATTTTTGAAATTAATGTGGCTAGTTTTTCCGGAATTCCTTCCAGTACTATTGCAAATGCTCCGGCTTCCTGCAAAAGCAATGCGTCTTCTATAATTTTTTTGGCAGTATTATAATCTTTGCCTTGCACTTTAAAACCGCCGAAAATTTGAAAAGATTGAGGTGTCAGCCCTAAATGTCCCATTACCGGAATTTTTGCGGCAATTAATGCTTTTACGCTGTCGATAATTTCTTCTCCGCCTTCAAGTTTAACCGCATTAGTATCGCTTTCCTTCATTATTTTACCGGCATTCCGTACAGTATCTTCCTTAGATACTTGATATGACAAAAACGGCAAATCGGTTACCAAAAACATTTCAGGCAAAGCTCGGCGTACAGCACGAGTATGATAAATCATGTCTTCTATTGTCACGGGAATTGTATTGTTTTGACCTTGTATTACATTTCCTAGAGAATCTCCGATTAGAATTGCATCAAGACCGACTTCGGCAAGTAATTTAGCAGATGAATAATCATAACAAGTAAGCATGGTGATTTTTTCACCAGATGATTTTTTTTTCTGGAATAAAGTAATATCTCCCATTTCAGACTCCTAAGTTAGAGATTAGAGGGAATATAGATGAAAAAACAAAAAAAAGAAACTGGAAAAGTTTGTAAAAAAGGTAATAAAGAAAAATCTCTCAAAAAACACAAAAATTATAAAACCATATCCGATAAATTGTTGTAATCTATCATGTCTACGAAATACAGAAAGGATAAAATACTGCAACGTTATGAATTTATCACAAAATTTAAATGTACAATTATCACAAAAACTTGTTTTGTCTCATGAAATGCTTCAATCACTGGAGCTTATTCAGCTGCCGGTTTTGGAATTAAAAGAAAAAATCGAACAAGAAGTAATAGAAAATCCTGCATTGGAAATTGTTGAAAAAGAAGATTCCGAAAAGGAGTATTCGCAGAAAGAAAAAGATTTGGATGATGAAATCTTTGATGAACGTGACAGATACTATTGTGATGTGAATAACAATATTTATTCATCATACCGCAGCGGCAATTCCGACGATGATGATAGCAAGCGAATGTTTCTTGAGGGTGCTGTTTCATTAAAAGAAGGGCTTCATGATAAACTAAGATGGCAGCTGCATTTATCGGAAATGACCGATGAACAAAAGGAAATAGGCGAAACCATTATCAGTTATATTGATGCCAATGGTTTTTTTAAAGAAGATTTAATGGCGATTTTCCCTGATAATACTGATGAAGCACTTGAAGTTTTAGAAAATATTCAAATGTTTGACCCGCCGGGAGTTGCCAGTGCAGATGTGCGTGAGGCGTTGCTGTATCAGTTGGAATCAATTCCGGAAGATGAAGTAAATGAAACGGCGTATGAAATTGTCCGCGATTATTTTCACCTTGTTTTGGAACGCAAAGATGTGCAGCTTGCAAGAGCAATGGGAATTTCGGTTGATGAAGTTAAAAAAGCGTTTGTTTATCTGGCGCAGTTTGAACTGTATCCCGGAAGAGCTTACGATAACAGTGCAGATAATTACATTGTGCCGGACGCTGTTGTTTATATGAAAGACGGTGAGCTTAACGTTGAAATTAATAACGAAGTTCTGCCTGAGTTGAAAGTCAGTGAATATATGGAAAAAATTGCTAAGGTAGCAAAAGAAAAACATGCAAAAGATGAAAAGAATAAGTTTGTGATTGAAAAAGTTGCTTCTGCAAAAAAATTTATTGAAATAATTCGCAACAGAAATAATTCTCTGTTCAAAGTTATTCTAGCCATTGTTCATGCGCAGAAAGAGTTTTTTAGACGAGGTTCAAAATATCTTGTTCCTTTAATAATGAAAGACATTGCAGAGGAAGTCGGATTGGCAGAATCGACGATTTCACGGCTGACATCTTCTAAATATATTCAAACCGAGTGGGGAATTCATGAATTAAAATATTTCTTTACCAATGCAATTAAGAAGAAGGACGGCGATGTGCAGTCTTCGGAAAGTGTGCGTGAGATGATTAAAGAGATAATTGAAGAAAATGAAGGAAAGAAGATTTCAGACCAAAAAATTGCGGATATTCTTCAAACTCGCGGAATTCGCATTGCACGCAGAACGGTTGCAAAATATAGAAACATTTTAAATATTCTTCCATCTGCAAAAAGAAACATTTGATTTATGATTTCAAAAAATGTAGACTTACTAGGAAGATATTAGAGAAATAATTAAGGAGGACACCATGAATCTAATTATTCAAGGTTGCAAAACATTCAGTGTTTCAGACTCAATGAAAAGTACTATTGAGGAAAAAGTTCTTAAATTTGATTACTTTAAGGAAAATATTAAGGAGATTGATTTTCGTCTTGATAAAGAAAAATTTGTATATAAAGTAGATGTTACAATGATTACTCATAAGTTGGGTACATTCAGATTTACAGCGGAAGATGAAGATATGTATAATGCAATTGATAAAGTTATACATAAAGTTGATGAAAAGATTCATCGTGAAAAGGAAAAAATGCATGAACATGCTTCTAATCGCGAAGAATATGTAGAGTCATTAGCTGAAAATGTTGAGGCATAATTTTTTATCGGTTATTGAGTCGACAAACCGGGATAAAGTGTACTTGCAGAAGCCACAAATGCTTTTACGAAGTACACTTTTTTTATGTCTATGCATATTTCTGTTAATAAAAAAAACACCGGTGAGAAAACCGGTGTATGTAATTAAGGGAGCAAATCACACATTAGAATGATATAGAAATTGCAGCAAGAACCTCGTGGCTTGTATCTTTAGGTGAATCTGCGTTCACTGTGTACAATACTGGCTTGTAGGAAACCGCAAAGCCAATGTTTTTATATGCAAAAGCAACTTCTAAGAACAAACCAAGCCCGGCAGTGTCGCTGCCGTCTTCAACATTACCATCTTTGTTTGTATCAAATAAGAAATCTCCGTAGAAAGCCGCTTTTGCTCCAAACCATTCTACAGGATTTGTGTGCAGACCGGCAAACAGTTCATTTTCAAATGAACATTTAAAGAAATCATCGTCTTTATCAAAATAATGATCTGTAACTAAATCATTGTAAACCCAAAGCCCGGTATTCAAGTCTTCTTTAACAAAGTTTAAGAAGTCAAAAGTTAATTCTACTTCTAATTCATTATCAATGTAGCTTTTGTAATCTTCTTTTCCTGTAATTCTCCAAAGAGGATTGAAAGTATCTGAAATGCTAAGTGCAAAGAATGAGTTTTCGTATGCAAAGCCTACAGATGCGATAAAACCGGAATCGATAGAGAAAACTTCCAAATCAGAAGGTTCAAGTTTTAAGTTATGTGCTAAACCAAAATCTAAAGTTATAGGTTCTATTGGGGTGAAAGACAAACCGATTCCCAATTCAGGAGAAACTTCTGTTACAGTAACATTGTTGTTTTTGCTTTCAGCTGTTGTTTCTAATGTCATAGGCGCAGCAAGGTGGAAGCTGAACGCAAGATTGTCTAAAAGTGCGATTTCTGCTCCGAAAGTTAAGTCTGTTACTTCAAAACAAAATGAATCGAAAGCTAATTTGTCATCACTTCCTACAGTATTGAAACTTGCTTCCATTCCAAAATCAAAAGAAAATGAAATTTTGCTTTCTTCAGTGTCTGGATTTTCAGCATCGGCAACTGTTTGTGTATTTTCTTCGACTGCTTCTTGTACCGGTGCAGCTTCTTCTTCCGGTAAAGTATTTTCCTGTGCAAAAATATTTAATGCAGCAAGCATTGATAATAAAATTAAAAATTTCTTGTTCATATAATATTCCTTTTTGTAATAGATTTAAATTTTGAACAATGCCGGAAAAAACACATTGCTGTTAATTCCGGCATTTGTTCCATATAAAAAATGGTTTGCAGATACTCCAAAAGAAACGTGATGTTGTAAAATTACAAGTTAGAAGAAGGAGTGTCTTGTTTTTCCACAAATCTTTTGAAATAGTGTAACTCTCAAAAAAACTATTGTTAAAGTATCTGCACCATTTAAAAACTTTCTTCCATCAAAGAAGAAAGGTTTTATTCTGTTAATTTAGGCTGTCCGGATGATTTTCAGACTGCCCTGCTTCAAACATTCATTGCGCTGTAAATTGCAATTCAAGTTTATTTGTTTTTTGTTTTCCTCTCCGCATTCCCCCGTATTTCATTAGTTTCTTCGATACTTAGAGTTCTTTTATTTCCCTTTAGTTAGGATTAGCTAATCATGCAGGTTAGTTATTACTAACTAACTTTTTTGTCAAGAAAAATCGATTCTATTTTGCAGTTTTTTATGTTACATTGGTTGCTATGACAATTACAGAAACTGTAGAAAATTATTTAGAAACTATTTTAATGCTTGAAAAAGAACTTTCAGAAGTTCATGCGGTTGATTTAGCACGCCGTCTTGGTTTTTCTAAACCGACAGTAAGCGTGGCGCTGAAAAATTATAAAGAAGCCGGGTTTGTGAGAGTTGCGGATAATGGACATTTATCATTGACGACATTGGGACGCAAAATTGCAGAACCTATTTATGAACGTCACAATTTAATATCGGAATTTCTTATAGCTCTTGGTGTTAATAGAGAAGTCGCGTGCCAAGATGCGTGTAAACTGGAGCATGATTTAAGCGAAGAAAGTTTCAGGGCGTTGAAAAATTATTATTTGCTAAATATAAAAGAATAATTCATTAACTTATCTTTTGTTCTGATTAATTAAGGAAGATTCTCAATTTTTTTTAAGGATGGTTTATCATGAATCGAATTGAACTGCTGGCTCCTGCCGGTTCTCCGGAGGCTCTTGACGCTGCAATCGGTGAAGGCGCAGATGCTGTTTACTTGGGACTGCGTGATTTTAATGCGAGAGCGCGCGCAAAAAATTTTGCATATCGGCAGTTTGAATGTGCAGTAGACCGCCTTCATACAATGAAGCGTAAAGTTTACGTTACATTGAATACGGTAATAGAAGAGCATGAGACTTCAAGACTATATAACTTTTTGAAATACTTATCAGCTGTAAAACCGGACGGTTTAATTGTGCAGGATATGGGAGTGGCAGCTATGGCAAATGCATATTTCCCAGATTTGCGTCTGCATTGTTCTACACAAATGAATGTATCATCATCGGAGGGCGTTAATTTTTGGTCAAGGCAGAATTTTCGCCGTGTAGTTCTTTCACGTGAGCTTGATTTGCAGCAAATTAAAGAAATTCGCCGAAACACATCCGCCCAACTGGAAGTTTTTTGCCATGGTGCATTGTGCGTGTCATTGTCCGGTGCGTGCTTGTTTTCAAGTTATTTTGGTGGCAAATCGGCAAATCGTGGGCGTTGTACTCAGGCTTGCCGACGTTTGTATGCAAATGTAGCGAATCCGGCTGATAAAAAATTCTTTTTTTCACTGGATGATTTGCAGCTAATAAAGTACATTCCGGAATTGGAAGATGCCGGAGTGAACAGTCTGAAAATTGAGGGTCGAATGAAATCACATCAATATATTGCGTCAGTAGTGCGTGCTTACAGAACAATGATTGATGAATATCCGAACGACAGAGACGCAGCTTTTCAAAAGGCAGCTGCAATTTTGCAGAATGATTTTGCACGCAATAAAACAGAATTCCTTTTTATGGACAGGGCAAATTACGACATTATAAGTCCGGAAAAATCAGGTCAGACTGGAATTGCGCTTGGTTCGATACAAAATGTGCAGTCCGGCAACAGTGAAGCGGTAATTACATTAGCAAAAAATGCGGAATTGCAACTCGGCGACCATTTGCGAATACAAGCGGAAGATGACAGCTCTCGTGAAACTTATAAAGTAACAGCAGCTGAAAATAAAAAAGTTACGCTGCGGCTTACCGATGAAAAGCCGCTTCCGAATGAAGGTGACAGAGTTTTTCTTGTGTCACGTCAGGATTTTGACAAGCCATACGAGAAAATTATAGGTGCTGATTTGGAAAAATACCGTCATCATCCGGGAATTACGCCGGTTCCAGCTTTATCGCCGAGCGTTCCTAAATCACAGCTGAAATTAAAAGATGGAATATTTGTTAAAGTAGGAAAAGCAGCCGATATTTACCCACTTCAAACTCAAAAGCCCGATTACCTTATTTTCCCGGTAACATCCGCTAATATTGATGAATTTTTGAGTACGATTGCAAAAACTCAGTTTAAACCTGATGATGTAATTATTTATTTGGAGCCATATTTCGATGAAAATGCGTGTAATTTCTGGAATTCCGCAGCACAAAAGCTTGTAGACAGAGGTTTCAACAAGTTTATGGCGAATAATTACGGACAGCTTAATTTGTTGCGCCGTTTTCCTGTAGAGCGGATAGCCGGACCGTATTTATATGTTTTTAATTCTTTTGCGGCGGCGTTTCTGGCGGAACAGAATGTACGCAACTTTGTATCGCCATTGGAAAACAATAAACGCAATTTGTATCAAGTGCAGGAACATATAAAAAATCAGAATATTATAGTGCCGATTTTTGCATATCCCGAACTTTTTCAGATTATAAGCCGGTTGGACAAGCATTTTCATGAAAAATTTTTGAAAGATGTGCAGACCAATTACGAATTTTCTGTAGAATACGGCAAAGAAAAAATTACCGTATTACCGCAGACACCTTTTGCGATTACAGATAAGGTAAATGATTTAAAAAAACGCGGTTTTAAGAAATTTTTTGCAGACCTTACGGGAATGAAAGTTTCCAAAGGTTTGTACCGTGATATTTTGCAGCACATAAACGAAAGCCGCCATTTGGAGCAGACTTGCCGCTTTAATTGGAAAGACGGCTTTTACTTTGATAAAGCAGAAGACAATAAAAAGTAGCAGTTTATAGGGACAGACCTACATTCTGTTTTGGAATTAGAGACTGTCCCTTTGTGTCGGAGCAATAAACGTTGTATTCTTACAGCAGTTTAAGTTTCAGCAGCAGTGCATTATAATTTTCATCTTCTGTAATTGCCCAGATAAATTCACCGTCGTACAATATATCAAAAACAGCCACAGAATTAAGGTAATTCAAATCTATCGTTTTTTCTATAACAGACACGTCAGATAAATTGTGAATGTAAATATAAGCTGGACAATCTCCGCTTATTTCTATTTTTGAAAAATATCTATATACAGTATTGCCATAAAGCCAAAAATTATATGAATTGTAACCGGCTATGCTTACAGATTTACTTGCATTATATGTTTTGCTATCCTTATTATAAGTAAAAAATTGAAGTGTTTTTTCCTTTTTCTCTAAATAAAGTTGGTCTGTGGCTTTGTCCACACCAAAGTAACCAATTTCATTGATATTCAGTCCAAAAGTCTCAATAGTATCAATTTCTTTTAAAATATTATCAGACAAGTCTATAGAGAAAAAAAATATTTTCTTACTTTCTTTATTGCTGGCAAGAAATAGTATTTTATTGTTATGTATTGTAAAATTACTGACAGAAAAATAATTTAGAGATAGTGGAATATGTACCTTTCTTTCAAACTCCATAGTCGTTTTATCAAAAATATAAATGTCCAAATCGTCATCGTAATTAGAATATGCACTGAAATAAAGCTTCCCTTTACATTCATCAAAAGTAATTAAATAAGAGTGGAAAAATTGGAATAAATCCATAATGTAATATTTCTTTATAATGTCAGCTCCTGCTTTTTCCGGATTGTATTCACAGTGTGGTTTTCTTTCATAATCTATTAGAGGTTTACAAAAATCACAGGACAAAAATATGAACAGTACGGCTAGAATAAGAAAGCGATTTTTCATAGTTCTACCCCCATTAAAACAACATATAATGAAAAATGTAAATGTATTTGATAAATCTAAAAATTTCTGGCTAAGCGGATTCCGCCCATTTTTACGTAAGGCGGGCAGATGTATCTTGCTGCGGCTGCAAAGTTATCGGTTATAGGCCATTGATATGTATAACCGCGCAATGCTCTTGACGGATACAGTTCATATTTCCAATTGTAAGCGGCTCCGTAATCAAATTGCCATTCGTAAGCATTTCCGCCCATATCGTAAAAGCCTAATTCTGTAGGAAGCTTGTCGCCTTGTTTGTGCATTCTGATACCGGACATGCCGCAGATAGGTGTACTGTCATCCCAACCTGCAGCCGTTGAATTTGTTCCGTTACCGGCTGAATTATTTTTGTTCCAAGCATAATCACCAGATTTTTTTGATGACGGAATTGCTTCCGTAATTCCTTTAATCTGGTCTAATAATGATGGTGCGGCAGAACCGTAAGCCGGACCATTCGGATCGCCCGGAACATTTCTGCCGGAAAGGAACGAGCCGTCTTTGCATTTTCGTGCTGCATATTCCCATTCATAATCGTAAGGAAGTCTCCAGCCATTGGAAAGTTTGTTTACATAAGGATTGTCTATTTTCCCTTTTGTCAATGAATTCATATCGACTTCTTTTGCCAGACTGGAATACGGCAGAGGACAATTTTTAATATCTGCACCGTCTGTATGTACAGCATTTCTGATAGGTGAAGAAAAGCCGGGATCTATATAATAAACAGGCTCTAGTTCGCACATTTCGCTGAAAGCGTTACACCAGACAACAGCGTCTCGCCAGCTTATTCCCGTTACCGGCATTCCGACAGATTGTGGGGCGCCGCCTTCATTGAAAAGGATATAAGCTCCGTATGCACCTTCCGCACCGGCATTTTCAAATGTGTAAATTCTACTGCCACGTTCTTCCGACGTTGCCCATTTATAAACAATGCGCCAAACATTGTAGCTTAATTCATATTTTGCAAGTTTGTATGGGAAAACTTTCTTTTCAACGGTTATGTCTTCAACATCTTCCCCCAGTACAATAGAATCGTAAATGACTTCCGGGAAATCAATGCATATCATTTCGACCTTTGCACTGTTGCTTTTTCCCGGAAAGTTGGAATCTTCTGTTGTTACGACAGGTTTGATTTTAAGTTCCGAACCGCTTCCTGTGCGTTCTTCCAGTTCGATTCCGCCGCATGAAGCCATTAACAAAACAGAAAATATGAATAAAACAATTTTCTTGAACATATAATTCTCCTTTGATTTAAGCAATGAATAGCATAATGCATTTTCTTTGTTATGGAAACATTAAAAAAACATGAGGATAAAAAAAGACCACCGACACAAACTCCGGTGGTACAAACGACAGCTGAAATTAAACGGGCATTTAATAGCTGACGTTATCTATAGAGAACAACAACAAACAAACAAATAGAAAGATTACACAACGCCGAGTAACAATTCTATTCAAGCATAATCTCGGAAATAGAGGGCTATAAATTGAATTTCTGATTATTTTTATGCTTTTTGTATTGAAAAAGAAATCTTTTTTAGATAAAACATTTACAAATGGAGTAAAAAATGAAAAGGCAAGTATTTTATATTTTAATTTTAATGATTTTGTTTGGATGTGATTCAACTGGAAGTAAAAAAAGCGATAATTCAAATAAAAATTACGCTGAAAGCGGAAAATTGCAAGAACTGATAGACAAGTCATCAGTCGACGACATTATAGATTTATCCGATGTTTCTGCTGATGATACAAGAGTTGTGATTAACAAAAGATTAACACTAAAAAACGGAACACTGGATGGAATTTCATTGGAAATAACGGACGGAGATGTAACATTGCAGAATGTTACATCTGTGAAAAATGTTGTTAATTCAGGAAGTAATCTTACAATTATCAACTCAAATATTTCCGATTTGCTGCTACAGAGCAATCAGACACGCAGCGTTATGGCTTCGGTACCGCAGGCAAATCTTATAGGCTGCCGAGTAAAGTCGCTTACGGCAAAAAGTGGTACCAATCTTTCAATTGCTAACTTTAATGTCAACATTGATACGCCTAATATTACCGCAGCCGAGCTTACATGTCCTGCAAATGTAGCCACTGAAATCGGCATAAATAATTTCACTGTGCTGAATGATTCTGATTTGTACAATTATTACGACAGCAATACACCTGCCGGAGAATCAGTAATTTATGTTACCCAAAACGGTTGGCCGCAGCACGCGGTAGATTATGTATTATCGCTTTATTCTGAGGAGCTGGATGTATCTGCCGATGTGAAAGACGGTGAAAAAATTAATTATTACTTTGAAAGTGAAAGCAGTTCCAGAGATATTTTTACTCGTTCCGGCTTTGAAAATATAGAAAAAGCCAGAATTTGCATGGTTTATGTTCATGAAAATGATAAAGAAAATTATTCTGACTATAAAGCGTATCTGGAAAAAATTAAATTAATACCTAATGCGGATCATGATTTTTATTTCTTCACTACAGAAAGTAATGACTGCGCAGTGTCTTTTGACAGTGATGAGGACGGAGTTTATTACGAGGCGGACAGCTGGCAGGAGGCAGTGACTGATTATGTAAAGGCATTTGATTGTTCTGAAGACGAGGCAAAAATGAAGCTGTTTGATTCAACTGATGACGCATATCTTGAAGAGGAATGGGGCGATAATGATAGTCTTATTGCAATTTATGCTGTTGAGTGGAATGAAACAAATGAAGCCGAATGGATTGAACATGTTGTAAATGTAAAATGCGAGCAGAGAGGCTTAACACGAGAGGATGTTTACCGAAGCGATTCTATTACTTTGAAGAATAATAATGAAATACTTCTTATTTATATAGATGAATCTTGGTATTATGAAAATGAAAAGTTTGAAAAAAACGATGTTTATTATCAAATTTCTTTCTTTTCAGCTGTTAAGAAATAGTTTTTACATTCTGTAAAAGGAGCGTACTCAAAGACGCAAAGTCCCAGAGTACGCTTTTTTATTAGCAAGAATATGCATAGGCATAAAAAAAAGTGTACCTTCAAAAATTGTCTCCAAAAATTTTGGGGTACACTTCATTGAGATTATCAAAATCAATCACATACTTATAATATCCATTTTACCTTAACAACGGTTTTGCAGCTCTCACACTGAATGCTACAGTAGACGCATTATGCAAAAGTGCCGCTGCGGACGGTGTGACCACACCTATAAGACCAAGTATCATCAAAGCTGAATTTACCGCAACAATACATCGGTTATTTGTATCGATTTTCCGCATAAGACGTTGTCCCATAACCCTTGTCTTATAAAGACTTTCAAGTCCCTCATCGGACGCAAGCACAATATCGGCAGTTTCGCCGGTAATAGCAGCACAATCTCCCATCGCAATACCTGTATCTGCACACGCAAGAGCCGGTGCGTCATTTATACCGTCGCCTATCATTATGACTTTATGTCCTGCCTTTTTTTGTTTCTCTATGTAAGAGACTTTATCTTCCGGCAATGCATGAAAAATATAATGGTCGATTTTTGTAAGTGCGGCGGCTGTTTTTGCAGCACCTTCATCATCACCTGTAATCATTGTGCAATTTTTGATTCCGCTTTTATGTAGCTTTTTTACTACATCCGCTGCGCCGGGACGCACCGGATCGGTAACTGCAAATATTCCGATAAGGCGATTTTCTTCCGCAAGGTAAAGCAGCGATTCGCCGTTTTCAACAGCATTTTTTTGAATCGTACCGAGTTCTTCTGGACATTCGACATGTTCATCTTCAAAAATAAAATGCTTACTGCCTATAAGAAGCCGCTTGCCTTTAAGCGAAGATGCAATTCCATGAGCGACAATATACTCGACTTTAGCATGTTCCTCCGGATGCTGAAGTTTTTTGTCTTTAGCTGCATGTACAATCGCAGAAGCCACAGGATGAGCAAAATGTTCTTCTAGGCACGCCGCAACAGCTAAAACCTCATTTTCATCACGCCCATCAAGCGCAATAATACGCGAAAGTTTAGGCGAAGCTTCCGTAAGAGTTCCTGTTTTATCAAATACCACAGTATCAGCCGCAGACGCATCTTCCAAGAATTTTCCCCCTTTCACGATTATTCCATGCCCTGCTGCTTCTTTCATCGCACTTAAAACCGCAATCGGAGCGGCAAGTTTCATTGCGCATGAATAATCTACCATTAAAGTAGCCATAACTTTGGAAATATCTCTTGTAAACAAGAAAACAACCGCAGAAAGAATAAAATTATACTTAACCAGCTGATCTGCAAGCCGCTCGGAGCGAATCTGCGAAGAAACTTTAAGCTGTTGAGATGTGTCTATCATTGTAAGAATATTCTGAACTTTTGTTTGACTTCCTACAGCGCGAACTTTTATGTAAATTTCGCCTTCCTGAACAATTGTTCCTGCGTAAACTGTGTCTCCATCACGTTTTTCAACGGCAAGCGGTTCGCCTGTTATTGTAGCTTGATTTACAAGCCCCTCACCGCGAATGACAGTTCCGTCTGCCGGAACCATTGCACCGGTACGGACAACTATCGTATCATTTACTTTCAGCATGTACAAAGAAATTTTCTTTTCCATATTTCCCTCAACAAGCTGAACCGGGTCATTGTCGGATATAAGCTTATCTGCAAGATCATTGTAAGATTTCTTTTTAGTAAAATCTTCGATTGTTTCGCCTACATCAAGCAAGAAGTTGATATTGGAAGCCGTTCCTGCATCTCCGGTTATCAAAGCCATTGAAATAGCTGCTGCGTCAAGAACATCCGACTTAAACACATTACCGGAAGAAACGAGCTTAATGCCTTTTAAAATTCGCGGAGAAAGCTCATATATTCTAAGCAATATTTTTATAGGAACAGGAAGAAGCTTTTTCAAATAGAATGACGCCGTCATCAGTGCCAATGTATACAAAAGATTTTCCTGTTTTTGAGGCTCAGGAACTGAATCAAGAAGTTCTTTATCATCCAGATATTTATCAGACAGAGCCATAAAATATGCTTTTATTTTCTTTTCAGAAAACTTTTTTTGATCATAATAAATGAGAAACGTTCCCGTAACATAATTCACGGAAACGTTTGTCAAACCATCCTGCTCTGAAAGTAAACTCTGGGCTAAAGCTGCCTGTTTTGCAGTAACTTCACGCTTATTGTAGCCAATCCGGATTCGTCCCGGCAGAGAATGCTTTACTGAAATGTTCATAAGTTTTTACGCCTTTGCCTGTGCATTTTTTTCAGCCTTAACATCTTCGGCTTCTTCTTTTATTGTTTCAAGATATTCAGCTGCATCATCTTTCAGCTGAAGTCCGCCGGCAACGATTCTGGCGCAGCATTTACGAAATGAATCAGTTCTTACGATTGTAACTGCGGCTGCACCTATTGCAACGCCGATAAGAATTTTTTTTGTTTCATCTGTCATAGTAAAACTCCTTATTTAAAATGTGGTTGCGATTATACTATTAATGAAAATAAATTGGCTAGATTATGATTATCAATTTTAGCAAGTTTTTCATAATTCAGTAAATTTTACGTAATTAACTACTAATGACTATCCATTAGACTTTTAATTATCTTCGTTAAGAAGTTGAATTATTTTTTCAAAATCGATTTCTTCCAAGGCGTTGGAAAGTTCTTCAACCTTTGGCGCGAAATTTTGGGGCAATTCAAGTTTATTTAGTGAGGCAAATTGTTTTTCGGCTTTTTCAAGGTCGCCGTTTTTTGCTGATTTTTTTATTTCGTTAAATATTGCGCGGATTTCTGGTTCGGTTACGGTTTTTAAGGTTTCTTTTGGTTCTTCAAAAAGTTCAGGCTGATTTTTTAGGGAATTTTTTGCTTCTGAATATTTTTCTAATAAAGCAGGTGTTTTTTGTTTTATGGTTTCAAGATTTTTCTCGCTGGCGGCTTTTTCAAGTTCTGCGGCACAAACACTTAAATCTTCAAAGCCACAAATCTTTGCTGAACTTTTTAAAGCATGGACTTCTATTTTATAGGAATTCAATGCATTTTCATCGGAATTTTCAGCTTTTTGCTCAAAGTCCAGAATCATTGCGGATTTTTTTTCAATCTGTGAATAAAAAGTTTTCAGGATTTTCTTGTCAATTTTGTTTTTGCTGTTTTCTTGTGTCGGATTTTCTGTTTTTTCTAAAAAAATGCATTTTTCGTGCGGAATTCTCGTTTTCATCACGCGGTAAAGTTCGTTCTCTTCAATTGGTTTTGAAAGAAAATCATCAAAACCTGCCGCAAGGAATTTTTCCCGTGCGCCGTCCACCGCATTCGCAGTAAGCGCCACAATGCAATTTTTTTTGCCCGATTTTTTTTCGTCTTCGCGGATAAGCAAAGTCGCTTCCTCACCATCCATTACAGGCATCATGTGATCCATAAAAATTATGTCGAAATTTCCATTTTTTGCCTTTTCAACTGCCTCTGCTCCATTTGTACAAGTTTCAACCGCACATTTGTACTGAGCTAAAAATCCCTGTGCAACCAGAATATTCACCTCGTTGTCATCCACGACAAGAACTTTTGCGTTCGGCGCGGTAAAATCAATTTTTTCTTCGATATTATTTGTTTTTTCCTTTGCGACAACCTGCGGAATTGTGAATGAAAATTCGCTGCCTTTACCATACTCGCTTTTTACGCTAAAAGTTCCGCCCATCAATGAAACAAGCTGCTTTGAAATTGCAAGACCAAGCCCACTTCCTTCTTTTTTGCGGTTGTGCAGCATATCAACCTGTTGAAACGAGTTGAACAGTTTCTTTAAATCTTCCGGCTTGATTCCAATTCCTGTGTCCTGAACAGAAAAAACCAGAAGAATTTTTTCGCCTTCGGAAAAATCTTTTTTTTCAACGCTTTGCGGATTTTCTGAATTTTTGTGCAGTTTTACGCTGATTCTGATTTCTCCGTCCTCAGTGAATTTTGCGGCGTTCCCTGCAAGATTCAAAAGAACTTGTTTTATGCGGATGTCGTCGCCAAAAAGCCAGCGCGGAACATTTTCTTCAATTTTTACGAAAAGCTTTACCGATTTTGAAGAAATCCGAACTTTCACAATAGATTCAAGGTCATCTATCAAAGTCTGAAGATTGTAATTTGCCGGAACAATCTCCAGCTTTCCTGATTCAATTTTTGAAAAATCCAGAATGTCATTTATGATTGCAAGAAGCGTGTGTGCCGCCCGGTTAATTCTTTCAAGGTAACCTGCGGTTTGTGGCGAAACTTTGTCTTTCAGCGCAATCTCCGAAAATCCAACGATTGCGTTCATCGGCGTTCGTATTTCGTGGCTCATTGTCGCAAGAAAAGTCGATTTTGCGCGGTTTGCACTTTCTGCCTCAAGCTTTGCTTCGCGCAATCGGATATTTTGCTTTGCCCTAAGCACCAGATTCATCTGCCGGATTATCACGCAAAAATAGCCGAGCAGGGCAAAAAGACAAAGATTTGGCTTGTAGAAAATCTCCGGATCAAGTTTCTGCACAAAAAGAATTTCAGTGATAATAACTGCGGTCGCAGCCAACATCAGCGGAATTACAACAAGCGGAGAAAGATTAAAAATAATCGCAGAAACAAGAATGCTTGTAAAATAAAGTGCAAAATCAAGATAAGCTGTAGTGTGAAAATCCACAATCAACATTATTACGTTCCAAAAAATTATAAATGCAACATAAAAATGCGAAATTGCGATTACAGTTTTTTGTTTTGCTCGAAGTTCATTCCGACAAAAGCGATTCAAAAAATACACAAGAATCGAAACCACAATTAAAGAAAAGTAAAGACCATTATAGAAATTACGCCATTTCATAAAATCTTCTTTCTTCAAAATGTTGCTGATAATTATAATTACAGTTTCTAAAAAAGCTACAATCGGAGCAACACTGTTTAAAACAGAACAGTTGTTCAGTGCAGCAAGAAAAACAACTTCATCTTTTTCCTGCTGGTTCTGAATTTTGTAGTCACTTTTCTTGGAAATTTTAAACTTATCTTTATTTCTATTGCTCTTTAGCAAAGAAATCTCCAATCCTTTTGAGGACTTCTTTTGGTTCTGCAGCTTTTAAAATGTATCCTTCAGGTTTTAATGCCATTGCGTTTTTTACACATTCTGCATCGCTTACTCCGGTCAAGAAGAATACCGGAATATCTTTTGTAGTTTCTTCCGAACGAATCATCTGCAGTGTCTGAAGTCCGTCGCAAACCGGCATTAAATAATCAAGCAGAATCAAATCGGGTTTTTGCGTTCCCAAAAGCGAAATAGCCGCCGTTCCGGATTTTGCTACAGTTGTCCGGTAAGTGTCCTTTAAAATATTCACCATTGTGCGTAGCATTACCGAATCATCATCAACAATCAGAATGTGCCGTCTTTCGTCTTTTTCCGGTTCATCTTTTTGAATTGAAAGATTTACATCTCCATTTTTCTGATGAATTGATTCAAGAACTAAACTGATTTTATCTATAACAGTTGAGAGAACAGCAGGAGTAAGGACAATTCCGGCAATATTTCCGCCCCAAGGCGTAATGTAATCTCTGTAATCATTTTCACTGCCAATAAAAAGTACCGGAAATTTTTTCGTTTTGTCATCGGAAAGCATCAAATGAAGAGCTTGAACATCATCACGTGAAAGTTCTTTTGAATAGACAATAATCAGAATCGGATTCTCTTCTGAAATCTTTTTTACAAGATTTTCCTTGTTAAAATCTAACATCATCGTCTCATGTTTTTGAGAAAGAGAATTAAAAATTTCACTCGCAGGCTTTGAAATATTTGCAACAAAAATAATTTTATCCATAATTTATTTTTATATCATTTATATAAAAAAATGTATATGCGTTTTAAAATGAAAGTATTATTTTTAGCCGTTCTACTTCTAATTTCCTCTGTGCATTAACAGAAATACTAGACTAAGCAGCGAAACTTTGTCTTTCTATATTTCATAGAAATTTTTCCCCGAACGATGATATAATAGAAGAAATTTGTTTTATCAAGTCAGCTGGAGAAAAAATGGCAAAAGCAAAGAAAGTTGTAAGTTTTGAAGATGCGCTTTGGAGTGCCTGTGATAAATTGCGCGGAACAGTTGAGCCTGCAGAATATAAGCATGTTGTCCTTAGCCTAATTTTTCTGAAATTCGTAAACGATAAATTCAGCGACCGACGTAATGAACTTATTGCGGAAGGCAAAGAAAAATATTTGGACTTGCAGGAATTCTATGACATGAAAAATGTCTTTTTTGTTCCGCAGGAATCCCGCTGGCCGTTCATAATGGAAAATGCAAAGCAGCCGGACATTGCGTTAAAAATCGACACAGCGCTTAACACAATTGAAAAACAGAATCCCTCGCTAAAAGGCGCACTTCCGGACAACTATTATTCACGCCTTGGAATTGATGTTTCAAAACTTGCGGCGCTTTTGGACGAAATCAACAATATTCAGACAACCGCCGACAAAGAAAACGACATCATGGGACGCGTCTACGAATATTTTCTTACAAAATTCGCGCTTCAGGAAGGAAAGGGAAAAGGCGAATTCTATACGCCAAAATCAGTTGTAAATCTGATTGCTGAAATGATTGAGCCGTATAAAGGAAAAATCTACGACCCTTGCTGCGGTTCGGGCGGAATGTTTGTGCAGTCGCTTAAATTTGTGGAAAATCATGCCGGAAATGCAAAGGATATTTCTGTTTACGGTCAGGAAGGAACTGGAACGACATATAAAATGGCAAAGATGAATCTTGCAATACGTGGAATTCCGTGTGATTTGGGCGAAAAGGCAGCCAACACTTTTACAAACGATTTGCACAAAGATTTGCGCGCCGACTACATTATGGCAAATCCTCCGTTCAATCAAAAAGACTGGCGTGCGGAAAATGAACTTACCGACGATTCCCGCTGGAACGGTTATGTTGTTCCGCCAACAAGCAACGCAAACTACGGCTGGATTCTGCACATGGTAAGCAAATTGAGCCAGAACGGTGTCGCAGGATTTTTGCTTGCCAACGGTGCGTTAAGCGGCGAAGGGCAGGAGCTGGAAATCAGAAAGCGGCTTGTAGAAAACAATCTTGTAGAGGCAATCGTGATTCTTCCGAGAAATCTTTTCTATACAACAGATATTTCCGTAACGCTGTGGATTTTGAATAAAAATAAAAAAGCACGTACGGTTCAACAGAACGGAAAAATCAAGAGCTACAGAAACCGTGAGGATGAAGTTCTTTTTATGGACTTGCGACAGATGGGCTCCCCATTTGAAAAAAAATACATCGAGCTTACTCAAAATGACCGCGACAAAGTAACCTCAGCTTTTCATGCTTGGCAGCAGTTAGGCAAAGACAAAACTTATAAAAATGTTCCGGAATTCTGCTACAGCGCAACAAAAAAAGAAATCGCAGAAAAAGGCTACAACCTTGTTCCAAGCCGCTACATTGAATTTGTAAACCGAGATGAAACTCTAGATTTTGACACAACAATGAAAAGTTTACAGACAGAACTTGCAGACTTGCTCAAGCAGGAAGAAGAAAGCAAAGTTGCCTTGCTCAATGTGTTCAAGAATTTGGGCTATGAGATTAAGTTGTAGGAGATGAGTATGAATCCAGTTGAAAAGGCATATTTGGAAACAATAGAGGCTTTGGAAAAAGAAGCAAAAGCTGGAGAGAAGAAATAGATGAGTGAATTGAAAAAGCTTGGGGAATTGATTGATTTAATCGATGAGCGAAATAAAGATGGAAAAATAAAAACTCTTATAGGCGTTAGTATTGATAAATGTTTCATAAAATCTGTTGCAAATACAATAGGAACAGACTTGTCAAAATATCAAGTAATCAGAAAGTTCGATTTTGCTTGTTCTCTTATGCAGGTTAGCCGTGATGGAAAAATTCCCATTGCTTGCCTTAAAGATTACGATGAAGCAATTATGTCTCCTGCTTATTATATTTTCAGAATCAAAAATACTGAGGAAATTCTTCCGGATTATTTATCAATGTGGTTTATGCGTTCCGAGTTTGACCGCGAAGCTTCTTATATTGCTGTTGGTGGGGTGCGCGGAAGTATGCCGTGGGAAGATTTTTGCGACATGAAACTCCCAGTTCCTTCACTTGAAGAACAACAAAAAATCGTAGATGCCTACAACGCAATAGAAAACCGCATCAAGATTAAACAGAAGATAAATGATAAGCTGGAAGAGACAGCGCAATGTCTGTTTGAGGAAATGACGAAAGATAAAGATTTGTTTGAAGTAAAAACGATAGAAGAAATATCTGAAAATGTAATTTGCGGCAAAACTCCATCAACATCAGTAAAAGAATATTGGGGAAAAGAAATCCCATTTATTACAATTCCAGATATGCATGGAAATAATTTTATACATACAACAGAAAGATATTTGTCCGACTATGGAAAAAAATCTCAAGCAAAACAAACTTTACCAGCAAATTCAATTTGCGTTAGTTGTATTGCAACAGTGGGGCTTGTTTCATTAACAACAAAAGAAAGTCAGACAAATCAGCAGATTAATTCTATTATTTGCAAATCTGATGTTTCTTTTTACTATGTTTTTTTAACGCTAAAAAACATGACAGAAGAATTAAAAAGACTTGGAGCTGGCGGAAGTACAACTTTGAATGTTAGCAAATCACTTTTTGCTTCTATAAAATTGAAAATTCCAAGTGAAAAAGATATGCGGAGTTTTGATGAAAAAGTTTCGCCATTATTTGCACAGATTTTATTAAACGAAAAAGAACTTGAAAAACTTGAACAACTAAAACAACTTCTCGTTTCGCAGATTGCAAGGAAGTAGTGAGAGTTCTTAAAAATATTAGAATTGTTCGTGAAGATACATATTTTGTTCTTTACAAAAACGATTTGTTCGTTTATATTGCTTGTAAAGGTACGAAAATGAATTATTCAATTGAAATAGGAAAAATAGTAGAAGGTTCTCTTAAAGGTGATTTGTTAAAGGTTAAAAATTATACCAAAATGTTAATAGATAAACTTATCGTTGACGGAGAAGAAAGAGCCGCTTCAAAATTTTCTAAGCTTTTAAAAAATGAAGAGATGAAAGAGTTAAAGCCAAATAGTTTGGATTCGTTTATAGGGAATATTCCTGTTGATAATGAATCTAGAATTTCTTTGGCTGATTATATTTCTCCTAAAGATAACGCAGCAAATGTAATTCTTTCTGATAATAATACGAGCAATTTAAAATCATTTATTTTAAATTATAAAAATGCTGATAAATTAAATCAGCTTGGAGTTGGCGTTTCAAATACTTTATTGTTATATGGTCCACCTGGTTGCGGAAAAACAGAATGTGCAAAATGGATTGCCAAAGAACTGAATTTACCGCTAATAACCGCTCGTTTGGACAGTATGATTTCATCATATCTTGGTACAACTGCAAAAAATATTCGTACATTGTTTGAATATGCCCAGAGGATTCCATGTGTTTTATTTCTGGATGAGTTTGATGCTCTTGCAAAAGCTCGTGATGATAATAATGAACTTGGAGAATTAAAAAGAGTTGTAAACAGCTTGTTACAAAATATAGATACTATGAGTAAGGATAGTCTTCTGATAGCTGCAACTAATCATGCACAGTTGTTAGATTCTGCAGTATGGAGAAGATTTGATTATAAATTGGAAGTATCCTTGCCAGACCAAAAGACAATTAGAAGTATGCTGGATTTATTTATAAATAATTCATTGAATATTTCAGATAAGGATAAGGATTATTTATCTTATGCTTTTAAGAATCTAAGTGGATCAAATATTGAAGAAATAATAAAAAAATCTATAAGAAACGCTATAGTACATAATCAACAGTATTCAGTACAAAAAATATATAGAGAATTCTTTTTATATAAGAATTTTTCTAATCCAGATGAAGATAAAAAAAATTATCAGAAACAAGTATGTTCGTATTTATATAATGAAATTGGAAAGCCATTTTCATATGACTTGATATCTGAAATATTGCATATTTCTAAATCGCAAATAAAACCATTATTAGATAATAGTGAAGGAGAAGAAAATGAATAAGAATTTACCAATTAAAATTGTATTACCTAGAAAAGATGATGTGAAGCCCATTCATACTGGTGGTGGTCCAAAGAAATTCTTTGGAGATTATAATGTAAATGTTCAGAATAATATTATTAATTGTTTTAAAGGTGTTATCGATTACTATGCTTCTTTTTTTGAAGAAACAAAAAACTTGATACCTGCTGTTGCCATGTTAATCATGAAAGATGAAGCTTGTGCAAAATCCCACACTCCAGATTTGTTACTTAAAAATAACCATATTTTTGGTTCTAAAGATATTAATCAATTTTATATTCAAGTAACAGAGTCTTCATTAAAAGAAAGTGTAGAAATAGCTCAAAAGTCTGATAAAGATGGAGTAAAGGCTAATATAACAGCAATAGATAGTATTATTCCTATTTTGTCAGAAGATAAATTATCTGTTATTTTAAGAAGTGTTAATGATAATGATTTTGAGAAATTAAAAAAATCAATAAAAGTAAGGCTTTTTGATTATGGTGATGATGAAATAAATGAAAAAACGAAACGTTATTTTTTTCAAAAGTTACGAGAACTTGACTTGCTGGGTAAATTACAACCAGTAATACATGAAAAATCGAAACTATATAAACTTGAGCTAAATTCAAAGGTGGACCTTGAAAAAATTTCAAATATAGTTGGAGTTCAATCGATAGATATATTCCATACTTATGTTTTACCATCATTTTCATTAGATATAGTAGATATGGAAAATTAAATAATATTTCATATACAGAATCTGATACAATAATTGGAATTATTGATGGTGGAATTGGAGATAAAAATTCTGCACTGAATCAATATGTTGTTGAAAGAAAAAGTTATGTTGGTGTTGATTATCAAAATCATCAACATGGTGCATTTATCGCATCGACAATATTATATGGGAATTATTTGAATAATATATCAGAAACAAAGCCAAAAAGATTTAAATTATTAGATATAGAAGCATTGTCTAACAATGAACCTGCCGTGGGGTATACAGATTCAATTTCAGAAGATGATTTGATGGATATAATTGAAGAATGCATGAAACAGTATAGTGGAGTTGTTAAGATTTGGAATCTTTCTGTAGGCTTACCAGATTGTATATGTAATGGAGAGATTTCTGATTTTGGTGAATTTCTAGATATTATGCAAGATAAGTATAATGTTCAATTTTTTGTATCGGCAGGAAATGTAATTAGAAATGAAAACTGGCCTTTTGCATATAAAGATGATGATTCTGATAGGATTATTTCACCAGCAGATTCTGTTCGGGCTATCACAGTTGGTTCTCTTGCGTTAAAAGATTCGGATGACTCTTATTCAAAAAAGAATGAACCATCTCCTTTTTCACGCCGAGGACCTGGTGTTGGTTATATGATTAAACCAGAACTTGTTGATTATGGTGGAAATTATAATGAATTTAAAAAATCAAGAAATCTAGGTATATTTGGTATGACACCAGATAATAAAATAGTCGAAAATATTGGAACAAGTTTTGCAACTCCAAGGGCATTATATAAATATTCATGTGTTTATGATGAACTGGTTGAAAAAGATTTATTATTGGCAAAAGCATTGCTTATTCATTCAGCCAGAATTAATTCAAAGTCTTTAATTGAAAAAAAACAAAGATTATATACTGGATATGGAATGGCACCTGATGATCCGCAGGATATATTACGAACAAGTTCAGATGAAATCACAATTGTTTTTAAACAGGGAATAAAGCAAGGCAAAATGTTGGAAATGTTAGATTTTCCTTTCCCAAAATCACTCATTTATGATGGAAAATATCATGGTGAGATATTTATGACTTTGGTATATTCCCCTTTACTTGATAAAAATTATGGAGTTAGCTATTGTAGGTCAAATGTGGATGTAAGTTTTGGACCTGTTTATTCTGGTAAAAAATATAGTTCAAAAGTTGAACTTGAAAAAGGAAATGAATTTGCTTTTGAAAAAGAAAGAGTGAAAAATGGTTCAAAATGGTCATCTATAAAAGCTTATTATCATAATTTGAAACATGGGATTCAAGAAGGGAATTATTGGAAGTTAGAGATTAGTAGATTGACAAGATATGATGTGGGTTTGCCAGAACAAGAGTTTATATTAGTGTTAACAATAAGAGATCCAAAAGGAAAAGATATCTATACAGATATGGTAAATGAACTTAGAGAAAAAAGTTTTGTAACAAATAATCTTGAAGTTAAGTCTCAAGTTCGTCAGAAACAGTAATAAATTGCAAGAAAATTGTAGCCTAGTGTTTCGAGTGGTATTTGAACTCACAATACAGAGTCGCGGAAAACTTGAATAACTAAAACAACTTCTCGTTTCGCAGATTTCAAAGCAGTGGAAAGATAATTTTTAATACGAAATCAACAAAAATTATAATAATTTTCGATTATAATCAATAAATATTATAATTTTTGTTGATTAGGCTGATTGCTTGTCGTATAATCTTTGATATGAAAGAAATCAAGCGTGATTTGCAGAAAATTCTTGAGGGAAAAATAGGGAGCGGCAAGGTTTTAATTCTGATTGGTCCACGGCAGGTAGGAAAAACTACTCTGTTAAGAAAAATCCTTTCTGAAAATTTTGAAAACAATTTTGTTCAGTATTGGAATTGTGACGAAGTTGAAGTTAGAAAAATCTTATCAGAAGAATCTTCCGCTAGGTTCAAGTTACTTATAGGAAATTCGAAATTTATTGTTATTGACGAAGCTCAGCGTGTTCAGAATATTGGGCTTAAGCTTAAAATCCTGCATGATAACTTTCCGGAAGTTCAGATTGCTGTAACCGGCTCTTCTGCACTTGATTTGTCAAATACCATAAATGAGCCTTTGACCGGGCGAAAGTTTGAATATAATCTTTTTCCTTTTTCGACAAATGAACTTGTTTCAAATTCAAATATGCTTGATGAAATGAAACGGCTTGAAAATAGACTCGTCTATGGTTTTTATCCTGATGTTGTAAATAATCCCGGTGAAGAAAAAGAAATTCTTTCTAATATTGTTTCAAGCTATCTTTATAAGGATGTTTTTGAATTTCAAGATATTAGGAAGCCGGCTGTAATTGAAAAACTGGTTCAAGCCCTTGCTTTGCAAGTTGGAAGTGAAGTTTCATTCAATGAGCTTGGAAATCTTTTAGGAATTGATACTCTTACTGTTCAAAAATATGTGGATTTGCTTGAAAAGGCTTATGTTGTTTTTCATCTTCATTCATACAGCCGTAATGTTCGAAATGAGCTAAAAAAAAGCATAAAGATTTATTTTTATGATAACGGTGTTAGAAATGCTGTTATCTCA
Source organism: Spirochaetales bacterium (assembly GCA_050872545.1). Taxonomy (GTDB): domain Bacteria; phylum Spirochaetota; class GWE2-31-10; order GWE2-31-10; family GWE2-31-10; genus RGIG8597. The sequence goes on along the minus strand of JBNMHA010000003.1, from coordinate 5,983 downwards.
AATTTTTCTCCCTGCGATTTGCGTTCTGATATTGGCATGATTTGGGAAAATTTTTTGATAAGTGAACGTGTAAAAAATAATGCCTTCCATAATAGAAAAGCGAAATACTATTTTTGGCGTACAACACAAAAACAGGAAATTGACTTCATAGAAGAAATTGACGGAAAATTTTCTGCTTATGAGTTTAAGTACAATTCTAAAAAGGCAAATGTAAAATGTCCGTTGACATTCTCAAATAGTTATCCTGAAATTCCTTTTTCTGTAGTTACAAAAGACAATTATCTTGAATTTATTTCGGAGGTCTGAATATGCAATTCAACGAGCACGCATTGGAACTTTCCATCATTGAGCTGTTTGAAAATGCGGGATATGCGCACCTTACCGGCAGCGAGATTCACCACGACAAAACGGAAGTTCTTTTGACCGATGTTCTTCGCAATTTTCTTTTGTTTCGGTATTCAGACCAGAATATTACTCAAAGCGAAATCTCAGCAGCTGTGAATAAAATCAAAAATGTCTCTTCGGATTTCTATGATGAAAACAGGCGGATTCTTGATTTTATCTGCAATGGGTTTACAATCCGCCGCGATGATTCTGCTAAAAAAGACCTTTTTATAAATCTGATTGATTTTGAAAATCCTGAAAACAATATTTTTCAGATTGTGAATCAGCTTGAAGTACAGGGCAGGGAACAGCTTCGTATTCCGGACGGCATTGTTTACGTGAACGGAATTCCGCTTGTTGTCCTGGAGTTCAAGTCTGCAATCAGGGAAAACACTACGATTGAGGATGCATACAAGCAGCTTGCCGTGCGCTACCGCCGCGATATTCCGGAACTTTTTAAGTACAACGCTTTTGTAGTGATTTCCGACGGCGCAAATTCCAAGATGGGCTCGATTTTTTCGCCTTATGAATATTTTTATGCCTGGCGCAAAGTTGAAAGCACAGACAAGGAAGTTGACGGAATAAGTTCCTTAATCACAATGATTAACGGATGTTTCAGACCGGAACGGCTTCTTGCGGTTATAAAAGATTTTTTGTATTTTCCAGATTCAGGCGACAAGGAAACAAAAATCGTCTGCCGTTATCCTCAGTTTTTTGCGGCAACAAAACTTTTTGAAAGCATAAAATCTTCCATAAAACCGAATGGCAGCGGCAAGGGCGGAATCTATTTTGGTGCTACAGGATGCGGCAAAAGTTATACCATGGTTTTCTTGTGCCGGCTATTGATGAAATCAACTTCGCTCAAAAGTCCGACCATCATTGTTATTACCGACAGAACTGATTTGGATGACCAGCTTGGAAGTCTTTTTCTTAAATCAAAAAATTATATCGGCGACCAGAATATTGAAACAATAGAAAGCCGTTCCGAACTTGGCAAAAAACTTCGTGATCGTCAGAGCGGTGGTGTTTATCTTACGACAATTCAGAAATTCAGCGAGGACATAAAACTTCTTTCTGACCGCTCAAACATTATCTGCATAAGCGACGAAGCCCACCGTTCGCAAAACAATCTTGATGAGAAACTTGTGCTGAATGATGAAAAGGGAATTGTTGAGCACAAATTCGGTTTTGCAAAATATCTGCATGATTCTTTTCCAAATGCAACTTATGTCGGTTTTACAGGAACTCCGATTGATGAAATGGAAAAAGTTTTTGGCGAAATTGTAGACACTTACACAATGAAAGAGTCTGTTGCCGATGGAATTACTGCGAATCTTGTTTATGAAGGACGGGCAACAAAAGTTTTTCTTGATTATAAAAAAATTCTTGAAATTGAAAATTATTATGCGCAGTGTGCAGAAGACGGGGCAAATGAAAATCAGATTGAGCAGAGCAAAAAGGCTGTTACGAATCTTGAGGCGATTTTGCGCGACCCTGATGTTATAAAAGCCGTTGCTGAGGATTTTATAAATCATTATGAAACCCGCGTTCGTGAAGGTGCCACTGTCCTTGGAAAGGCAATGTTTGTCTGTTCTTCCCGCGAAGTTGTTTTTGATTTATGGAAAGAAATTATTCGCCTGCGTCCGCGATGGAATGAAAAAAGACTTTGCTCAGATGATGTGCTCATTTCTGAAAAAGAAAAAAAGGAACTAAAACCAATTGAAAAAGTCAAAATGGTGATGACCGAGAACAAGGCGAAAGACACAAAAGGACTTTTTGAGCTTCTTGGAAATCACGAATACCGCAAAGAGCTTGACCGCCAGTTCAAAAATGAAAAATCTAATTTTAAGATTGCAATTGTCTGCGATATGTGGCTTACAGGTTTTGATGTTCCTTCACTTGATACTATCTATATTTTTAAACCGATTCAAAAACATACATTGATTCAGACAATCAGCCGCGTAAACAGAACTTACAAAGGAAAAGAGAAAGGACTCGTTGTCGATTACATCGGAATCAAAAAGGCAATGAATGAAGCTCTTAAAAAATATACTGACGGAGAACAGGAAGAATTTGAAGATTCTGAAAAAGCTGTTGTAATTGTGAAAGACCAATTGAGCGTTGTTAATGCAATGTTCAACAAGTTTGACGCGTCGTTGTATTATAATGGAACTCCGTTTCAGCAGCTTGAAACCTTGAACAGGGCTGTTGAGTATGTTCAGTTTAACGAAGAGTTGGAAAAACGTTTTATGGAAGCCGCGTGCAAAATGAAAAAGGCGTTTGACCTTTGCTCTACAAGCGAATCATTTTCCGATGATGAAAAAAATCAGATTAATTTTTATATTGCAGTCCGTGCGATTCTTTTTAAACTTACAAAAGGCGATGCCCCTGATATTGCCACGATGAATAGCCACGTTTCAAAACTGATTCAGGAAGCGATAAAATCTGACGGTGTGGAGGAACTTTTTCAGGTCGGAAGAAATGTAAACTTTGATTTATTCAGTTATGAATATCTTGAAAAAATTAACAGGCTTCTGCTCCCAAATACAAAAATCAAAATACTTGAGCAGCTTTTAAGGCAGGCAATCGGTGAATATAAGAAAACGAACAAAATAAAGGCGACGGAATTTTCTGAACGCTTGAACAATTTGATTATCGCTTACAACAATCGTTTCAATGACGGAGATTTTGCAAGCAAGGTTCTTGATGATGTTGCAGAACAATTGAATCAGCTTTTTGCTGATATGATGGAAGACAAAAAATCCTTTGAGGCTATGGGAATTGATTTTGAAGAAAAAGCGTTTTATGACATTCTTGTAAGCTGCGCCAAACGATTTAATTTTGAAGACCAGTATCCAAAAATGAAGATGATTGAGCTTGCCAAAAAAGTTAAGATTCTTGTCGCCCAAAATGTAAAATATACGGACTGGAATCAGCGGTTGGATGTAAAGGCTGAAATGAAGGCAGATTTGCGGATTCTGCTTGATGAAAACGGCTATCCTCCGGTTCCTCGCGAAGAAGTCTTTAAGGAAGTTTTTGATCAGGCAGAAAATTTCAAGAAATATGAGGAATGAAAGTTAATTTGTGTTTATTTTTCTTAAGCAAAATTATGAATACAAGTTACCACTCATTTTACAAAGATGACCGGTTCGCATGTGAATTCACACCAGTGATTTTCTTTCCATAAAGTAGTTCCTCTTTTTCAATAATAATTTATCTTTCATCATTAAATTTGGCTCCACATGCTAAACATCTATACTTAAATTCAATTTCGTAATCATCAATATAATAAAGGCAATTCACCACATCTTCTTTACTTTTAACAGCGCGTGCTAAAATGTTATTTTTGCAGATAGGACATGATTTACTATTTAATCCAAGAGTATTTTTTCCTTTAACATCAAAGAAAATAAAAAGTTTAAGGTATGCTCTGTCTCTGCTTCTTGCATTACTAAAATGTTTACATTTATTATATGCTGCAGAAACTCGGAGTGGATCAATTTCTTTATTGTAGCGAAGTCCAAGAACTCTATTTATTTCTGCTTCTGACAATAACGGTTTCCAATTGTTGAGTTTTATGGATTCCAAAAGATCAGGATCATATAAATCTGAACAGGGTGAATCGCCAATTTGTCTTCCTACTAGACAAGAAACTTTTGAGCTGCAATAAGGACAATATTCAGGGCTTGCATTCACATATTCATTAATCCAAGCTTTATTACATTTAATGCAAAAATAAGTTTCATTTATCGGTGGTCCATAAACTACATATATTGAATTTTCGTATGGCTTAAATTCGCCTTCTCCCTTTTTAGTTCCGCAAAATTGGCAATATTTTGCATCATCACGCAAAAGTTCATGACAATTACCACATCTTCCTTTGTAATCTGTAGAATAAACCGTTTTACCATTCATTATATCCAATAAAGTCTTAGCATCCATTATAAATTTTCTTCCTCCATTAATTTAACAAAGCAATAATTAGGTTCCTGATTTTCGAAATTCCAGGTATGCATAGAATCACCCTGACAAACAGTTCTATATTCACAATTACCGCAGTTTCTGCTGTTTATTGTCCTGTCATTCCTAAATATCTCAAACTTATTTTCCCAAACATCAATAAAACTGTCTTTACTTACATTACCTTGAATCAGTTCGGCTCTACGTTCAATATCAAGGCAAGCTGCAATATCTCCGTTTACAAGAATGCTTGCAACTTTTGTTCCAGCTCCGCATTGAAAATAAAAGTCTCTGACATTATGTTCAAATTCATACGTTAAAAAATGAGAACACCCAAATGTAACATCCATTGAATTTTTCGAATCAAAACGCTTTTTTTGAATAAACTGCAACATCGTTTTCAGTTCATTTGCAGATAACAATAATTGTTTATTTTCATTTGTTCGACCAATTGGTTCTATATTAACAAGTCTCCAAGAAGTAAAATTTTCACTGGATAAAAAGTTATAAATATCTTGAAGTTCATGAATATTATTTTTATGAATTACCGAAACTGCCTGAGGTGCAATTCCAAATTTTCTTAAATTATAAACACCTTCTAATGCCTTATTAAAGCACCCTTTTGTATTACGAAGCTGCTCATGACTATCCATTAAGCCATCAATACTAATTGCAGCTGTATTCAATCCGGCTTTTATTAATTCATACGCTTTTTGTTCAGTGATTAAAATCCCATTTGATGTTATTCCATTTCTAAAATGCAAACTATGAGCAAGAGATATTACCTCCGACAATTTCGGATAAAGAAGCGGTTCTCCGCCAGATGTGCATATCATAATTTTTGTTGGGTCATATTTTGAAGCAACTTCTTCTAATGTTTTTTTTATAAGCTTGAAATCTTGGTACTTCCTATTTTTTGCAGAACAGCCACTGCCACAATGTAAACAATTAAGGTTGCAACAATCTGTCAATTCAAAAAATAAATATGTCAACTGAGGATGTAATCTAAGTTCTTTTTGATATTCCGCTAATTGGAGCATATTTCTTTTTTTTATTTCATGCATTATCTTATCCGTAGTAAAAATTTTACGTATATGATAATACCACATATAAACAATTACTGATTTAGTTTTAATTCCGATAACAAGGATTTTTATTTTCACTAAGGTTTCAAGCAAAATATTCGCAGTAGCAAATCTCTTGACCGTTGCAATAATTTTTTGTTAACCTATAAATATAAATGGGTAACAAAAATCTTTCAACAAAATATGTAATCTTAAAAATTCTTCGAGAAGCAAACGCCCCTGTTTCCGGGGAAGAAGTCGCAAAGCTCACCGGTATTTCCAGAGTTTCAGTTTGGAAAGCAATTCAGTCATTACAGCTTTCTGGCTACGGAATTTCTTCAACGCGTGCTGGATATTTTCTTGAAAAAGACTTAAAGGACAGTTTGTTTCCTTGGGAATTCGGTGCAGAAGAAGAGCTTTTCTTTCATTTTCCCGAAACTGAATCCACGATGACAGAAGCAAGAAAAATCGCGCAGGAAAATTCTTTCAGCAAAAAAATGGAAATCATAACAGCGGACAAGCAGACAAAAGGGCAGGGGCACTCAAGCCACAAATGGACAACAACAAAAGGCAGC
>JBNMHA010000002.1:0-63132 GCA_050872545.1 Spirochaetales bacterium | reverse complement strand
TGGAATTGCACCAACGGCTTAGATTATAACAAAGATTTTGAAATCACTAACGACGGAAAGATAAAATATATAGGTACACATAAGGACATAAACTCTAATTTTCCTGATGATGAATCACGGATGAGAGGAAATATAACTAAAATTTGTTCAAAACAAGATGATAATGCTTCCTATGTAGAAGTAACAGAATATGTTTCGATTCAAGGTATACTTAAATCAAAAGAAGAACGGCGAGATGTTGTATTAGTGGAATTTATAGTACCGGCTAATGCAAAATCCGGGTATATCTGGACAACTGACCCAATGGGATTTGCACGAGGAGGATATTCCGGTGAAAGGTTAATCATTGTCGATGAAAACGGCAATGAGGTAACAAAATAATTCATAAGGTGCAGTGCGGTAAATACTGTGTTGCACTTATTTTACAAGGAGACGTTATGAAGCGAACTATTTTAAACTTTATTCTACTATTATTATTTATAAGCTGCTGTGAAAATGAAGATACAGTATTGGGTGATTATGACATGGATATATACGATATAAAAATGCTCCCCGCTAAAATACAGCGAGGCAAAGAATTGACTATAAAGTTTAATGTTTTTTATGATTCTATATATCATGCTCATTTACAAGACATCAAAATCGTAGACGGTCAGCTTGGTAATAACCAAAATCTGGTTAATTTTAATCTGAAATTTGAAGAAAATGCAAAGCCGCATACTCAAACTAAAGACGGTAAGATTTCAGTACATTATGGAAATGGAGAATATAGCCTCAGTGAAGCAATAAATCCGGACAAATACACTTATTATAACTTTGACCCGAAAACCGGCGAAGGAGAAATTCGTTGTATCGTACCTGCAAAAGCAATCAGCGGTATAATAAAACTGGAAGGTTTAGGTTTAAGCAACTGCGGTTTCTCTGCGGAAAAACTAATCATTGTCGATGAAAACGGCAATGAGATAACAGAATAATTTATCAGGTGCAGTGCGGTAAATACTGTGCTGCACTTATTTTATGAAGCGAATTGCTTGGTTAATTAAGGAAATAATATGCAAAAATTAATAATTTTGTTTTTAGTTACCTTGTTTCTTTTAATAGGCTGTTTTGTACCAGAACCGCGATTAGATGACAATGCTTACGAACTTGAACAATCTTCTGCGGTTGTAGGCGACACAATAGAAGTTATATGCAAGGGTGGTAATAGCTGCAAAACAACAACTTGGGGACTTTCACATTCTGTTCGTGGTCAGTTTTCAGGGGTAAAAACCGGCAATAACATATATTCTGAATGGTCTATAATAGTAACATCCGGTGACTTTAATGAAACAAGCTGTTCATTTACAGTACCGCCTAAAGCTATTTCGTCAGATAGTTTTTTTGGAAAAGCACTGCTTATTAAATACCCGGAAACGCTGACATTAGCAAAGAGTGAAAATAAAGTTACCGTAACATCGGAAAAAGCATTTTTCAATATCGACACATTCAGCAAAGAAAAGGCAAAGCTGCTGCTTGATGACGGCTATCCACTGGTTTGGCTGAACGGCAGCGCGCCGAATACGAAAATGCGTAATTTCGAGGATATGTCGCCATTGACCAGCAGTAGTTCCTACGATTTGGAAACAATTACACCGTATCAAGTAACTTTTACAATTCCTGATTGGGCTGAAAACGGCAGTATTCACATTTTGAATGAGAACGGCTACTTAATTTCGGAATGGGATTTTACTCCGTTGGGCAATGTCAAAATTGAAGCGACTGATTTTAACGAAATATTGACTAAAATAAATGAAGAAGACAAAACTTTTATCCAAAACAAATATGATGAAAAGGACGGAATTTACTGCCTGAATGAAAATATTCCAACCGGGAAAAAATCCGGTGACAACAGAAACGAAACGTACAGAAACATCAAACGAATTTTGCGCCGTTCAGGTTATTACGATACTCACATTCTTAACATTGAACCGGATCCGCTTGATCCTGATGCTTTTTTAACATCAAAAGAAAAACTGGTAATTAAATAATTTATAAAAAGGAGAATAAAATGAAAAAAAGCGCGATGTCAATTTTTGCATCTTTGCTGTTAATTACATCTTGTAATTTTACCATTTGCAAAGGTGAAAATTACTGCATTATCAACCCGGGAACACACAATTTATGGGGGCTTAACAGCGAAAGGAATGATTACAATTCTGCCGGTCCGAATGCATTCACAAAAAAAACATTGGATATAATTTATGCCACAGAATACAATAAATTCGGAATAGACAACGGCTACGATATTTACAACGGTCACATTGAGTTTATATTAAAACGAGAAAGCGGCGAAAATTACCTGAAAACAGAACGAGGTTCGGAAATTACTTACCTTAATACATCCGCAGAAGAGCGCGGTCCGGTAAAAATTTATTCAGAATACCTCGACAAGGAAGTATACTTAGTTTCTACAAATCGTACTGATACAAAAGATGTTACCGGAGATTACAACATTCTGGGAACCTATATCGACAAAAATAATAAAGTAAAAACTTTTAATTTCGGCGGAAACACAAATACCAGCAATGAACTTTATATCAGCATTGATGAAGCAAACGAAGTTATATATTACTGTAGCGACAAAGACGGAAAGTTCAATATCTACAGTTATGAATATAACAGCGACACGGATGATAATATTATAAATATTTTATCGTCACCTGAAATTTTGACAAAAGCCAAACCGATTACTGCAATCAATGACCCTGCGGCAAATGATGAATGTCCGTATATTTACAACGATTATTTGTTTTTTATATCAGACCGCAAAGGTGGATTCGGCGGAACAGATATTTATTACAGTAAAAAAGATTCATCCGGAAATTTCGGTGAACCTAAAAATTTAGGCAGCAACGTCAATACAGAGCATAACGAATACAGGGTTTCTTGCTATTCATTCTACGACCATCAAAAATCATCAGACGATGACTTACCTGAACTCATTATTTTCTCTTCTGACAGACCGGGCGGTTTGGGTGGATACGATCTGTATTTAAGCATTCTAAAAAATATCGAGGTGCACAATGAAGAAAACTATTATTAAACAATTGATTATACTGGCTTTAATTTTTGGAACAGCATTTTGTTCCTTTGCAGAAACGTTTTACCTGAAAAGCGGAGAAAAAATTGACGGAACAGTTATAGAAGACACTACAGATGACTGCGTTTTAATTAAAATCCCGAAAGAGGATGTTTTTAAGTCCAAAAAAGAACGCTACAATGCCGGAAAAAATTGGAAACGTCACTTTTTTGAAATGACAGGCGGACTAGGAGCATCACATTGTTACGATCACGGCGGCAACGGCTACGGTTTTGTCATAGGAGGGCATGTTACAACTGGTTTTACATATAATTATGGGTTCTCGAAATATTTTGCAATGGGACACGGAGTCCGCTTCAAAGTCGATATTGTGCGTGCAAGTAACGGCTTCAATGATGTACTGCACCCTAAATCAAGCGACCTTCCTTACTACGTAGCCGACAGAGATTACGAAAACGAAGATGTTAAAGATCGCAAATGGTCTGTAATAGGTAACTTCACTTTTTCGCTTGTAGATCAATTCATGTTCGGCAGCATAAAAAATAAGCAGCTTGCGGCTGTTGTAGATTTGCTCTATGGTCCGACAGTCGGCGGCGGATTGGGAATATACTATCGCGGTTTTGTCGGGAAATTTATTTATTCCTATGATATTCCGATACTCGGAGCTCCGCTTCACAGTTTTTCATTGAGTTTTGGGTATAAAATCAGCACAAAAGCAAATAAGTAAACAATTTAGCTGTCTAATAACGTTTGTTCCTTCGACAAGTTCAGAACTGCAAACTATATCAACTGCATGTTAAACTTATTAGACAGCTCTTTTTATAAACTCACAAATCTGAATACTTCAGTAAAGTTTCATCTACCAGTTTTTTGACACTTTCTCGAATCGAATTGCAAATAATAGTCTTCTTTTCACTTTCAATATCTATGCTTTTTTCATCCGGCAAAAATAACTTGTAAATGTCAATTTTCAATGCACCGGCAAGCTTAATCAACGTCTTATCACTCGGCCACAATCGATGACTTTCGATACTGTTTACGGTTTGTTCTGAAATATCGGCTCTTTCCGCCAATTCAAACTGTGACCAATTTTTATCTTTGCGCTGTTTTTTTAAGTTCGCAGAAAGTCGCTGCCTCAATTCTATCTGTTCCATTTAGTTGAATTTACCGAAAATCACTTTTTAATAAACGTACTATAAATACTCACTAACCTTGAATACGTATTGACAATACTAAAATTTAGTATTATCACTATTACAGTAAGCAAAGTTACGTATTCAGAATACGTAACTTTCTTCAATTTAATACTTAGGAGGTACTTTATGGAACAAAAAAACAATGTAAAATTTACAAACACATCATTCTATGCTGAAAACTTAGGTGACGGAAACTTTGTTGCGGTAAACATCTACAGATGGGAATGTCGTTTGTGTGGAAAAACAAAAAACTTTTCCACAATGCCACCAGCGAAGGGGTGCAGTGCTAGTCCGCTTAAAATGCACTCTTGGAGAAGAGTCTCTTAATTTATGGGAATATAACTGTTAATGTGGAGATATCTACACATTGACAGTTATGTTTTTTAATCAAGAAGATAAACAATGATTATAAACAACAATTCACCTGCAAAAATCACGAAAAAATTAAGTAATAATGAACTTCAAAAAATAAAAAAATACCTGAAAAAACGTGTTAATAATTGGATAAAAAGAAATCTCTCCAAACCATTTACACTACGTGATTTGGTTGGGAAAGAAAATGCAAATTGGAACGGAACTCCATTACAAATTCTTTATGACAAAAATTCACATTTGGCAAATGAAGAAAAGCAATATAAACAAGCGGCAAAAGATGCAGGAAATTTATTGAAACAAGTTGTTGAAAAGCATTCATCAAATTTTTCCTTACAAACGAAGTACTGTAATATTTACACTTTAATTCAATAAGAAGACGTTGATTTTTTTAGAAAAAAATTAAAAAAAAAAATTTTTGCTCTATCGAGATTTGATAGGGTCGTATGATATAATACTTCTTAATTAAGATATTTTCACGCAAGGAGGAGGTTTTATAAGCTGGGCAACCAGTGTAAATGACCGAGACAACAACTCGGTTAATCTGTTTTTTTAATTAAAAAGTTAATGCAAACAATCAATAACAAAAGTTTTCAGCACAATCCAAGAAAGTCAATAAAGCGAACTGTTAATTATTTCAGACAGTTCTAATGTTTAGTTTAATTTTTCAGGAGGTGTATTATGAAAAATTTCTATCGTTCAATTTTCAGTTTATTTGTTTTTACAGTTTTAGTTCTGTTTGGTTGTACAAGTTACTCCGACGGCAGCAACAACGGGGAAAACACAACACTCGGCGAATCTTCATCCGATATGGGATTCATAATTTCTTTTGCAAATCTTGCCGGTTCACGTTCAACTTACTACACAATTGATGAAGTATCGTTTTTCAAAGTTCAAGTCAGCTTGAATTCAAACGTAGTTGTAGAAAAAACAGCTGGTTTTGACGATACCATTAAAATCGGACTTACAAAAGAAGGACTTTATACCATAGCAATCACGGCGTACAATTATAAGCATGACCCGATTGCCGACGGTTCTACTCAAAAATATCTTTATTACGATTCCGGGTATCAGCGAGTTTCAATTTCCATCACTCCGTACAGCAAAACTATCAATGTAATTGTTGATGTAAAATGGGTTCAACCGTCAGATGAAACAGGCAACAAAATCATTTACAATCTTAACGGCGGAAAGAATCACCCTTCCAACCCATCAGTTTTTTCAGAAAGTGATTATGTTTATCTGCAATCACCGACTTATGCCGGCTATAAGTTTTGCGGTTGGTACGAAAATGAAAATTTTTTAGGCAATTCAATCAGCTATATTCACGGAAATGAAAGAAACGCAGATGTGGAACTTTGGGCTAAATGGCAAGAAACTCCATTCGTTCCATTTCCGGAAGAAGCTGTTGTCAGCACAAGCGGAGTTTATACTACTACATTAATAAAAGAAGGAATCGGCAATGGTTGGGCAAGCAGTGAAGATTGCAAGTTCCTGAAAATTGTTCTGGCTCCTCGTGATGTTGTGGCAAAAATGATAAACGGTGAAATCATCGATGAATACAGTTTATTTACTGATGAAAATATGTGCTATATTTATGCAAATAATAATGTCGGCAATGCTAAAATTACGGTTTCAAATCTTTCCGAAGATACATATTTGCAGCCTTGCGGAGTAAACGGCGAAGAATATACAGGACTTGGTATCAAAAAAGATAATGAAGGAAACTACATTGTAATTTTCGATATTACAAAAATTAACAAGGACATTCTTTTGACAAGAAGCCATAGTGAGTCAAATGAAGATGTCTGGGAAAATAAAGGCAATATCGAAAGCGATTATGTTCCTATGATTCTCGGATGTGTTACAAGTGAATCTTCTTGCTATCCGTTCTATATGTGGGGCGTTGGTTTGGCAATTCTTGAACCAACCGAAGAAGCTTTTCCCGAAAATATTAACAAAGAAGTTCTGCCTACAACAAGCAGCATTAAATATATCTACGGAAACCTTACCGACTGGAATTATAAGGAATTGACAAACAACACTTATGAATTCACTTATTCTGCTGATACACAGTATTCTTATTATGATGATTATTTGGAATTCCTTTTTTACAGTGATGATCATAATTTAAGAATGGGCAACGCAGTTATAACCTCATTTAACACTGAATTTGAGTCAGTTAAAAACGGCAGCGACATAAGATTACCGATTTCAATGCTTACCAAAGGCACAAAATACGTAATCACTTTCACTGCAACCGGAGATTACACTGCTACAGTCAGCGTTTGTCCGTCAGAAAGTTTATAGTCGTCTTTCATTACAACAAAGTACTGCAAATAATCACGCAGTATTTTGTTTTTTTTACTCGGAGGAAAAATCATGGAAACAAAAAACAACGTAAAATTCACAAGAACGCCTTTTTTCGGATGGGAATGTCTCATGTGCGGTAAAGTAGTAAAAACCTCTTCTCTAGCACCTCCAAAGATGGAATCTTCAGACCCCCCATGCCCTAATTATTCTCCTCAGTATTTCGATAATGTTTTCGGTATACCGATGACTTCTCAAATAGGTATGCACGTCTGGATAAGAATTACTCCGATTTCAAAGTTAAGGGATAAAATCTTCCCTAATTGGAAATCTATTGAAAGGTCAATTAAACGCGGTACAATTTCCTGATAAAATCTTCCCTAATTGGAAATTTATTAAAAAGATTACAATAATGGATTGAAATTGTAGCCATATTTCAGCAGCGAAAAATATCTGATAATTTTTGCCTATAAAGTTATAAGGAAATTAAATATGAAAATATTAAAAGAAAATAATGAACTTCATAATATTTTTTTAGGAGGATTTTTAATGAAAAAGAAATTTATAGTACTTCTTATGCTAGTAACAGCGTCAATGATTTTTGCACAATCAAAGGGAACAATTCCTTCTTGGATGAAAAATTCAGCTATTATTTTATCAGATGTTATGTATGGAAGTAATAAAACTGTAGGTACTTTATTTGGAGATAAGTTTTTTGAATCTACCAATACAAAAATAGCTGCATTTGATAACAAATTAATAATATCAAATGAAATTATTGATAATGAGTTGGGAACAACATTAATAAAAATTGAAGCAACTTTTATTATGAATAGAATTAAAGATTCAGGAACTTGTTACCCTAGTCAAGTCATAATTGAAGTTCCAATGACATTTCAATCACAAACTTTTACTTGTTCCGGAGGACCATATAATAATCCTAGAAAATACGGAGAGATTCTTGGCTGCTTGAAAGGTTATATAGAAAACTTCTACGAAATGAACAAATAAACACAGCAGCGAAAAATATCTGATAATGCATAAAATCTAGTTTGGTGTCAGACCTCTATTCCGTTTCGGAATTGGGGTCTGTCCCTTTGCTTTGTGTCATTCCCGTGTACCGACACGGGAATCTTTCTTTAGCAAAATTTAGAAACAAAACATGAAAATCAAAGTTTTACAATTAACAAAATGACAGATGTACACGTTCACATTGGACAATTCAACGAAAAATATTATGACGCACACGCAATATTTGAAGCAATCGAACACACCGCAAGCCAGTACGGAATCGACTGCATTCAATATTCATCCACCTCATCATGTCGTTATGATGTGGAACTTTCTCGAATAGAAGAAGAAATTGCTGCTGCACAAAGCTATAAATCATCAATAATAAAAACAAAGCCTTATTTATGGTTTACTACTCGGTATGCAGAACAAAGAATTTCCGTTAAATCGGCAGTGCAAGCATTTGATTACTGCGGAATAAAGCTTCATCCTATTGCTCATGACTGGAACTTTGACAATCATGCACATAGGAAATCTTTAGATGAAATTTTTTGTTGGTCAGCAGAAAGCGGCAAAACGATTCTTATTCACAGCGGAATAGGAGATAAGCAGTCACCATTTCGTTTTGAACATTTTATAAAAAGTTACTCAGCTGCAAAAATTATACTTGCACACAGCCAGCCAGTTAATGATACAATCAACATGCTGCTGAAATATTCTAATGTTGCATGTGACATCGCTTTTCTTTCTCGTCGAAAAATAAAGCAGCTGCTATTTGCTACCAGAAAGAACCACATTTTACAATCACGCATTTTATTCGGAACTGATTTTCCGATTACTCATTACTGGAATAACAAAAACCTTGAATTAACAACACAATATGAAAAAGATTGTAGACGCATTTACGGATTAATGTAATTCCGTTTCGGAATTGGGGTCTGTCCCTTTGCTTTAATGAATTGCGGCAAGCTCTTGCATTAGCACGCAAAAATTAACTTATGTAATGTTCCATTCTTTTTTACGCTGTTCTATTTCATCACGCAAAACAGCCGCCTTTTCAAACTCAAGATTTTTTGCACACTCCGTCATTTCTGCTTTTAGTTGTTTCAAATAATTTTTACGAGACGCCGGATTAAGGAAATTATACTTCTTCTGCATTTCAGCTAACTGGTTATTTTCCTCGCGTACTTCCAAATCTTTCTGACGAACAAGAATATCTTCTATTTTTTTACGAATCGTTTTAGGTACAATCCCATGTTGCTTATTATATTCCAATTGGATTTCCCGGCGGCGAGATGTTTCCGCAATTGCCTCTTTCATAGCATCAGATTCTCTGTCGGCATACATTATTACACGTCCATCAGCATTTCTGGCAGCACGTCCGATTGTCTGAATCAAAGACGTTGCGGAACGCAGAAAGCCGATTTTATCAGCGTCCATTATAGCTACAAGCGAAACTTCCGGCATATCAAGCCCTTCACGCAACAAATTTATACCAATTAAAACATCGAAATCGCCGGCTCTAAGCCCTTTTATTATTTCTACACGCTCAATTGTCTCTATTTCAGAATGAAGATAACGAACTTTTATTCCATGATTTGCAAGATACTCTGTTAAATCTTCAGCCATTTTTTTTGTCAATGTAGTAATCAGAACACGTTCATTCTTTGCAACGGTTTTACTGATTTCATTCATAATATCATCTATCTGAAATTCCGTAGGACGCACAAAAATTTCTGGGTCAACAAGCCCGGTAGGACGAATAATCTGCTCTACAATCGCACCGGAAATTTTCTTTTCTTCATCACGTGGTGTTGCCGAAACAAAAACACATTGCGAAATAAGCGATTCAAATTCATTGTAATAAAGCGGACGATTATCAAGAGCGGACGGCAGCCTGAAACCATATTCAATCAAAGCCTGCTTTCTAGCTCTGTCACCGTTAGACATTCCGCCAATCTGCGGCACAGAAACATGTGCTTCATCAATAAACAGCAAAAAATCTTCAGGAAAGAAGTCGATAAGCGTAGAAGGTCTCTCTCCGGCTCCACGATGAGCAAAATACCGCGAATAATTTTCAATTCCTTTGCAGTAACCAATTTCCCCAAGCATATCCAAATCATACTCTGTTTTAGAACGAAGCCGCTGAGCTTCCAAAATTCTATCCTGCGATTTAAACCATTCACAGCGTGCTTCCATTTCTTCCTTTATCTGCGGAATAATTGCATTCAATGCTTCTTTACTAGTAACAAAATGTTTAGCCGGGAAGATTGTAATTTCCCGAACTTCTTCCAGTTCATTATTGTTCATTACATCAAATCTCACTATTCTTTCAATTTCATCTCCCCAGAACTCAAGGCGTACTCCGGTTTTTGAATATGCCGGGAAAATATCAATCATATCACCGCGCACTCTGAATTTTGCACGTTCAAAAACATCATCTTCTCTGGAATATTGAATTTCTACAAGTCGCAGAAACAGTTCCTTTCGCTCTATCTCATCTCCGACTTTCAATTTTATACTTAAGTTTTTATAATCATCAGGATTTCCCAACCCATAAATACAGCTTACCGTAGCGACAATAATTACGTCACGCCGATCCATCAGTGCACTTGTTGCATCAAGCCGCATCATTTCAATTTCATCGTTTATACTTGCGTCTTTTTCTATATAAAGGTCACGTGAAGCAATATAAGCTTCCGGCTGATAATAGTCATAATAGGAAACAAAATATTTCACTGCATTGTTCGGGAAAAAATCTTTAAACTCGCGGTATAGCTGAGCTGCTAATGTTTTATTATGTGCTAAAATCAACGTCGGTTTTTGCACCTGCTCAATGATTTTTGCCATTGTATAAGTTTTTCCGGAACCGGTTACTCCCAAAAGTGTTTGAAATTTCATTCCCAATTTTAAATTAGCAGATAACTTTTCTATCGCCTGCGGCTGGTCGCCTCCCGGAGCAAAGTCACTTACTACTTTCAAAAGTTGCATTGCAGTCTCCTTTTGTTCCGCATTTTACTTCACAATTTGTTTTATACCAATAGTCATAATAAAAAAAGCCTCGATTATGAAGCGTACCTCAATTATTAGGCACTTCATTACGTCGAGGCTTTTGTTTATTAAAAATTGAAATTAAGCTGCAATACCATTCATCAAGATACTTGCAACCAATGCAAGGATCGCATAGAATTCAGGGAACGCAGCAAAAATCATTGTGTTACCAAATACATTGTGACCAGAACCGATAGCATTAATACCGGAAGCACAAACTTTTGCCTGATAAATAGCTGATATTAAACCAACCAAACCTACAGCAATACCTGATGCCAAACATAATGATCCAGCCAAAACGCCCATTTGCTGATTTACAGAACCAGACCAAATAATGTAACTAACAAAACCATACAAACCCTGTGTTGCTGGAAGTGCAGCCAAAACCATATAAGAACCAAAACTTTCAGGTTTCTTTTTCAAAGCTCCAACAGCTGCACTACCTGCAGAACTTGTACCGAATGCAGAACCACAACCTGCCAAACCAACCATAAATGCTAAACCAATTCCTGCTAAAACAAATCCTAATGTCATTATAGAACTCCTTCCTTTTTTAAAAGTTAATTATTTTTTGATGCTTTATTACTAAAAGGGATAAACGGTTTTCCGCCCCCATTGAAGCCAACGGCTTTATAAAATTCAACAAATGTCAAACGCAACGGATGTACAAATGAACCGATTGCATTCAATAAAAAATTCAATGTATGACCAATAATCATTACTAATATTGTCAGCACAATTCCGCCGGGAAAAACATCTTTCAGCATTAATGCAATGTCGTTAAATGCTGAACCTAAAAGTCCGCCGGCAAGTCCCAATGCAAACAAACGTATGTATGAAAGCAAATCACTTAACAAGCCTGTTATAATATTGTACATTTCCCACAAACCGGCAACCGGACGAATAAAAATATTCTTATCAATGTTATTGAACAGCAGAACCAATACAACGCCTACAGCCACAAGAATTGTCATTAATTTTACCAACCCAGCAACTGTTCCGCCACCTATAGCCACCAACCAGCTTCCCAAAGGAATCGGTCCGATTTTAAAGTTTTCAAACGGATTAGCGTCTGTAGGTTTATACATCCATACCATTACAAGCGCAACGGCACCCAACATAATCAAAATTGTACCGATAGGCTGAAATAAGCCCTGCCAGCCATCATTTTTGCAACGATTATAAGCATTTAAAATATAACCTAACAGCAGCTGCGCTACACCCAAAAGTATTGCAAATACCATAGGACCGGTTCTATCGTTAGGATTGCTGAATGTTACATAATTCTTGATTGATTCAAAAATCGGCATTCCTGCTGATCCGTCGGCTTTTATAATATTTGTTCCAAAAAAACCATTGAGCATAAAACCTGCAATACCGGTACAAATACCAAGTATCAGACCAAGCTTCACAATATTTCTGACGCTTTTGTTTTTTACTTTTAATAAAGCAAAAAGACAAAGCAACACAATTATCAGTCCATATCCTAAATCGCCTAAACAAATTCCAAAGAAAAATGCAAAAAACGGAGCAAAAAACGGAACAACATCAAGCTCAAAGTAATCAGGTAAGCTGAATAAATTTCCTACTGGTTCAAACAAACTTGCAAGCTTTCCATTATTTAATTTAATAGGAGTAGAATCTTCTTCTGTCGGATCTTCTATTAAATACGCAACATCTTCATTTTCAAGAAACGCTTTTATTTTATCCTCTTGTTTTGCCTGAAAGAACCCTGTAATTACAAGAACTTTTCCGTCAACTTCTGATGACAAACTTTCCGACGCAACTTGATAATGAAGCAAATCTTCCTGTTCTGCCATTTCTTTGTCAATCAGCGGCAAAATTCCTACCATATTTTTCAGTGCATTTTCAGATTTTTTTATCAGCGCATCAACTTCATTTGCACGCTGCTGCACTTCTGCCAAATTTCTGTCCGGAATTTTGCATTCTGTTCCCTGAATCTGCTGAAGTTCATTTTCATCTTTGTAAAATACAGCAAAATAAACTTCTGAACCTTCCGCA
Source organism: Spirochaetales bacterium (assembly GCA_050872545.1). Lineage (GTDB taxonomy): Bacteria > Spirochaetota > GWE2-31-10 > GWE2-31-10 > GWE2-31-10 > RGIG8597. The sequence continues at coordinate 50,091 of JBNMHA010000002.1, read as the reverse complement.
TAAATTTCGCTGCATACAACATCAGATGAAATCTTTGCAAAATTTTTCTTTGAAGCAATATAAATCTTTATGTTTATTCTGCTTGCTTCAAGAGCTTTCAAAACATCCTTATTGAAATTTCCAAACGGAACGACTGCTGCTTTTTCTTTTTTAAGATTCTCACGTTCGGTAAGAAGAGAATCAAGTTCATTCTTCTTATTTTCAAAGTCACGCAATAAATCAAAAACTTCGCCGGATACTTCTTTTGCCGCAGCACCTTCTTTTTTATAAGACTCAAGAACTTTTTTAGCTTTTGAAAGTCTTATAATTTTATCTCTGGTTTCGGATAATTCTTCCGACTGCACACTGTTATTTGTTTCAAGATGCATCATACCGAGAGACTGAAGTTCGCTCAAGAATTTATCTTTAGAGGAATGATAAATAAGCAATGTTGCTTTTTTCATTTTTTCGATCATGCTTTTATCCCTCCTTTACCATAGTAACCTGCCTTTGTTTTGTAATTTTCTGGCCGGCTTTTTCAAGATTATCAACATCTTCCAAGTATCTCTTTATCTTACGAATTGCTTCTGAAAATTCAGGAATCTGCACTTTTTCATAAAGATTAACTTTCTGAGTAGTTTTCTTTCTGGCATATTCCAAAATTTCAAGTTTCTTTTCTGCAATTTCCATACGGCAAATAATTTCAGTAATCTGTTTCAAGATTACAATTCCACCATTTAGCCAAACTGGGCTTGCAAAGCGAGAAAAATTAGCAACTTCATAATCAATTTGCTTTAAATCCGGAGTTTTTACACCCGCAATTTTCACAATATTCAGAATTACTTCTTTCAGGCTGAAAATCTCTTCGGGAAATTCACTCCATAATCTCATCAATCCCATCAGACTGTCCATTTTTTCCTGATAAGATTCACTCAAGTCACGAAGTATTTCCTTCTGTTTTTTTACTGTAAGCCTCAATGCAGACTCTTTACTCTTAATTGTAGGCAAGGCATTTTGTCTTATCTTCAATTGCTTGTTCAAACTCTGCATTGAAATCTTATTAAACTGGTATTTTATCGCCATTAAAAGATCTCCTTATATGCCGAATATTTTCAGCATACTTTTGAAAACTATTTGCCTTTCCAATATTTATCCATCAAGTTCTGTTTAATACTTACTTCCGTTGGTTTAAAATATTTTCCGAATAAATCCCAAGTAGTATCAAGCATTTCATCAACGCCGATATTTACGTCAATCGCAAGAAGTTTAACAGAATATTCAGATGCAAATTTGATACAACGTTCATCATAATCACTTAAATCAAATCCGTTATCACGTTTTGTTTTTGCATTAGATGCATCGTTGTACAAACGTACTGCTGTATTCATAACTTGCGGATGATCTTCCCTTGTCTTTTTACCGATTACAAGCTGTTTCAATCGAGAAAGAGATCTGAATGGGTCAATAATTACTTTATTAACATCTGTATCTTTTCTCAAGAACAACTGACCTTCTGTAATATAACCGGTATTATCTGGTATCGCATGAGTAATATCACCGCCGTTAAGTGTAGTTACGGCAATAATTGTTATAGAACCGCCGGCAGGGAATTGTACTGCTTTTTCATAAATTTTTGCCAAATCGGAATACAAAGAACCCGGCATTGAATCCTTAGACGGAATCTGATCCATTTTGTTGGATACAATTGCCAATGCGTCCGCATACAATGTCATATCAGTAAGCAATACAAGAACTTTTTCATTTTTATCTACCGCAAAATATTCTGCCGCAGTCAATGCCATATCAGGAACAAGCAATCGTTCTACAGATGGGTCATCAGTTGTATTAATAAATGAAATGATTTTATCCAGCGCGCCGGCATTATCAAACAACTGCTTAAAATATAAGTAGTCATCATTTGAAAGTCCCATACCGCCAAGAATAATTTTATCAGCTTCTGCGCGCAGTGCTACATTAGCCATAACTTGGTTGTAAGGCTGATCTGAATCGGCAAAAAACGGTATTTTCTGACCAGTTACAAGTGTATTGTTCATATCAATACCGGCAATACCTGTTTTAATCAGCTCTGACGGCTGTTTTCTTCGTACTGGATTTACAGACGGACCACCGATTTCACGTTCTTCACCTTCTATTGCCGGACCGCCGTCAATAGGATCTCCGTAAGCATTGAAGAATCTTCCGGAAAGTTCTTCTGATACTTTTAATACAGGCGGTTTTCCTGTAAATACAACTTCTGCATTTGTAGCAATACCTTCAGTTCCCTGAAAGACCTGCAAAGTAACTTCATTTCCTTCAAGCTTTACTACCTGAGCCGGCTTTCCGTCAACAAATGCTAATTCATCATTTCCGATTCCTTCAGCTGTCAATGTACAAGTCGCTTTAGTAATCTTATTGATTTTTGTATAAATTTTCTGAAATGCTTTTCCTTGCATTATTTAGCCCTCCTACTATCTACAAATTCTCTGATCTGTTTTTCATACTTGTTAAAGTTATCAGAAGGGAATTCGGAATAGTTCATCTGTTTGAAAGTATTTATTAACTCTTTGAAATAAGGTGAAACTTCTTCAAAAGCTTCAAATTTGAAATCTGTACCGCATACTTCCATAACCAATTCAAGCATATATTTTTGACGTTTCAACGGAGTGATAGAATCAATAGCATCAAAAGCATCTTGCTGCATTAAAATAAAGTCTATTAATTCAGCTTTCCAGAACACAATATGGTAATCAACAGGAACACCGTCATCACCTAAAATATCAATCTGGTCTTTTGTTTCTTTTCCTCTTAAAACCCAGTTTTTTGCATCTAAAACTAAATCAACCCATTTATCAGAAACATTGTTTTTGAAATATTCTTGCATTTCAGGATATTCCAAGTATTTTGAATATGAATCAATAGGGTCAACAGCCGGATAACGTTTAGAATCGGCTCTTGCCTGCTGCAGAGCATAGAAACATCGGGCAGCTTTCTTTGTAGATTCTGTAACAGGTTCTTTCAAGTTACCACCGGCTGGAGATACAGTACCGATAAATGTTACAGAACCGGTATTTCCATTGTTTAAATAAACCATTCCTGCACGAGAATAGAAAGATGAAATAATAGCAGTTAAATCCATTGGGAACGCATCCTGACCCGGAAGCTCTTCCAAACGGTTAGACATCTCACGCAGAGCCTGCGCCCAACGAGATGTTGAATCGGCAAGCAAAAGAACTTTCAATCCCATTTGGCGGTAATATTCACCAATTGTCATAGCTGTATAAACAGAAGCTTCACGCGCTGCAACCGGCATGTTTGATGTATTACAAATAATTAATGTTCTTTCCATTAATTTTCTTCCGGTTCTAGGGTCTACAAGTTCCGGGAACTCAGTAAAAATTTCTACTACTTCGTTCGCACGTTCACCACAGGCAGCGAAAATAATTATATCAGCTTCAGCATTTTTTGAAATTGCATGTTGCAGTACTGTCTTACCGCAGCCGAAAGGTCCCGGAATAAATCCTGTACCACCTTCAGCCATTGGATTGAAAATATCAATAACACGCACACCTGTTTCCATAATTTTTGAAGGACGAGGTTTTTCTTTATAATTTTTTATTGCTCTCTTAACCGGCCATTTTTGAGTCATTGTAACTTTTTCTTCGTTACCTTTCTCATCGGCAAGTACTGCAATTGTATCGTAAATACCGTATTCTCCGGCAGCAGCCAAAGATTTAATAGTGTATTTTCCTTCCAATTTAAAAGGAACCATAATTTTATGGTCAACCCAACCTTCTTTTACACTTCCAAGCCAATCTGAAGCTCTTACTGTATCACCAACTTTTGCAATAGGCGAGAAAGTAAATTTTTTATCTTTATCCAAAGGTTCGGTATATTCACCTCTTTTTAAAAATACACCGTCTTTTTTATCCAAATCACTTTCAAGACCGTCAAAGTTTTTAGAAAGCAGACCCGGTCCAAGTTCAACTTCAAGCATGTGTCCTGCAAACTCAACATCTGTTCCTACTTTCAAACCTCTGGTACTTTCATATACCTGTGCATAAGCTATATTTCCAATAATTTTAATAACTTCAGCCATTAATTTTGTTGCACCTAGCAGGATATAACAAATCTCGTTTTGTCCCACCGGTCCGTTTACTTCAACAGTAACCAAGTTACCAACAACTCCCGTTACTTTACCCTTCGTCATTATTTTTTACCTCCGGATTTAAAAAGTTCATCAGAGAAAACAATCCCTGATTTGATTTTATCTATCAGTTTATCAAGCATATTTTTCCCAGAAACATCTGTTAATCTGTGCCATCTTTCTACTGATGAAAGTTTTATCGCATACGCAATAATAAATTTAAATGAGAAATAATCATTTCCTACTTCATTATCCAACCACTTCCAACGTACTTTATCTACCATCAGTTCTGTTGCGATAATGTCGCCTTCATTTACCGAATCCACAATAACTTCAATGTCAGGCATTGAATTTTCTACATTCATTGTTTTTGATAATCGTTCATAAGAATCACCGAAAGGAACAAGATAATCTTTGAAATCCATATTGCTCTTTTTCATATTCAAAAAAGTCAATGTATTTCGCAAATCTAGTTCAAAACGAAAATAATCAGTTATAAAACGATTTTTGCTCAATGTTTCAAGATTTTCATAGAAAAGAGCAAACAGTTCATCGGTTTCCTGCAGTTCAGGATAATCTCTTTTTCCTGCTTTTTTATTACTAAAATAAGTTGAGAGGAAAGGAAAAAAATCATCAGTATCTTTAAGATTTTCTAAAAAAGTCTCTCGCGTATAAAAAGCTGGATAAATATAAGGGGATGAATCTCCGGAATTGCTTTTTACAACATTAAGAATGTCGTTGAATATAAAAACCTTTTTTAATTCCAGAAACTCTTTTTCCGACAACTGGCTTTCGCAAAAATCAAGAAAATCGGTCAATGAAGGAAGTTTTTTCTGTGAATCAAGTTCCAAATCATGAAGACTTGATATCAGATAAAAATATTCTTTCACTGTTATGCTCCCGGGAAGAGAATTTTCTTAGCTTTTGGTCTTAAAAATGACTGGAAAAAGTTCACAAAATCATCTTCAGTAAAAGATAAAACGTATGAACCGTCTTTTGGTGCAATTTTAAATCCGCCGGACATTCTGTCTTCAAATTTTAATTCCATACCTTTGTTTAAAAAGGAAGCCATTTCTTTTTTGAAAAACGCTTCAAAATCTTTCTGTGATTTTTCCGGTAAAATCACGTTTAAGTCCATTTCTTCTGAACCCATTTTAGTAGCAACAATTTTAACAACATCTGCAATCAATTCTTTACTATTTACAACTTCAGAAACATTTGCAGATATAGTGTTTTTTGCAAGAATTGCTGTCATTTCTTGCTTCAATAAAGACATAGCTTGTTCGCCGGCAACTTTTATTTCAGCATTTGTCTTTTGTGCCAGTAATTCTGTTTCTTTTTTTGCATTAGCCTTTAAAGTTTCGGCTTCTTTCTTTGCATCTGCTAAAATTTGCTCAGCTTCTTTTTTTGCATTATCAAGTAATGCTTTTGCTTCGCCATTAGCTTTTTCGATTCCATCTTGGTAAATCTTTTGTGTCAGTTCTTGCAATTTAGATTCCATCAACCAACCCCTTTTTTAAAAATATTGTTCAACACTATACGAGAAAATTTTCAAAAATCAATATCTTTCTATTTTTTTTAAATAACTTCAAATGAAGATACTGCTTCTGATATTTTTTCACATATATGTTCATCATTAAAAAATATACCTATGTCCGGATACTTTTCGTATTCAAATTTTTCACCTTTGTATGAAAAAGCCAATTTGAATGAATGTAAATAACCTCTGTCAGCAGGCGTGCCGTGATATAAAACATCGCCCAATACAGGTGAAGAAAGAGATTTCATGGCAACTCTTATCTGGTGAGTTTTTCCTGTTTCCGGTTTCAGTACAAATAAATATTTACCGCTATATTTTAAGGAAGAAAAACGTGTCACTGCCGGATTATTATATGTTCTGGTAAGTTTCCATTGTCCGTTTCTGGATTTAATCATATCACCTGAAATCAAGCCTTTTTTCTTTTTAGGCTTTTTATCCGACAGCGCAATGTAATATTTACATACCTTTCTTGATGAAAACAACTCTGCCAATGCTGAAGCCACTTCAGAACTCTTTGCAGCGACAACAATTCCCGATGTTATTTTATCAAGCCGATGAACCGCATATAGTCGATATTTAAAATCATTTTTCAATCTTTGAAATAAGCCTATTTCATCATTTTCCGAATGAAAACTAACATCCGGAAACTTATTCACAACAATAAAATCTTTATTATCATCAATTAATTCATAGCAAATATTATTTTCCATATTTCTTTTTCATTCCTATAAATGCAGCCTGACCTTGAAACAAATTTCCTTCTCTGCGATACGATGAAAATCTCGGATTATCATTGCAACATGTGCAATATGGTGAAAAATCGATATTTTCTTTCGTTACGCCGCATTTTATTAACTGTGAGTAAACGTAATACGAAAGGTCAAAAAATAGTTTTCCTTCTCTTTGTTCAAAAAAATCATTATTTGAATCAGGAAAATAATTAAGAAAATCATCGCTTACTTGGTAACAGCATTTTTTTATACCGGGTCCGACTGCTGCATATACCTGTTCAAAATTTGTTCCTTTCTTGTGGAAAAAAGACAGAACATTGTTGATAACTTGTTTATAAGTTCCTTTCCAACCGGAATGAACTGCCGCAACAATATTATTTTCCGGTGAATAAAGTATTACCGGAATGCAATCTGCCCAAGTAGTAAGCAGCATGATTCCAGTATATTCAGTAACAGCCGCATCAGCTTCCGGAGTATTTTCTTTTCCGTATCTACCGCAGTTTGCAATATCAGGCAAAACTTCTATAAAGTCAGAAGAATGAGTTTGAAGCGGAGAAAATATCGAAAAATCATCAACTTTAAACTTTTTCAGTATTTCTTCCTTATTAAAGGATGTTGATTTTCCATTAAGGCTGTCTCTGGTCAAAGCCATATTACCCATTTGTGCAGAAGTAAATCCGCAAAAGATATAATCACTAAATTTATCTGCCCAAAAAGGCAGCAAGCAATCATTTTTAAAGAACAATAAAATCTCCCAAACTTGTTAATAAGTTGTTAAATCGCTAAGAATTTCAGTATATTTCTGTTAATAACACATTATAAAATTATGTCATATATCTTTATAACTTATTTTATATAGGCAGATTATAAATATTAACAGGTACAAGTGAAATATAATTGTTAATAAAACGGAGGAAGATTTTTTTCTGAATTCTTGTTAATAAGTTGTCAAAATTCCCGATAGTAAAAAAGGAATTCAAATTTCGACAACATGATTTAAAAAATTGAATTCAAAATTATTTATTTCATAAGATTTTTTTATAGGACAAGTAACATGGATTATTCTATTTTCTGGACCGGAATTCAAAACTTATTAAAACAAGAAATTCCGGACATGTTTTTAACACAGCTGCAATATTCTTCTTTTCAGGAAGAAAATAGAAAATTAATACTTGTTACTCCCAATGAATTTTTAAAAGATTTTATATTTTCAAATTATAAAAACACAATCGAAGTAATACTGCTTCAGTGTTGGAACCAAAAAATCACTGTAGATATTGTCATTAACTCCAGTTTTCAAACCGCAAAACCAGAAAAAGTAAAAATAAAAACAGAAAGTATAACTGAAGAAAAACAATCGAAAAAAGAAGAACCTAAGCCGCAAAAGACTGTTCTTATAATAGAAAATAAAGAGCCATCGGACAAAACATTTTCCGACAGTGAAGATGAATGCACTTTCGATTCATTCCTTACCGATGATACAAACGAGTATGCTTTTAGACTTGCGCAAACGATAGCAGAAGAACCGGGAAATCCTAAAAGAAACCCGCTTTTTCTGTGGGGTGAAAGCGGAACAGGAAAAACTCATCTTATAAAAGCAATAAAACAACGTGCTGAAAAATTGTTTAATGAAAAGAAAATTATATATGTAACATCAGAAAACTTTCTTAATGAATTTCTCGATTCAATAAGAAATAAAGATTCGGAACAAGACAAGCCTAAAATTTTCCGAGAAAAATATAGAAATTTAGATATTCTGCTTCTTGATGATTTTCAGGCATTATCAGGAAAAACAGCCTGTCTTAATGAACTTTTTAATACTTTTAATGAACTTTACGACCATAAAACCCAAATGGTCATAACATGCGACCAGCCTATATCGAAAGTAAAAGATGTGGAAAAGCGAATAAAAAGCCGTTTCAGCATGGGTACAACTGTAGAACTGAAACAGCCGGACTACGAACTGAAAATGGCGATATTAAAAGAACTTGCGCTGCAGAATGATATGGAAATTAACATAAAAAACATTGAGTATATTTGCACAAATATTTCAGGAAATATAAGGGAAATAAAAGGCGCATTCAGAGATTTACTTGCATACACAAGTATAATGGACATAAAAGAAATCACAAGTGACGTAATAAACAAGTGTTTAAAAGATAAAATAACCGCAGTAAAATCAGTCGGAAATATATCAATAGATAAAATAATGGAAATAGTCGCAGTTTATTATGATTTAACCGTACTTGATATACGTGGAAAAAAACGAACCCAATCAATCGCAATTGCACGTCAAATCGCAATGTACCTAAGCACTCAGTATACAAGACTTTCCACAACTCAAATAGGAAAATATTTCAACAAAGAACATGCAACAATAATACATGCTGCCACAAAAATAAAAAAAAGCATGGAAGAAGATAAAAAACTAAAATCAGAAATAATTAATATAGAGAACAGAATAAAAGAAGGTATATAAATACTGAAATTTTCTGAAAAAATATTATATATAACTTGTTCAACAACAATGAATAAAATGTTAAAAAGACTTTTCTTGTTAATAATGTTTATAACCCGAAAATGTTATAAACAAGTTTTTGATAACGGTAAATTAGCTATATAAAACTATTTATACGTGTTATAAACATATTGACAGACACTACTATTACTTCTACTGAATTTAAATAAATTTAGAAATAATAGAGAAAGTTAATAACTAGCAAAGAGGTAGCAATGAAATTTTTCTGTTCAATTGAAAGTTTAAACAAAATACTCGGTATATGTGAAAGCGTAATATCATCTAAAAACAGCATAACAATATTATCAAACATACATATAAAAGCAAAAGACAATCAATTAACCATTAAGGCATGTGACACATTGATAAGCTTTTACGGTGAAATAGGTGCCGATATAGAAGAAGAAGGCGAAATCTGCGTAAACTCAAACAAATTGTACTCTATTGCAAGAAAATTACCTTCGGAAGAAATCGAAATGCAAAGTGACTCAGAGCTTAACATTCAAATAAAAGCAAAAGGCAAAAACACACTGCGTTACAATTTGAAAGGCATATCTCCCGATAAATTTCCGGAAATACTGGATACTTCAAATATTAACTATTTCAGCATAACAAAAGAAATATTTTCAGACATGGTGAACAAAACAAAATTTGCTGTCTCACAAAATGACAACAGAAAATTCGCAATAGGAACTCTTTTTGAATATGATAACAACAAACTAAGAATGGTTACTACTGACGGAAAAAGACTTGCAAAGATAGAAAAAGAAACAGACATAAAAAATACGTTCTCAAAAGTTGTTGTTCCGCCTAAAATATTGCAAGAATCTTTAAAACTTTGTTCTGGTGATGATAAAGGTGATCTTAAAATAGGAATAAATGAAAAAGAAATTTTTATAAATGTGGACAATTGTTTCTTTATTTCAAATCTTCTCGACTCAGGCTTTCCTAGCTATCAATCTGTTATACCGGCAAATTCTTCTAAAAGTTTCAAAGTAAACAGAAAAGAATTTAAAGATGCAATTGATAGAGTCAGCGTAATGGGAGAAAAAGATACACATAAAGTTATTATTTCGCTTGATGCAGATAAAATGAAAATATACAGCGAAAATATGACTTACGGAGACGGAGAGGAAACTATTGATATTCAATATGAAGGCGAACCTATAAAGATTGCCTTTAACTATAGTTATATAACAGATGTTATAAGTGTTATGAAAAATGACAATATGATTCTAAAATTCAATAACGCATCAAGCACAATTGTTATAAATGAAGAAGACAACCCTGATTATATTTATATTATGATGCCTATGAGTGTTTAATTGTTTTTAACCAAGCTGCAAGCATTTAATTTCAGAAATTATAAAACACTTGATTTATCTTTAAGCGAACAAAAAAATATAAACTTAATTGTAGCAAAAAACGGAATGGGTAAATCAAATCTTCTTGAGATGCTTTATTACTTATCCCATTTAAGAGCATTTAGAAATGCTTCAGACCGTGATTTAATCTTACATGGAAAAAATAATTTTCATCTGTTCTGCGAATATGAAAATAAAGGCATTCATGGTAATGTAATGGTCAAATATTCCGGAAAGAAAGAAATTTTGCTTGATGACAAGAAAATCATTAAGCATTCTCAAATTTTGGGAAAATTGCAGACTGTTTTTTTTGGTAGTGACGATATTTCGATTATTTCAGGAACCCCGGCAGAAAGAAGAGTTTATTTTGATATTTTTTTATCAATAATTGATTCTGATTATCTTGCAGCTTTGAGGATGTATGGTCTTTTACTGAAACAAAAAAATGCAGCCATAAAAAGCAGAAGAAGTGATATTCTTTCTTATTTTGATATACAAATTGCAGATGCAGCGTTTTTGCTTATGACTAAAAGAAAATTGCTTATTGATAAAGTCAGTAAATTATTTTCTGAATTATTCATGAACATTGGAAATTTTAAAGACAGTGCTTTTATCCGATACAATTCGTCGTATGAAAGACAATTTAATTCAGCAAAAGAACTTTTAGACTATATTTTATATCAGGATAGATTTGATTTTGAAAAAGGTTACTGCATTTTAGGTCCGCATAAAGACAATTATTATTTTGTTTTAAATAATACTGTTTTTTCTAAGTATGCCTCTTTAGGACAAATAAGATTGGGGGCTCTTGTTTTGAAGTTGGTACAGGCAATATGTTATGAAGAAAAGTTTAAAACAACACCGATTCTTTTGCTGGATGATGTTATATTGGAACTTGACGGAGAAAAACAAAGACGTTTTCTAAACAAAGTTTGTGATAAATATCAGCTTTTTATAACATTAACAGATGAACGCTATAAAAACTTTTTCAATAATCAAAATGCGGTTGAAATAATAAAGGTCTGCAATGGGACGATACTTCAATAAAAATTTTTATAATATTGCATCTGTTAAAGATGAAATATCAAAATTACTTAGTTTAACTAACAATTCTGTTTATTGGATGTTTAAAATAGAAAATTTGAAAGGCTATTGGAGTGAAATTGTTGGTGAAAAATTAAGCAGTTTAACATGTCCCGAATATATATATAAAAATACGTTGTGTGTTTACTGCAAACATGCTGCTTTAATCCAAAGTATGAATTTTTATAAGACAGAAATGTTGAAAAAAATAAAAGAGAAAGTGCCCGATTTGAAAATAGATGATATTTATTTTTCTGTGAGGAAAAAAGAAAATAGAAGTAAGCCTTGACATTTTTTTGTAGAAAATGGTATGTTCCGCTTGAAATTTTGAATAAATAATGCGGGAGATTTTTTATATATGAAAATGACTTACCAACCATCTAAAATTAAAAGAGTAAGAACTCATGGTTTCAGAGCAAGAATGGCTACAAAAAAAGGTCGTTTGGTGTTGAAAAGAAGAAGAGCAAAAGGAAGAAAACAGCTGACAAGAGTTTAATTTTATATTTTGGAAAAATTCAGACGTTGTGAAAAGTTAAAAAAGAAGAAAGATTTTGATTCAATTTTTCAAAATAAGTTTTCTCTTTTTAGAAGAACTTCAAATTATAATTTTATTTATAAACAAAATTCTTTTGGTTTTTTGCGAATTGGAATTGTTGCAAAAAAAAATATAGGATGTGCTGTTGTACGAAATCATGAAAAGAGACTTGTCCGAGAACTTTTCAGACGATTAGAAAAAAATTATAAGTCTCTTTCTTATGATTTTGTTTGTATTATAAAAAAGAGTTCTTCTCCTGATGATAAAAAAGCTTTGGATTTTGAAGATTTTATTAAAAGCTTACAGAGGGGGAGATAATAAAAAAAGTAATTCTTTTTATGATATTCCTTTATCAACGTTATATATCCCCACTTTTCCCTTCTTCATGTCGATTTTACCCGTCTTGTTCTGAATATGCAAAACAGGCTTTTAAAAAATATAACTTTTTAAAAGCTTTATTTTTAACAATTTGGCGTATATTACGCTGTAATCCATTTTCTAAAGGTGGATATGACCCTTTGCCATAGAGAGGAAGTATATGGATAGTGCAAATAAGACGTTTTTTGTAATGGTTATTTTAACCATGGTTTGTTTTGGAATTACCTTATATCAGTTTTTTAATCCTAAAAAAGATATTGAAACACCGATTGCAACTGAATCTGTTGTAAATAATGAGCGGATTATAAAAATTGCAGAAAATAAGAATAATTTCGTTCTAAGAACTAAATCTGAATCTAGTAATACTGATATTGTTTATGAAAACAGCAAATTAAAAGTTATTTTAGATTCTGCAAAAGGTGAAATTTCAAGTGTTTTAGTGAAAACCTCTGAAGATAAGTCATTTGATATAGTAAGCGGAAGTGGCGACTACAATGCATTGAAGCTTAAATTAGGTTCCTGGAAAGACGGTGTAGATATAAATGCATTGTTTGATGAAGATTTTATCTATGATTTTAAAAGCGAAGGAAATAAATATACTTTTTATTGTGAGTTTAGTTCAGGCACAAATGAAGATGAAATTGTTTATAAATTGGAAAAAATATACACATTTTTTGATGATGAAAATATTTTCCATTTAGATATTAAGCTGTCAAATAATAAAAATGAAGCGATGAGATTTGATTCAACTTCTAATGTTTTTTCATTAGGCTGGGGACCTAGTTTAGGTGTTAATGGAAAAATAAATGAACGTTATGACCAGTTTAAATACCTTTCAAACGGAAAAATAATAAATGTTAATTCAAAAAATAAACTTTTCAAAGGAACTAACGGCTTGGCATCTTTCAGAAAATCGCTGAAAGATTCTTGGATTGCTTCTGACGGTCATTATTTTACTTCTGTTATTATTCCTGACGGGAATGAGTATGATTGCTTTTTCGATTACAGTAAGTCTTTAGACAATTTATATTATTGCGGTTATTCACTTGTATCAAACAGATCTGTTATTGATACAGGTTTTTCCGTTTACTGTGGACCTAAATCAGGCAAGATTTTAAAGAAATATGATGATTTTAAAAATGATAATGTTTATTTATCAAAAACCGAATTATCAAAGATTTCTCCGCCAATAGTATGGGGGCTTGGTAATGTTTTGGGCTGGTGTCTTAAAGTTTTATATTCTTTAGTGAAAAATTATGGGCTGGCAATCATAATTTTAACAATAATTTTGAAAGCACTTTTATCACCGTTAATGATAAACAGCATGAAAAGTTCTCAAAAAATGAGAAGCTTGCAGCCGAAAATATCTGAATTGCAGGCTAAATATAAAGATAAACCGGAAATGCTGAATCAGAAAACAATGGAATTATATAAGAAAGCAGGTTTTAATCCTATGTCAGGATGTTTGCCTATGTTGCTTCAAATGCCGTTTTTGTTTGCAATGTATCAACTTTTGGATAGAATGTTTGAACTTAAAGGCGCAAGTTTCTTATGGATAAAAGATTTGGCAATGCCGGATGCATTGATCACTTTTAGCTTTACAATACCTTTGCTTAATATCAATTCTCTAAATATATTACCGATAGTAATGGTAATTTCGCAAATTTTCCAGAGTTTGATGACTCCCGGAATGGAAAGTAATCCGCAAGCTAAAATGATGATTTGGCTTATGCCTTTGATGTTTTTCTTTTTCTTCTATAATGTGTCGTCCGGTTTAGTTTTATATTGGACTGTAATGAATTTGCTCGGAATTATTCAGCAGTTGATTATGAATAAAACATTGGTAGCCGAGCCAAGTAATGAAAAATTATTAAATAACGTGAAGAAGAAGAAAAAATGAAATAAGAAAAAAATTCTCTAAATTAAAGGAGTTTCTTATATGATAGAAAGAGATTTTACCGGAAAATCTGAAGATGAAATAATTTCTGCAGCTCTTGATTTGTTAAAATTAAAAAGAGATCAGGTAACAATCAAAGTTGAAAATAAGGGTGGCTTTTTAGGATTAGGTAAGAAAGAAGTAATAGTAAAAATTTCTTATGATGATGATTTGTCATTTGCTAACCGAAGTTTAATGCTTGTTAAAGAATTATTGGAAAGAATGGATATTGAAGCTAAGATTTATCTTATGGAAGAAGATGATGAGAAAGTTTTGATTGATATTGATGCTAAAGATGATTCTGCAATTTTAATAGGAAAACAAGGTAAAACACTTGAAGCTATTCAAACTATAGTTAATGTGATTATGAATAAAGATTATTCTGTGTGGACTAAAATAATTATTGATACTTGTGGTTATAGAGAGCGCAGGGAGCGTAATTTGAAAAAAATTGCGCAAGATGCAGCAAAGCAAGTAAAAAGAGATAAAAAATCTTTATTGCTCGAACCGATGAATCCTTTTGAAAGAAGAATAATTCACATGACATTAAAAAATGTGGAACAAATAGATACAATTTCTGAAGGTGAAGGAACTATAAAACGTGTTAAAGTTCTTTACCAAGAAGAAATTACTGAGAAATAAACTTTGAAACTTAAAGTAGCATTTTTATATGCTACTTTTTTTATTAGGAGAGATAACTTGTTTGAAAAAGGTAATAGAATAGTAGCATTTTCGTATTTTAATTTTTTATTTAGTTCTTTTATAGCAAAGCGTGATATTTCATTTTTCAGATTGGATTTGCGCGAAATTGCAAACTTATGCGGAATAGATAAGATTTCTTTATTTAAAGAAGATGACATTAAAACAGTAACTTGCAGTTATAGAGGC
This sequence comes from Spirochaetales bacterium, assembly GCA_050872545.1. Taxonomy (GTDB): domain Bacteria; phylum Spirochaetota; class GWE2-31-10; order GWE2-31-10; family GWE2-31-10; genus RGIG8597. Next base: position 34,995 of record JBNMHA010000002.1, on the reverse strand, counting down.
AGCATTCCTTTGGCTGTTGATGTACCAGCTGCTTGTTTACTTGCAAAAAACGAAATGAGTCTTGAAAAAATGTTTGCATTTGCTGAAATGACAAATGCGGATTATTTATCGTTGGATTTAAATTATTTTGATTTTGACGCTGTTAAAAAAGGAAATCTTCTAGGGCTAAAGTTTGTAGCTTATTCTGTTCAAGGTAATTCATCTGTCGATTTTATAAAAGAAAAAGCTTTGGAATTTCAATCAGCTGGCGGAGAATTGCTTATACTTGAAGATTACCCGGAAGCGTTTGTAAAAGCAGTTCATTCTGATTTGAATATTCCGGTAATTTCTGAAACAGGAAAAAATTGTGACGGAAATTATATTAGAGTAGATAAGATGCTAGGGCTTACAGAAGATGAAAGTGATATTAATTTGAAAAAGATATTGCTTGATACCGTAGATGAGAAAATTTTTAAAATTAAAAAATGACGAAAGTAAAGAAAAGATTTGTTTGCAGTGAATGCGGCTATGTTTCAAGTGCTTGGATGGGAAAATGTCCGGAGTGTAACAGTTGGAATGCGTTTACTGAGGAAATAATAAACGACAATGTCCAAACTTCCGATTCAGATAAAAAAGATATTCAACTGCCTATAAAAATTCAGGAAGTTCAGCAGCTTGAGGAAGATATTTTTATTCTTGAAAATGAAAATATGAATATTTTTTTTGGCTCTGGAATAGTTCCGGGTTCTGTTATTTTACTGTCAGGTGAACCGGGAGTCGGTAAATCGACTTTTCTGTTTTTACTGGCAAAATATATTAAAAGATCTAAAAAAATTTATTATTTTTCAGGTGAAGAATCTGTATCGCAAATAAAGAAACGGTTTGACCGTGTAGGTGCATCGGATTCTTCTTTATTTGTGTCTAATATTTCGCAGGTTGAAAAAATTAATGAAATCTGTATGAAAGAAAAACCGATGTTTGTTTTTGTTGATTCTATTCAAACTTGTTTTTCATCAGAAGTTGATTCGGGGCAGGGAACAATCTCTCAAATTAAAAAGTGCACTCAAACATTAATTGATTATGCAAAAGTTTCAAATGCGGTTGTAATCATTGTTTGTCATGTAACGAAGTCGGGAGAAATTGCCGGACCGAAAATTATGGAACACATGGTCGATGTTGTTACGTATTTTGAAAGCGACTATAAGAACCAGTTCAGAATATTGCGTTCAAGGAAAAACAGGTTTGGAAATGTTGATGAAATACTTGTTTTTGAAATGAAGGAAAAAGGGCTGGAAATTATCGATAATCCGTCATCTTTCTTTATTGAAAGTGAAAATAGAAGCGAATTTTCGGTAGGAAAATGCAAATGTGTAATAATGGAAGGCAAAAGACCGTTGATTGTTGATATTGAAGCTTTGGTAGTACCGTCAGCTTTTCCTATGCCGAAAAGATTTTCGGAAGGAATAGAAGTATCAAGAATAAACAGAATATTAGCTATAATCGATAAGCATTTAAATGAAAATTTTAATAATTATGATGTTTATACTAATATTTCAGGAGGTATAAAAACTTCAGATATAGGAATAGATTTAGCAATAGCAGCGGCTTTAATTTCGTCTAAAAAGCAAAAAGCTATAAAAAATGATAATGTATTTATAGGAGAACTTTCTCTTACAGGCGGTATAAAAAAAGTTAATCAAATAGACAAAAGAATTAAAGAAGCAGTGCGTTTTGGTTTTAATAAAATTTATTATCAAGACGAAAAATATAGTTTGGAAGGTATTGTTTTTTTAAAGGATTATTTTCAATAGGAAAATATTATGAGGAAGAAGCTTTTTTTATTTTTTTATTTTCTTTTGTTTTCTTCTTTTATGTATGCACAATCTGTTTCTATAGGTATAGTAAATCCGTTTTTGTATCAAAACTCCACTGAAACATTGTTAATAAAAAGCAATTTAGTTTTTGAAATTTTCAGTGCAGATAATGAAGGCAGATTTTATTTTAAAAACATTACTTGCAAAGGTGCAACATTTGATGAGCTGCAGCAAAATGCATTTTCATCAGCCGGCGATGAAGATATTCAGTATGTTTTTCTTTTTAAAACTTATAAGTTGTATGAAAATATAATACTGCAATCATACCTTTTTGATATAGACAAGAACCAATTGCTTTACAGTAAAAATTATCCGATTGAATTTAATATAAAAATTAATGAGTCAATTGCCGCAGTAGCAGAACAAATTATTGATGATATATTGCAGCTGAAGTTTGAAGTAAGAGAAGCAGCAAAAAGTAAATCAGAAAAAAAAGAGCCAAAGAAAGTTGATAATGAAAATGCAGATGTGGAATCTGAAAAAGTTCGAATTGAAAATTTATTGGATAAAGAAACATTTAAACATGAGCTTTTTGTAGCTAACGGTTTTTTAAAAGTAAATTCCCAGACATTAACTTTTACATCACTTTATACAGGATACAGTTTTTATGCCAGTGATTTTATATATATGGATGTCGGTGGATGTATAGGGTTCGGGAAGCGTGAAAATTGGTTTGATTTTACAGAATGGCAGTGGAATTCATTTTACGGAGGAGGTTTTGCCGGAGTTCATTTTTATCTGAAAGGTTGGTTTGAACCTAATATAGGTGCAAGATTGGAAATATTATACAACAATACAGGTTCTGTATGTCTTTCAGTTCCGTTTGATGTCGGAATGAAAATTCATTTATCAAAAAGACATTTGCTGCGTATATCTGGAGTATTTCCTATAATGTCTTTAAACTTGACGAATTACCAATGGGATAATCAATTAACATTAGGGGTTTTAATAGGTTATGGTGTTAAATTATAAGAAGCTGTTTTATATTTTTGCTATGTTTCTTACTTTTTCACTTTCTGCGGAAGAAAAAAATATTTCCATTTTTTATGAAAAGAATGAAGCTTTAAGTGATGATGATTTTTATTCCATAATGTATATTTTTAATTGCATTGAAAGTGAAAATAGAATATCCGACTGCAATTTTTTCTGCGATTACAATTTTGCTGCAAGCATACCTGTAGAAAGACGTGTTTTGCTAAATAAAAACGATGCATTTTATATTGTTTATTTTGAAGCTAAAAAAATGAGATTCGATATTTACGACAAAAGCGGGGAGATTATTTCATCTTCAGAGTTTGATTTTACTTCATGTTCATCACTTGATGATTTGAATATAATTAAAGAAAAAATATATGAGCAAATAGAAAAGGATGTTTCGCATATATCACATAAAGAAGCAGTTCAGATAATAAATGAAAATAGAATGAATTTTAATGAGAAAAAAATAAATCATGATTTTCCTTATGCCAGTCTTTCAGTTACCGGTGTATCATTTCATTTATATTATGAGGATTTGAATAACTTTTCTATTTTCCCGATAAATTTTTCCGTGTCATTTTATCCTTTGAGATATATGGAGATAAATCTATTTTATGATTTGTCTTATAATGATTTTTATCTTGATTGCAGTTCAGGCAGTTTGGCGTTATTTTCTCAATTCTATGGAATGTCACTCGGTTTTTCATTTTTCTATAAAGCGGCGCATTATTCTTTTGGTGCAAGTTTTTATAATATTTCAGCGTTTGTTGAAAACTCCGGTAAATTAAGAGATGTTGTTCCGTACTTTTTGCCGCAGTTTGCTTTTTATCAGAGATTGGATATTAAGCTGTATAAAATGATTTACTATACAATGTACGTTAGTTTTCATACAGTGCAGAAATTTTCAAATGAAGGTTCAACTTGGAACGGCAAAAGATTCGATTATGATTTGCCGCAGTTAGATGTGTCTTTGCTTGGTATTTCATTATTTTTTTAAATTGTAAATATGAGAAGATATAGTGCATTTCTTTTTAATTTTGAAGTAGTATAATTCGTTAATTATTTGTATATTTCTTTAATAAATGAATGAGGAGCTTTCTTTATGGTGAAAAAAAAGATTTTGATTGTTGATGATGATAAAAAACTGACTGATATAGTGCAGAAATATTTTACCCAGTATGAGTTTAACGTTGTTATTATAAATGACGGAAAAGATGTAGACCAAGTAGTTGACGCTGAAAAACCGGATATAATTTTGCTTGATATTATGCTTCCGGGTAAAAACGGTTTAGACTTACTGAAAGATTTGCAAAAGAGAGTAGATGTTCCTATTATCATGCTTACTGCAAAAGGTGATGAAATTGATAAAATAATCGGTCTTGAATTGGGTGCTGATGACTATGTTACAAAACCTTTTTCTATTAGAGAGCTTAGTGCCAGAATTAGAAGCGTTTTAAGACGTTCTGCAAGTTCTCCGTTCGATTATACTCAGAAAAAAGAGTTGATTTTTGGTAACCTTATTATAAATGCAGATAAAAGAATGCTGATTGTTGATAATAACGAGATGGAATTAACAAAAACAGAGTTTGAAATTCTCTATCTATTAGCATCAAATCCAGAGAAAACATTTACCAGAGAAGAACTGCTAAAAGTAATTTCAGACAGGGATTATGAAAGTTTTGACCGTTCTGTAGATATGCATATTAGTCATTTAAGAAATAAGTTGAAACAGCAGAAATCAGAAAATTGCAGCATAAGAACTGTTTGGGGGGCAGGATACAGATTTGAAGTTAAAAAATAAACACATAAAAAGCTCTTTAAGAAAAAGAATGATATGTCTTTTTCTTGTTTTACTCGGAATACATGTTATTTTGACTGCCGTGATTTCGTTTTTTACTTTTCAAAAACTGCTTAATTCACAAATGAGCGGTATTGATTTTAAAACAACGGCATTGAAGTCACAAATCGAAAAGTATTATGACGGTGTTTCGGAAGAGCATTATGATGTTTATGATTTACTGAATTATGATAACGGAGATGGAACTGATATTTTAAAAAATCAGGTTGAAAAAACATTTCCGGGAATGGAATTTTCTGTAAGCAGTGTAGAGGGAGATCTTATGTATAAAGATTTCCCTAAGCTTATATATAAGAACGAAACTAAAAGTTACTTGTTTGAGATAAAGAGACAAATCAGTTTCAAGGCTAATTTACCTTTTAAATCTATAGAATTGTCGATAAGAGTTAATTTCTTAAAAATTATCTTTCAAAGCCTTTTAATAAGTTCTATTCTTTCTGCAATTTTTATACTACCTTTCTTGGTTTTCTATATAAATAGTGCGATAAAACCGTTATTTGACCTTGCAAAAGCTGCATCACAAATTGCAACTGGAAAATACGGTGTAAAAGTGAAGATTCAGCCAAAAGATGAAATAGGTCAGGTTATAAAATCTTTCAATTATATGTCGGATGAACTGGCAAAAATGAAAGAGATTCGGGATGATTTACTGGCTACAGTAAGTCATGAGCTGCGTTCACCGCTGGGAAGAATTCGCGGATATACTGAGTTAATGCTTGATATTGATTTACCTGAGACAGAAAAAAAAGCATTTTATAAGTCTATACTTTCTGAAATTGATTTATTGAATAATATGGTTGGTGAAATCTTGGAAGTTTCCAGACTTGAATTGAAAAAAGAGAAGTTATTTATTGAAACATTTGATATGAGATTTTTCTTTGAAATGCTGGCAAAGGAATTGGAAGTTTTAGAAAAATCAAGAAATATAAAAATCGAATATTTTTGCAATGAAAATATTTTATGCGAAATTGATGTTGAAAAAATAAAACGAGTTATTGTTAATATAATCCAAAATGCGATTAATGCTAAAGCTACGCACATTATTGTCAGAATGGAAGAGAAAAAAGATACAAAAATGTGTGAAATTTCTATTGAGAATAACGGAAAAACTTTGTCTGAAGAATATTTTCAGCTTGTTTTTGAAAAATTTTATCGTGTTGATAAAGCAAGAGACAGAGAATCAGGTGGTTTTGGACTTGGACTTGCCATTTGCAAAGGTATAGTAGAAGAACATCACGGACACATATTTTTTACTAAAGTAGAGCAAGGAACAAAACTGGTAATGCAGCTTCCTTTAGTAGAAGAAAAAGATATTTAATCAATATATTGCTTTTGTTCTATTGCTCGTGAGAGAGTGTATTTATCGGCATATTCTAAAACACCTCCCATCGGAAGTCCTGTAGCTATTCGTGAAATTTTAATATTGCTGAATGTTGTTTTAATAAGGTTTTGAATATATAGGAATGTTGCGTCACCTTCAATTGTTGGATTGGTTGCAACAAGTATTTCTTCAAAATTTTCTTTTTGCAGACGTAAGAGAAGCTCTTTTATTCTCAGTTTTTCCGGAGTTCGATGTTCCAACGGATTTATTGTACCTGAAAGAATATGATAAAGACCGGAGTAAACTCCTGTATCTTCTATTGCCATCATGTCTTTTTGTTCTTCTACTATACACAAGATTTTTCTTTTTCTATTTTCGGATGAACAAATAGAGCATTTATCTTCATTAAGAATAATACAACCGCAATCCGGGCAAAATCGAGAATTTTCCTTTATATAGGATAAAATTTTTATAAAATCTCCTGAATATTCTTTGTTCTTTATGAAAAAATAAGCCAGTTTTGATGCCGTCTTTTTCCCTAGTCCGGGCAATCTGCTTAAAATAGTGACTAAATCTTCAATTTGGTACATTTTACTTTCCTAAGATTGAAGAAATATCTCCAAATGAACTTCCAAACTCATTTTTCATTTTTTCAGTCATTTTCTCACATGCATCATTTTGTGCGCAAATAATCAGGTTTTTAAATGTTTCCAAATCTTCCGTTATGTATTTATTATTTTCATATTCAATATCAAGAATTTTGAACTTTCCATTTATTTTTACTTTTACAAATCCACCGCCTGCTTCTCCGGTCATTTCACAAGTTTCCATTTTACTTCTTATCTCATCAGCCTTTTCTCGCAGTGAATTAATATTAAAATTTTTTAGTAAATCAAATGGTGTCATTTTATTCTCCTTTTATCTGTATTCGGTACATGAAAAAATTTGTTTTAGATTTTTCTTGTTTATATCATAATCAGATGGAGTTTTTTTTACTTCATCATTTTTATCGTTTTTTTCAATGGTTAAAGAATGCGAAATATCAACTTCTTTTTTTATATCTGTATTTTGCTGAGAAGCGATATTTTTTATTTCAGAATCAGTGCTTTCTTTAGTCGGAATTAATTGTTCTTTTTTTTGAGTTTCCATTTTTTCGGGAATTGGTTGTACTGCAGGTTTTACTTCTTTAGGTTCTGTGGTAATACTGCTTTTATAAGTTACTTTTGCATTAATTTCTGGTTTTGGAATTTCAGTTAATTTTTTTTTTTCAATAAATGAAGTTTGCAGAGTTCTTATTTGCTTCAGTAATGCTTCCGGACGAATAAAGTCTTTGTATCTTGATAATTTGATTAAAAAGAACTCCAATTCCATTTCTTGATTGATTGAATATTTTAATTTCTCATAAAAGCCGAATGATAAATCTAAAATATTTTCAACGTCATAGATTGATAATTTTTCCAATATTTCAGGCGAATAGTATGATGAATTATTTTTTATATCATCAGAAGATGTTTGTGATTTCAATAAAAGTATATCTCTGAAAAAAGAAATTATGTCACTTAAAATTTGCTCTATTCTGCATCCTGAACTTAGTAATGTTTCTAGTTTCAGGTGAATATCCATAATTTGTTCGTTTAAAATACAGGTTATCAGTTGCGATATTTGTTCTTTACCGGCAAGTCCGAGCTTAGATTGAATCTTATTTAATGTAATTTCATTTCCGCAGAAAGAAATTATCTGATCCAGTAATGTGTAAGCATCACGCAGTGAACCTTTTCCTTCCTTTGCAATCCATTTAATTCCTTCTTCATCAAATGAAATACTTTTATCGGTTAGAATCTTTTTTATATTATTTTCAATAATGTTGCTTGGAATTAAGCGTAGATTAAACTGCTGGCAGCGTGATTTTATAGTTGCCGGAACTTCATTTAATTCTGTAGTTGCAAATATGAAAACTACATGTTCCGGTGGTTCTTCGATAGTTTTCAATAATGCATTAAATGCACTTTTTGAAAGCATGTGAACTTCATCTATAATGTAAATCTTATACTTTGCTGCAGCAGGCAAATACTGAATTTCTTCCTGAATTGTTTTGATGTTATTGATACTTGTATTGGATGCACCATCAATTTCTATAACATCACTGTTGTTTCCTTCCTTTATACTGATACACTGTGGACATTTGTTGCATGGATCTCCGGTAGGTCCATGAATACAGTTTAATCCCTTTGCAATCAATCGTGCAGTTGTTGTTTTACCGACACCGCGCGGACCGCTGAGTAAAAAAGCATTTGCTATTTTTTGTGAATTAAGAGAATTTTTTATTGCAGTGGAAACGAAATCTTGTCCGACAAGAGAAGAAAAACTTTGTGGTCTATACTCAGTAGCTGTTGCGGTATGTGCCATTTTTTGCCCTGTCTATATTTTTATTATTCTGGGTAATAAAAAGCCCCTTTACATCCAAAACCGATTACACGCATAATTTTGAAAGGTACCGTTGCTATCTTCCGATCCTGGCGGGGTTAGTTTCATTGTTATCGCATAGAGTCTTGAACTAAAAGGGGCATTTGAGGAATGAGGAATTGAACCTGCTATATCTTAGATATGTCATGTAATGACCGATTAACCATTCTCGCATTTCCCCATAAAAATGAGCCAGAGAGGATTCGAACCTCCGACCTTCAGATCCGCAATCTAAAACTCTATCCAACTGAGCTACTGGCTCGATCTTCGGAAAGTGGGGGATTCGAACCCCCGATACGCGCTAACGTATACACGCTTTCCAAGCGTGCACATTCGACCACTCTGACAACTTTCCAGTGGATTCGGAGAGGAAGGGATTCGAACCCTTGGATCGGGGTAAACCGATCAACTCCTTAGCAGGGAGCCCGATTCGACCACTCTCGCACCTCTCCTGTAAAAATAAAAAACGGAGAGCTAGGGATTCGAACCCCAGGTAGCCTCGCGACTACAACGGTTTTCAAGACCGCCTCTTTCAACCACTCAGACAGCTCTCCAATAGGTAATGATGATTATTTACTCTTTTATTCTTTTTTTGTCAATAAGAAAAATTAGATTTTATATCATGTTTGGATGATAACTATTTACAAGAGGCATTTAGTTGAGCAAGCTGGTTTATAACGTTATTCGCAGACAAGCTGCACAATGTGCAACGGTACTTTAACCGTATTATCTTGCAGTTCCAGAGCAACGATGAGTTTGCGAAGCAAACGAATGAAGTATTTAATGCAATTAAATACCGGTCAAAGCTTGCCGAAGTAACAATTTGTCATCTTTGTTTTTTTATCTTCTTTGTCATTGTCGGACTTGATCCGACAATCTCCTATAAAACCTTATTGCAGATTCCCGTGTCAAGCACGGGAATGACATTGAAAACAAGCAAGTGAATAACAAGAAACACAGGAGACAGATCATAATGCTAAAATAGAATAAAAACCTGGGGCTTCGGCTTGCAGCCTGCGAAAGCAGGCGAAAACAATAGCCGTTTGCATGAGCGATAGAATTTTGCGTGAGTAAAATTTGGTAGCGAATGCAAAGTAATTCCAAAATTACTGCAAGGAACAAGACTTAATACTAAAATAGAATATAAACCAATTTTCAACTCCAAATCACAAAAATCTTCATTTTTTTTCCGAATCTTGTAAGCACTTTTGATACTTTTTCGCATTATATGTATATAGAAGTGATTAAAAAAAATTGTTTCTTAATCTATAAACAAGGGAAAGTAAATGGACTACTTGGAAAAATACGGAAGATATTAAGTTCACAAACAATTTCGCTTTTTGCAAAGTTATGCAAAATGAGGAAATATGTCGCGAGGTTATTGAAACACTTTTGCATATCAAAGTCGGCAAATTAGTTTATAAGTCGTTTGAGAAAGAGCTGAAATTAGAACCGGACAAACGCGGCATTCGGCTTGATGTGTATGTTGCTGACAGCGACCGGGTTTTTGACCTAGAGATGCAAACTACCAATAAGAAAAATTTAGGTTGCCGAATGCGCTACTATCAATGCATGATTGATGCCGAACTGTTGGAAAAAGGCGCAGATTTCAATGACTTGAAAGAATCAAATATCATTTTCATTTGTACGTTTGACCCATTTTACAAGGGCTTGCCACAGTACACTTTTTCAAACAGCTGCGATGAGCTGCCCGACTTGAAACTTGATGACAAATGCTGCAAAATTGCCTACAATGTTACTGCGTTTGAAAAAGTGAATGATGAAAAGATTCGGAAATTGTTAGAATTTATCTCGACAGGCAAAAGCGAAACATCGCTGACGGATAAAATCTGCAAGGAACTGTACCGAGTGCATGGCAATGAAGAATGGAGGGCTGAATATATGACACTGCAAATGTTAAAACAAGAGACTTACAACATCGGCTTTGCTGCCGGCGAAGAACAAGGAATCGCAATTGGTGAAAAACGCGGTATTTCGCTTGGAATTACTCAAGGAGCATATCAAAAAGCTATTGAAACTGCAAAAAGTATGAAGTCTGAAAATATGCCGGTTGCCATGATTGCGCATTTTACCGGACTGTCGGTTGAGGAAATAGAAAAGCTTTAGGAACATTACGCTGATTGCCGTGTCATTCTCGGCAGTTTCCTGCCTTTTGGTTTTTATTTCCCTTGTCATTGCCGGACTTGATCCACGACGTTTGCAAAGCAAACTCGGTTGACAATCTCCTGTAAATGTTAAAAAGAGATTCCCACATCAAGTGCGAGAATGACAAATTAGCAAACGCAAGAAATTATTGAGTAAAAATTCTGTCTCGGTTTATCGTTCTATTGTTGTCGAACGAGTTTTTCTGTTTCGCTGACTCTGCTTTTTAGAATATTGCAAAGGTAACTTTTTTTTTCATGTAAATGCCTGTTTTGTTCAAGAATAGATTCAAAAAAACTATCTATGTCTGAAAGATTTTCAAAAGGAAGTTTTGCACAAAATTTCGAACAATTGAGTTTTTTTAATTGTTCATAATGAGTTTTTGCAAATGGTTTTGCTTTGCTTCTGTAAGAAACATATACAAATCCATATTTTAAGTCGTGGAGAGACACATCATGAAACATGGATGTTCCTGTATCAAAGATAGGTGCAAGTCCTAACCACTCAAGTGTTGCCGGATTTCTGATAAAACCAAAATTATTGAAATGCCTGTCTTCGTTTGCCACAATGCTATCCAGTACAATCATATTGCAGATTTGTTTTTCAATTTCATTAATATTATTCATTCCTAACTCTTTGCAGCAACTTATCAAATGTGTATATTCCGATTCATTGTTTGTTTTGGGCTTGATATTTCTTATATGCCAAGCACTTACAAGTTCTGTTTGTGGTGAGATAAAATCCTTACAAGCTGAAAAATAATGTCCTTCATTTTCAACAATAGAATATTCTACGTATGGAATTCCAAGTCTTTTGCATATTTCCGAAGCAAGAACTTCATTGAACGGTTCTTGTTGACCTTCGCCGCTTCCTCCTTTTAGTAGAATTCGTTCTCCGTTGTCTATAATCCATTTTTTCTTTAGCCATCCGTCTGATGTATTATCCGGAGAAAGTAAACTTATACTTGATAAATCCTGCACTTCAAGAGTTCCAAACAATGCTTTTCCTACATCTTCCGAAAAATCATTCTCGAAAAAATTTATGTTTTCCCATTGTAAATCACTTTGAACCGGTTTTGCCCAATAATGGTCGGAAAGACTTAATCCGTAAGATTTTGTCACAAGACGTTCAATTGTAATGTTTCCAAGTAATTCCAATGCGTCTCGTAAATTCTGACGGCTTGCTGGAATAGAGCGACTTCGCCACCATTCACGAAATTGTTGTCTTTGTGATATTCCTCTTTCATAATCACGAAAAACGCCTATAGGAAGATGTTCTTCGTTCAATATTTCACAAACTTTGGAGATTTCATCATCTTCAGTTTCAAAGATAAGAACAGGAATATTTTTGTGGCAGAGAAAATAAGTCATATAAAACCTCACATGTTTATATTAATTCTAATCATTCTCAAAAGTAAATGTTTCACGTGAAACATTATAGTTCTCTTTTTAATGCATTTCACCCCAAGTGCTGCCGGTTTCAATACTTGATTTTAGCGGCAGCTTAAAACCGTAGCCGCATTCCATTGCAGTGCGAACAATATTTTCCATTGTTTCAAGTTCCTCCGGCGGTACTTCAAAAATTAATTCATCATGAACTTGCAGCAGTAATTTTGATTTCAAATTTTGCTTTTTTATTTCGGCTGTGGCACGAATCATCGCCTGCTTTATTAAATCGGCTGCGGTTCCTTGTATTACTGAATTTACCGCCATACGTTCACCGTTTTCACGAATGTTTTTATTTTTCTCATTTATTTCACGGATTGTTCGGTGTCTTCCCCAATGAGTTGATGAATATCCATTTTTGCGGCATAAATCTTTAAGCTTTTCTATGTAGCACTTCACGCCGCTATAGTTTTCAAAATATTTATCTATAAATGAAGCAGCTCGCACTCTGGAAATTTTTAATTCATTTGCCAGTCCAAATGCGGATTGTCCGTATAAAATTCCGAAATTAACGGTTTTGGCAATCATTCGTTCTTCTTTGGAAATATCGGCGGGCTGTTTGTCAAACAATATTGCTGCAGTTCCGGCATGAATATCTTCACCGTTCATTATTGCGTTTTGCAGAATCAGGTCATCGGAAAATTCTGCCAATAAGAAAATTTCAATTTGCGAATAATCGGCACTCATAAGTTTCCAGTTTTCTCTCGGAATAAATGCACGTCTGATTTCACGACCAACGGAACTGCGGATTGGAATATTCTGCAAATTCGGATCCTTGCTTGAAAGCCGTCCGGTTTGTGTGCCGGTTTGGAAGTAAGTTGTGTGGATTCTGCCTGTTTGGGGATTTATCATATCGACAAGGTTTTCTGTGTATGTTGATTTTATTTTACTGTATGTTCGATATTCCAGCAGAAGTTCGGGCAGCGGATGAAAAAAGCTTAACTTCTTCAATACTTCGACATCTGTGGAAGCTCCGGATTTAGTCTTTTTGTCCGGTTGTAATCCTAAATCTTCAAAAAGCAATTTGCGTAACTGCAACGGTGAATTAGGATTAAACTCATAGCCTGCAATGTTGAACATTTTTTCACGCAAAACAGCAATTTCATTGTCCATTTTATCTGCAAGTTTATGCAAGTGATCGGCATTAACGCAAATCCCGGTAATTTCCATATCGGAAAGCACTTGTACCAGCGGCATTTCAATATCATAAAAAAGGTGAATTCGTTGTGAGTCCTGTGAAATTTTATCATCAAGTAGCTGATAAAGTTTTAATGTCAAATGTGCATCTTGACCTGAGTAAACGAAAAGTTTGTCAAAAGGTGCGTCATGCAGCGTTTGTTTTTTTGCAACAACATCTTCGTAATGAATAACTTTTACGTTGAAGTAATGTTCTGCCATATCTTTAAGTGCAAGTGTAGGGGAGGCGCAGTCCAGACAATATTCTGCCAACATTGTATCAAAAAGCGGCGTAATTTCATTAATGCCGAATCGGTACAAAAATTTATTATCAAATTTTATATTGTGACCTATTTTCAAAATAGATTTGTCTGTAAAAAGCGGAGTCAATATCTTAATTATTTCAGTTTCTTCGGGCAGATGAGAAAGTTTCGCTTCTGCAAGTTGGGAAAGTGACAGACTGAACGGAATAACGAAAGTTTCAGGTTCATTGTCTTTCCTCGGAATAGCAATGCTCATGCATATTAACTGACCGTTATTAAAATCAAAGCTTGTAGTTTCCAAATCGTAAGCAAATTTTTTTGCATTGTGAATTTTATCTGTAAGTTTTTCCAGTTCGGGTAATGTCGAAACGAGATGAAAATTTTCGGTGTTAAGTTCTGTCTTTTTTATTTCTATTTTGTCTTTTTCGGCTTCTTTAAAATCCTCCTGTGAGAAGGTAATCTGAAAGCGTTCTTTATTGTAGGTTTTAATTTGTGAAATAACGGTTTTCAGGCTGTCCTTTTCTAAATCGGAAAGTACAGCTTCCAGATTTATCGGACGTGAACACAATGAGTTTTCATCCAGTTGCAAGGGTACATCTGTGCGGATTGTCGCAAGTTTTTGACTTAGCAATGCGTTTTCTTTATCTGTTGATAATTTTTTCTGTGTGCCCGGCGGTGTTATTTCTGACAAATGTTCGTAAATGTTTTCCAATGATTGCCATTTGCCGAGCAATGCTGCGGCTCCTTTTTCTCCCAAACCTTTTATTCCGGGAATGTTGTCTGACTTATCGCCTGTAATTGCAAGAAAATCCGCAACTTGTTCCGGATAAACTCCCATATCTGCAAAAATTTCATCTCTTTCGTATAGAAGATACTCTCCGGTTCTCGGGTCTGGGCGGCAAAGTTTTACGTTATTTTTTACCAGTTGGCGCAAATCTTTATCCGATGAAAAGATCCATACTTCATAGTTTTCATTTTTACCGTAAACTTCCGCTAATGTACCGATTACATCATCTGCTTCAAAACCTTCTTGTGAAAAGCATGGTATTTCCATTTTATTTATTAAATCTGCAATTTTAACAATTTGTTCCTTTAAGTCTTCCGGAGTATCCTGTCGGTTTGCTTTGTATTCCGGATACATTTCATAACGAAAACATTTGCCTTTGCCTTCCAGTGCAATCAGCACAAAGTCAGGTTTTTCTTTTTTTAACAGTGAAAAAAGTGCATTAAAAAAACCGTGAACTGCCGAAATATTTTGTCCTGATTTGTTTGTTAAAGGACGGGTAATAAAAGCATAGTAAGAGCGAAATATCAGCCCAAATGCGTCAACAAGAAGAATTTTTTTCATAATATGCAAGTACTCCAACAAAGTAATTTTTTGTATTATCATGCTAGTAATAAACTTTTTTTGAATAATAAGGAATATAAAATGAGAACTTTGTATATTTCCGATTTGGACGGAACGCTGCTTGATAACGATGCAAAGCTGTCTGAGGAAAATAAGTTTCGGTTAAATACGCTCTTGGATAAAGGAATGATGTTTACTGTCGCTACTGCGCGAACTTTTGCAACTGTGGTGCCTTTGCTTAATGGGCTGAAAATATCATGTCCGGTAATTCTGATGAACGGAGTAATGATTTACAACATTGCAGAAAATCAAGCTGTTGATATAGAAAAGATTTCACATACTTCAATATTGAATGTTTTGAATTGTCTTAAAAAACATAATGAGAACGGCTTTCTTTATACTTGGAATAATGGACTTACAGCGTGGTATGAAAAAATTGAAGTGCCGCCTATGAAAACTTTTTATGAGGCTAGGCGACAGCAGAAAAATTTTATAGAAATTTCTTCATTGCTGGATGTACCACAGAACGAATATCCGATTTATTTTTGTGTTTGCGATACTGTTGATAAGCTTCAGCCAATTCATAATGAATTAAAAGAAGATAATGGACTGAATTTGTTTTTCTATGATGATATTTATAATCCAGGATATTGCTTTTTAGAAATTGCAAGTTGTAATGCTTCAAAATTTCACGCTGCGAATAAGCTTCGTTCCGGGCTGCATGTTGATAAAGTGATTGGTTTTGGTGATAATATGAATGATTTGCCTCTGCTTAATGCGTGTGATGAATTTTATGCAGTAGAAAATGCACTTCCTGAATTGAAAAAAGCGGCTTCAGGAATCATTGAACGTAATATTGATTGTGGGGTTGCCGCATTTTTAGAAAAACAGTTTCAATGTTGAATTAGCTGTTGATGTTAAAATGTTTCACGTGAAACATTAAGTGAGAAAAATATTTTAGTTTTATGTATCGACTTATTGAAAATATTTTTAGTTGGAAGTCATCTGGAAAATAATATATAATGCTTATTAAAAGAAAACTTTGGAGGGTTTATTATGAGTGAAGAATTAAGAACTGAACGTAGGGTGTCAGTTGAAATGGTGCCGGAAGATTTAAAAGAGTTTAATTTCTCGGCAGGTTTGTTCCATGAAAAGCGTGCGGAATTAGCCAACCTTAGTAAAGGCGGAATCAGTTTTTTTACAGATGATACTGAAAATCACTATGATGTGGGACAAAAACTGAAGATTATTTTCTTCTCACGTAAAATAAAATTATCCGGCAGAATAGTTTACGTGAATCGTGTGACTGATGATAAAATTAAAATAGGTATGGTGTTGTCGCCTTCTGCTGAATTGAATGAAATAAAAGAAATTATTGATAGTTTATCAGATGTTTAAAGGGAAAAAATGGAACGCACACCGGTTATTATCCCTATTGCCAGCGGAAAGGGGGGGGTCGGCAAAACTCTAATTTCTGTTAATCTTGCTTATGCATTGGCAAATCTAGGGAAAAAAGTAATTTTAATGGATCTTGATTTCGGAGGTGCTAATATTCATACATGTATGGGATATTCAGTTGCTCCGGATGGAATAGGAAATTTTTTAGATCAAAGAAATTCTAAATTACCGGACTATATTCTTTCTACAGGGAACAGAAATCTTTCTTTCATTTCCGGTGATGCAGAAATGGTTGGAGTCGCAAATATTACTGCTGCTCAAAAGAAAAAATTAATATCTCAAATTTTTCATTTAGATGCAGATTACATTATTTTAGATTTAGGTGCAGGCTCATCTTATAATACAGTAGATTTTTTTATTCTAAGTTCATGCGGTATACTTGTTTCCATGCCCGAATTGACTTCTATTTTAAATGCTTACTCTTTGTTGAAAACATCGGTATTCAGAAGATTATTTTTAGAATTTAAATCGATACCGGAAATGAAAGAGTTGTTTAATGAACAAATGAAAAAGGGCGGAGAAAATGCTTGGAAAGTATCGGATTTATTGCAGATGATTAAAAAAGTTTCTCCTACTACGTATTTGAAAGCCGTTTATTTTGTTAAGGAAATGTCGCCTAAACTTATTATTAACATGGCACATTCTCCTACCGATATTGAAATGGGTGAGAAAGTTCGTAAAATAACGCATTCCTTTCTGAATATTGAAATGGATTATCTTGGTTTCTTGTATAGAGACAAAAGTGTTCATGAATCAATAAACAAAAGGCAGCCGCTTGCCGTTTGCCAGCCACAGAACCATACATATCATTCTATTGCAAAAATAGCGTATAAAATTGCCTCACTTAACAAATTGCAGAATACATCTCATGATTTTGATGATTATGAAGAAATTATGGATGAAATAACAGAAGATTTGTCATCAAAAATATCAGGATATTCAGAATTGGCAGATGAAAATCTTCTTTCAATTAATGATTTGATTGCACTTGTTACAAATCAGGAATATGAAAATCTAATGCTGAAAAAAGAAAATGAATCTTTAAAACAGCAGCTTCTGCAATTAGGAAAAAAAATTTAGCAAAACTTATTTTTTATTGCTTTATAAACATTAGGCGGAACTTTATTGGAAATGTCTCCGCCTAATGTCGCTAAATCTTTAATCAAGCTGCTGCGTAAATAAAAGTATTTTTGATCTGTCAGAATAAAAACGGTTTCTATATTATTGGATAATTCTCTATTCGTCATTGCCATTTCAAATTCGTATTCAAAATCTACAAGCGGACGAATTCCTCTTACAATGACAGTAATATTGTTTTGTTTGCAGTACTCTACTAAAAGTCCGTGATATGAATCAATATGAACATTTTTTTCTAGGTTCATATCCTTAACGGCATCTTTTATCATTACAGTTCTTTCTTCCAGTGTGAAATAAGTATTCTTTGAAAGATTTTGCGCCAGAAGAACCGTTACTTCACCGAACATGTTCGCTGCTCTTTGTATTATATCAAGATGTCCGTAAGTAAGCGGATCGAATGTTCCCGGATATACAACTTTTGTTGTCATTTTTTGCTTCCTTGTTTTCTAAAATTAGAAGTTTTGTTTTTATTAATAATAAAGGCTGTCCAATAAGTAATTTTTTGGAGTTTTCGACTTGGACAGCCTTGTTAATTTTCTGTAGAAATTGGAAAATTTATTTTAACAATGAATATTCACCCTTGCTGTATTTAATTGAACCGTTTGTTAAAATTTCCATTGCTTTCTGCAATTGAATATCATATTCCAAATCATATATAGGTGCAGAAGTGTTTTCATAATCCAAAGTATTTTTCAAAAGTCGACGCATCATTCTATCCGTAAAAACGTAACCTTTGCTTTTTAGGTCAACTAAGAATGAGTCAATATCTTTATCTGTTGGATTCTTATGCAGTTTTACAAACTCATCGATGATTTTATCCTTATAAATTTTTTTCAGACCTTCACGTTCGTCTTCTGTTAGTTCCGGTTCCTTTATTGTAATATCCGGTTCGATTCCAATTCCGTGTATTGAAACACCTGACGGAGTATAATACTTTGCAGTTGTCATTTTGAATCCGTCAGTACCGTCCGGCAGAAATTGAATACTCTGAACTGAACCTTTACCGAAAGATTTTTCACCGACTAAAATTCCACGCTTTGTATCTTTCAATGCACCGGATACAATTTCCGATGCACTGGCTGAACCGCTGTCAATTAAAACCACAACCGGAATGTCTTTCGCAATGATAGTATTAAATGAACTTGCTGAATTAACAGTTTGCTCTTTCAGCCGTCGTCCTTTTGTTGATACGATTGTTCCTTTGTCTTGAAAGAAATCGACAATGCTTATTGCAGAACTTAGTAATCCGCCCGGGTTCATTCGCAGATCCATTATTATGCCTTTCACTTTTTTTGCTTTAAAATCTTGCAAAGCTTCTTTGACATGTTTATCTGTTGTTCCGGAAAATTGAGTTATACGAAGATAACCGATTTCGTTATTTATAATGTCATGCTTTACTGTAGGTAAATCAATTATAGCGCGGACAAGCTCTACTTCATACTTTACTTCGTCTCGCAGGAACTCAATATTTACGCTTGTTCCCGGTGCGCCTTTCAGTTTGTCTGCTGCATCGGAAACAGAAACGCCTTTTAAAGTTTCACCATTTACGGATATTAGTAAATCACCGGATTTCATTCCTTTTCTGAATGCCGGAGTCCCTTCTATCGGAGATACAACGCCGATATATCCTTCTTTCTCGGTAATAATCATTCCGACACCGGCAAATGTTCCGGTCGTTGTTGTTTGCAAATCTTTAACATCTTTTTCACTGAGGTAAACAGTGTACGGGTCACCGATTGCGTCCAGCATTCCTTTTATTGCTCCGTTGATTAATGTTTTGTCATCAAGTTTATCAGCATCAACATAATCTGATTTTATCGCATTAAATACGCTGATAAATTTGTTCATATATGGAAATGCCTGAGTAAAATTGGCAGCTGATGCATTATTCACAAAAACATTGAATGTACAAAATGCTAAAAGCACGCAAACAGAACAGATCCAAAAGAGTCGTTCTTTCTTTTTCATTAATTGCTCCTTTTTTTGTAGGTATAGTATTTAGGATAGAAAAAAACAAGTAATTTTTGGTTCAGCTGCCAAACCAATTTTCAATATTTGTCATATTTTCATCGATTGATTTCATAAAATCTTTAAGCTGCGGCAATGTCATTGTAATGCCTTTTTTTGTTGGCTTAAACTCGTTGGAGCTGTCCTTATAATATTTTCTAATATCAAGATATTTTTTGTTCATATAACTGCTTAGTGAAATAAAAATTGGTTCTTTTGCAGGCGGTTCGGTATTTACGCCGATTTTAGCTATAATATTCGCTTCTTCTGACATAATTTCTTCCTTAATATAGTTGATAAATTAATATGAATTTTGACATAATAACGAATTATTTCATTATAGTGAAGCTAAAGCAGGATTTTTTTTATAGATACTTTTACCGACAATTTTTTTAGAGAGGAGATTAATTAATGAGGAAATTTTTTTATTGCTTTATATTTTTAGTTTTTGCAGTGTCTGCTTGGGCAGAAAATGAAGTGCGTATTCTTTTTTCCGGTTCAACATTAGGCAGGTCTTTGAAATTTGTAGATGACGAAGGTGAAAATCAAGCCGGCTATTCCGCAAGAAAGACTTTGATTGACGAACTGAAGAAAGACGGCGGTAATAATATTGTACTTGTCGATACTGGAAATTTTGTCAGTGAATATTACCTTTCGGCTTTGACTGACGGTGCTGCGGATTACACTGCAATGAATATGATTGGCTATGATGTTTCGGGCGTTGGCTTTAATGAAATAAACAGAAGTTTAGCCGGTTACAATAGTTTGTATAAGAAATCATCCTTTGCTATGGTGAACTGCAATGTTAAAACTTTGAAAGGCAAAAGAATTGCGGAACCTTATTTCATAAAAACAGTAAATGGAATAAAAATCGGTTTCATTTCTGCATTGAGTGAAAATGTTTATCTGGCGTTGTCGAATGAAGCCAAAAACGAAATAACTGTAGAAAATCCAATTGTTGTAATGGAAAAAGTTTTGCTGAAAATGAAAGAAAAGGAAAAGGTTGATGTAATTGTTGCATTAACAAATATTGATTATCATTCTGATTTGAAATCCGGAGCTGGTTTTCTGGCATCTTTGTATCCGAGCATTGATTTGATAATAGAAGGTTCCTATGGTGCGAATAAGAATAAAATTTTCAATGTAAATGGAACAAGAATTTATACAATTGAAAAAAACGGAATGTATCTTGGAGATGTAACATTTAAACTTGTTAAAAAAGGTACTGACGGAGATAAAAATCAGCTGAATATTGTATCCGAGCAATTCTATCCTGTAAATGTTCATATCAACGGTAGACTTATTTCGGAACAAATCCCGGAAAACAAGAAGCTTTTGCAGCGATTGGAAAAAATTACGGAAAAAGTCAGCGGCAAGTTGTCATCAGCTGCCGGAACAAATGTTATTGCAACGGAATTTTCTTCTGTTGGAAAAATGGATAATTTCACAAAGCTTTGCTGTATTGCGACTGATGCTCTTCGAGTAGGAACCGGCGCGGATGTGGCATTTTTAAATGCCGGATTGTTCAAAGAAGTTGATTTATCTAAGAAAAAAAACTTGGAGTACACTTTTGCTTCCGGTATTTTGAAGTACGATAATGATGCAGTTATTGTTAATTTGCGCGGTGATGAATTAAAAAATATTGTTGAATATTCAATGATTCGCCGCGGATACGGACAGTTTTTGATTTTCAGCGGAATGACAGTTGAATATTCTGCAAAAGATAAAAAGGTTACCGATTTGCGTATTTACCAAAAAAAAGTTGTTGATGATAAAATTTATAAGGTTGCTATAAGCGATTTCTTGGCAAACGGCGGCGATACGTATTATTTCTTTGAAAGAGAGAAGAATAAAATTTATACTTACATTCCTATCGAAAAATTAATAAATGATTATGTCGCCGGAATAGATAACATAATGAATGATACGATTGATATGAAAAGATTGAAGATAATCGAGTAAAATAAAAGGCTGCCCGGAAGTTTAAAACTTTCACGGACAGCCTTTTTGTTTATTTATTAATTTGTTTTATTTGCCCATTCTCTTTTTTACAAAAGCACCTGATGTTACTTGAGTTCTTAACAGTGACAGAGTTTCATCCATTTTTGAATTACCTTCAATTAAAACTTTGAAAGTCCCGTCTTTGTCTTCAAAGACAACCGATTGAAAACCTTTTTGTCTGATTTCGGCGCATATACCGAATGCATTTTCTTTTTCACAAAAGAACCTACTTGTATATAGTAGAAATTTTTCTGCATTGTGTTTATTGCGATTACCTGTGAAGAGCCCGGCTGCGTTTTGGTTTCAGCGGCTTTTTTCTCGATTACAGGTTCCGGAACAACAACAATTTCTTCTGCTTCTTTAGCAACCGGAGATTTTTCTTTAATATCAGGGTTTTTTACGACACTGCCTGTTTCGTTAGTCGCCGGTAATTCTGCCGAACTGCGGATATTTGAATCGGATGAAAAGTTCTTTAATTTGGCAAGCATGTCATGCTTTTTTGTAGCAGTAGCGTCATTGACGTATATTTCACAAGGACCTGATTCTTTTTTGAATTTGTTATATCCGGAAACATCCTTTTGGTTATCAAAAAATTCGACAGTTACATAATCAATGCTTACATCGGTAATGATGAAAGTTATGTTGTTGCTGATCCAATTGTAATCTTCGACAATATTTTCCGGAAGCATACGTGTCAATTTATATGCTCCGTCTTCGCTTTTTGCATATTTGCAGATAAAACCGTCATAATTTGTGAAGTAAAAAACATCTCCGTTTGATGAATCGGTGAATTGATAAGCTTTTTGATCTTTCAATTTATTTGTGTCATCTGTTATCTGAAAGACTCCGTCGGTTTTCCAAGTACAAGTTGATGTAGTTCCGTTTTCTTCTTTTGAAAATTCTCTGATTTGACCTACAGTCATCGGGAAAAACGGATTTTTTTTATCACCTGAATCGTTAGTGATTCTGTTAAAAATAGGTGATGCATTTATTGCAAAAGAATAAAATAGTAATGTGACAATAAAAAAGCGTTTCATTATAATAAGACCTCCCGAAATTCGCCGTTTCTATACCCTGTATTTCTCGGATATTTATTTTTTTCCTTAACAAAAAATATATGGCTAGTTGATTTTATTTAAAGCAGAAAACAGGTGTTAAAAGGTATAATTTTTGATATAGTAAAAAAACTGGAGGAAAATATATTATGAAAAATATGACAGATATTATTGAAAAAGATGCAATCGCAATTATGGAAAATGTGGAACATAAAGCTGTTATTGATAAATTGTTGGAACTGCTGAAAAATTCTAAAAAGATTACCAATCATACTAAATTAAGAGAATTAATACTTGAACGTGAAAATATAATTTCTACTGGAATCGGCGTTGGACTTGCCATTCCTCATACTCGCCGTAATATTATAAAGGACTTTGTCGCATCTGCCGTACTTATCCGCGGTGCCGGATGCGAATGGAATTCTATTGATAATCAGCCTGTTAATTTTGCAATTTTAATTGCGTCACCTCAAGACACACATAAGGAATACTTAAAAATTCTTGCTAATTCAGTTCTTGTTTGGAAAGATGAAGAGAAACGAAACAAAATACTTTCTGCACAAAACGAAACTGAAATTTATAATGCGCTGTCAGCTATTGAATTTGATATTTAAAAAAACTATTTCATTCTGCGCGGGTACTGCTTGTTATGAGTTTCAAGAAATGCTTCCCAATCAGTTTGAGTCATTCTGTCTCGCGCCGGTTCTTTCTTTTCCCAAAAGGCGGTAAGTTTTTTCTCTTGAGTGGAATATTTCATTACTGGAAGTTCTCTGTTGTCGGTGATGATGATTTCCACTCTTATTTTTTCATTATTAAGAGTAATCATAATTTACTGATCGTTTGTTCCGCCGTTTACCCCAAAGCAAAACAAATAAACTAAATCAACCAGTCGATTATTTGCATTGTAAAGTTTAAAAACGTACTGATCCATTCTATGATAATAACGCAGCTGTTCAAGTTGTGAAGAAATCAGAATATCGTACAACTGTGAATAATCTGACATGTGATCTATAAACGAATGAATTCTGTATTTGCGCAGGAAGTTAAAAATTGAAGAAAAGAAAAGTGTCATTTCTGGTAAATCAGCTAATATCTTCATAAACTCTAATTTAATAAAAAATGAGGCTGCCTGAAAATATTAGGCAGCCTCATTGTTAGTTACGGATTTATTTTTTTTACCGGGAATTTTTCCAGATATTCATTCAATGAACAAACCGGCACAATTTCAGATGATTTTTCTCTGTCGAGTGCATTCAAAATGCTCATTGTTGTATCAAATGATGTTATGCACGAAACTTTATATTCCACCGCAAGCCGACGGATTTTAAAGCCGAGTTTGCTTATATTTTTTCCTTTTGTCGGAATATTAATGATAATATCAAAGTTGTTCTGACGAATCATATCAAGAACATTCGGTGTACCGTCTCCCGGATGTGGCGCAAGTGCAACATCTGTATGACCGCGCTTTTGCAGAAATTCGTATGTACCTTTAGTGGCTGATAACTTGTAACCCAAGTTTTGCAGCTTAGGCACAAAGCCAAGCAGTTCTTCCCGGTCTTTTTGTGCTACAGATAGCAGAATATGTCCGCTGTCCGGCACTTGAATCCCCGAACCGGTAACAGCGTTGTAAAGTGCATCCATTCTGTTTAGTCCTAGTCCGAGTACTTCACCTGTAGATTTCATTTCCGGACCTAAACCCGGTTCAACCATTTTTAATTTATCAAAACTGAAAACCGGAGCTTTAATCGTACAGTATGAAGGCATTTCCAACAAGCCCGAACTGTAGCCTAAATCTTTTAATGTCTTGCCGCTCATAATTTTAGTAGCAATTTTCACCATTGGAATATTTGTTACTTTACTCAATACCGGAACAGTTCGGCTTGCACGCGGATTTACTTCGATACAGTAAACTTTTCCATTGGAAATAACGTATTGAACATTCATTAACCCGATTGTTCCAAGTTCTTTTCCGAGTGCTATTGTGTGACGTTTGATTGTACTTATTTCTTCATCGGATAGCCCGGTCGGAGGATATACAGCCATTGAATCACCTGAATGAACTCCGGCACGTTCTATATGTTCAAAAATTCCGGGAATAAAAGTATCTGTTCCGTCACAAATCGCATCTACTTCAACTTCTTTTCCCAGCAAATACTTATCAACCAAAACAGGATGATCTGGAGAAATTTTAGTTGCAAAACGCATATATGAGAAGAGTTCATCATCATTATACACAATTTCCATTGCATGACCGCCGATAACATAAGACGGACGAACTAAGACCGGATAACCAAGACGATTAGTTACACCGAGAGCTTCTTCAAATGAATGAACTGCACGCCCTTCAGCTTGCGGAACTCCGGCACGTTGCAGAATTTGCGAAAATTTATCGCGGTCTTCCGCATCGTCAATAGTCTGCACTGATGAACCTAGAATTTTTACTCCGGCTTCATGAAGTTTTCCGGCAAGATTAATTGCAGTTTGACCACCGAACTGAACTATTACGCCTTCCGGATTTTCTTTTTCCACAACATTCAAAACATCTTCAATATTCAAGGGTTCAAAATATAATTTATCTGATGTATCAAAATCAGTACTTACGGTTTCCGGGTTATTGTTGATAATTATAGATTGGATATTCTCCTCTTTCAGACCCCAAACGGAACGAACGGAACAGTAATCAAACTCAATTCCTTGACCGATACGAATTGGTCCGGCTCCCAGAACAATCATTTTTCGTACATCATTTGAAACTTCTACTTCATCTTCTTGTTCGTAGGTTGAATAATAATACGGAGTCATTGCTTCAAATTCTGCAGAACATGTATCAACCATTTTATAAACAGGAATTACATTGCAGCGTTTGCGGAATGCTCTGAATGTTAAATGAGGAACTCCGGCAATTCGTGAAAGATATGTATCTGCAAATCCGCAGCGTTTCAAACGTTTAACTAGATCTTTGACTTCATCACTTGGATTTTGTTCTGCTATTACATCTTGTGTTAATTTTTGTTGCGCTTCCTTTTCCAGCAGAATAATATTTTCAAACTTTTTAATAAAGAAAATATCCATTTTTGTAATTTGAATAATCTTTCCTACCGGATAATTTCTTCTCAATAGTTCAAAAATTGCAAAAAGTCTTCTGTCATCGGCTCGGCGAATCATTTCTTCAAGAACTTCGGTTTCTTCCTTATCCAAATCAGGCATTCGCGGTCCGTCAACTTTTATTTCCAGTGAACGGATTCCTTTCATTATTGAACCTTCGATTGTTCGGTCAATGCTCATGATTTCACCGGTAGCTTTCATCTGCGTTCCGAGTTTTCTATCGGCAGATGTAAATTTATCAAACGGCCATCTCGGAATTTTTGTGACAATATAATCAAGCGTAGGTTCAAAACATGCAAGCGTTTTTTTGGTTACCGAATTTTGTATCTCATCGAGATGAAGCCCGATTGCAATTTTTGCGGAAACTTTCGCTATCGGATAGCCTGTAGCTTTTGAAGCTAATGCGGATGAACGCGATACACGAGGATTTACTTCTATTATAATGTAGTTTTTTGAATAAGGATCTAAAGCAAACTGAACATTACAGCCGCCTTCAATTTTCAATGCGTTGATAATTTTCAATGCTGACGTTCGCAGCATTTGATATTCTTGGTCGCAAAGTGTTTGGCTAGGCGCAAGAACGATACTGTCTCCGGTGTGAATTCCGACAGGGTCTATATTTTCCATGTTGCAGACAGTAATGCATGTCCCATTTGCATCACGCATTACTTCGTACTCAATTTCTTTCCAACCGGCTACTGATTGTTCCAGAAGGACTTGATGAATTCTTGAGTGTTTTAATCCCAGTGAACAGATATTAACAAGTTCTTCTTCATTATTTGCAATTCCGCCGCCAAGACCGCCCATTGTATACGCCGGGCGAATAATCAGCGGATAACCTGCTTTATTTGCGAATGCGACTGCGTCTGTCAGGTTGTTGATAATTTGACTGTCTGCAATAGGTTCGCCGATTTTCTGCATTAATTCTTTGAATAATTCACGGTCTTCCGCTTGTTTTATCGCAGAAAGCGAAGTTCCCAGAAGTTTAACTCCGTATTTATCGAGAATCCCTTTCTCGGACAATTCTACCGCAAGATTCAAGCCTGTTTGACCGCCGAGTGTCGGAAGCAGACCGTCCGGACGTTCTTTGTCTATAATTTTTTCCAAAGAATTCACATTCAGTGGTTCTAGATAAGTCGAATCAGCCATATTTAGGTCTGTCATAATTGTTGCGGGATTTGAATTAACAAGAATTACACGCAGACCTTCTTCTTTAAGAGCTTTACACGCTTGTGAACCGGCATAGTCAAACTCTGCCGCTTGCCCGATGATTATCGGACCGGAACCTATGATTAACACACTTTTAATAGATTTATCTAAAGGCATAAAACCATCCTTAATTTATTCGCAGAGTTTTAAGAAATCATCGAAAACATATTCGGAATCATGCGGACCCGGACCGGCTTCCGGATGAAATTGGACGCTGCATACTTTTTTATCAGCACATCTGATTCCCTGTATGGTGAAATCATTCAGATTAATATGCGTTATCTCCACTCCATTCGGTATATTTTCATTTGTTACAGCATAACCGTGATTTTGAGATGTAATTGTTACTTTACCGGTAAGCAGATTTTTTACCGGATGATTTGCGCCGCGATGACCGAATTTTAATTTAAATGTATCAAGTCCAAGCGCAAGAGACAAAATTTGATGTCCGAGACAAATTCCGCCGATTGGAATTTTACCGAGCAAACCTTTTACAAGCTCTATTCCATAAGTAGTTTGTTTTGGATCCCCGGGACCGTTAGACAAAATGACTAAATCAAATCCTTTCTGCAACACGTAATCGGAAGTCACATCCGCACGCATTACAGTCAATTTATGTCCCCTAGCCTGCAAATTGCGTATAATACTTTGTTTTATTCCGAAATCTACAACGCCTATATTTTTGCCGCCGCCGTCAATTACATATTCACTTTCGGTAGTTGCGTCCATTACATAGTCATGACTTGCAAAGTCCGGAACATTGCGAGCAAGTTCAATCATTTTGGTATCAGGTAGTTTATTTGTTGTAATGAAGCCTTTCATTACACCGCGGTTTCTGATTTTTTTTGTAATTGCACGAGTGTCGACACCTTGAATTCCGAGCAGATTATTTTTTTTCAGATAAGCATCGATGGTTCCTTGACTGCGGAAGTTATTCGGAAACTCAGCCGCTTCTTTTACAACAAAACCTCGTAGAAATGGATGACGTGATTCTGTATCACTTTCTATATATCCGTAATTTCCGATTTGCGGATAAGTCATTACTACGATTTGACCGCTGTAAGATGGGTCGGTAAGAAGTTCCTGATAGCCGGTAACTCCGGTATTAAAAACTACTTCCCCTTCTGTATAATCGCCGCTGCCAAATGCGGTTCCTTCAAAAATGGAACCGTCTTCAAGTACAAGATACGCTTTTTTACGCTCGTCCAAGATTAAGTCCTTTTTTCAAAAATTTGGTCTAATACATCAATCACTAAATCAATTTCTTCTTTTTTTATAATTAATGGCGGTAAAAGTCTTACGACAGATGAACCAGCCGGAACAGTTACAATGTGATGTTTCAAAAGTTCCTGCACAAGTTCCGCTGCCGAATAATTTATTTCTAGTCCGATGAGAAAGCCTTCGCCGCGAACATCTTTTATTGCATTATACTTTTGTCGCATTTTTTTTAAGCTTTCAATGAAATAGCTGCCGTTTTCTTTTACTGCATCAAGAATATTTTCTTCCTTTATAATATCCTGTACTGCATTGGCGGCAGCGGCAGCTATTGGGTTGCCGCCGAATGTACTTGCATGGTCGCCCGGCTGCAAAACATTTTCGGTTTTCTCATTTACAAAAAATGCGCCCATCGGCAGCCCACCGGCCAATCCTTTTGCTGATGTAAAAATATCCGGTTTGCAATCAGGATATTGCATGTGGCAGAACAAGTAACCGGTACGCCCCATTCCGCATTGAACTTCATCATAAATCAAAAGTGCATCATGCTTATCGCACAAAGCACGCACGCCTTTTAAGAAGTCATGAGTTGCCGGATGTACTCCGCCCTCGCCCTGAATCGGTTCTAAAATCACGGCGCACACATCGTCATCCATTAAATTTTTTACGGATTCCAAATCATTGTATTGCGCATAATAAACATTAGGCAGCAACGGATAAAATGGCTTTTGATATTTCTCTTGTGCGGTTACTGTAATTGTCGCCATTGTTCTGCCGTGGAAAGAATGGTGCATTGATATAATTTTTGTCTTACCTGTTTTGCCGCTTTGCTTTCCATATTTTCTGGCAAGTTTTAATGCACCTTCATTAGCTTCTGCACCTGAATTGCAGAAGAAAACACGCTTTGCACCGGTCTCATTTACAAGCTTTTCGGCTAAATCCGCAGCCGGAATGCTGTAGTAAAGATTGCTCGTGTGCCACAACTTTTCAGCTTGAGACTTTACTGCTTCTACAAGCTTTGGATGACAATGTCCCAAAAGAGTTACAGCAATGCCGGAACCAAGATCCAGAAATTTCTCGCCTTTCTCAGTGTAAAGAAATGCGCCCTCTCCTCTTTCAAAAATTACCGGATAACGCTTGTATGTATTTAAAATATATTTATTGGTTTTCTCAATTGTATCCATATTCTTAACCCTGTGCAGATTAATTTCCTACAACCATAGTTCCGATACCGTGGTCGGTGAAAATTTCCAATAGAATAGAATGTTTTTGGCGACCGTCTACAATATGTGTACGTTTTACGCCGTTAGAAATTCCGTTTATGCAGGCACGAACTTTCGGAATCATTCCACCGCTGATTTCACCTTTTTCTATCATCTGTTTTGCACGGTGAATAGTAAGAGATTCAATTTTTGTAGCCGGGTTGCTTGGATTTTCGTAGATTCCGTCTACATCCGTTACCATAATCAATTTGTCCGCTTTTAATGAAACCGCAACTTCACTGGCAACTTCATCCGCATTGATATTGTAATGTTCTCCGTTAATTCCTACTCCGATTGGAGCAATGACGGGAATGTAACCGCTTTGATTCAGCAGATTTACCAAAGTACTGTCAATTCTTTCTATATCTCCGACAAAGCCTAAATCTATTTTCTTTTCTTGTTTTGTTTCCGGATCAAGAATTGTCTCGGTCATTTTTTTTCTGGCTTGTATAATATTTGCATCAGCTCCGGAAAGACCTACAGCTTTACCGCCGAAATGATTAACCATACTTACAGTGTCCTGATTTGTTTTTCCGACCAAACTCATTTGGACAATATCCATTGTTTCTTTATCTGTAACACGCAGCCCATTAATAAATTTTGTTTCCTTGCCCACTTTTTGCAGAAGTGATGTGATTTCCGGACCGCCACCATGTACAACAACTACATTGATTCCTATATACCGCAGCAGAATAAAATCTTTGATAATATCTTGCTTCAGATTATTATCAACCATTGCCGCACCGCCGTATTTTATAACAAATGTCTTTGAATGAAATGTTTTAATATATGGTAATGATTCAATTAACACATCTGCTTTTTCTTCTAATTTTTCAATCATCATCTTTACCTTCCTTATCGTTTGTTAAAAATTATGAGCGGTAATCCGCATTTATACGAACATATTCATGAGAAAGATCCGAAGTCCAAACACTCCAGCTTTTGCTTCCCTTATCTAAGTCAATTATAACTTTAAATGAATCCTTTTTTAATATTTGTGCTGCTTCCGTTTCATTGAAAGAAGTTGGTTCGCCGTTTTTGAATAATAAAAGGTTGTCAAAGTAAAGTTTTAATTTTGTCGGTTTGAAATCCACACCGCAGTAGCCTACCGCACATAATATTCTGCCGAAGTTTGCGTCTTCTCCGTAAAATGCGGTTTTTACGAGGCACGATGTAGCCACAGACATTGCAACTTGTTTTGCTTCTTTTTCTGTTTTGGCATTTTTTACGTAAATCTCTACAAGTTTTGTAGCTCCCTCGCCGTCTTGGACAATGCTTTTTGCCATTGCAGCGGCTGTTACTTCTACTGCTTTTGCAAACAATCGATAATCATCATTATTACCGCTGATTTCTTTGTTCCCTGCCAAGCCACTGGAAATTAAGAATGTAGAGTCATTCGTACTCATGTCACCGTCAACCGTAATGCTGTTGAAACTTTTTTCTACAGCTGCATGAAATGCTTTTTCCAATGCTTTTTTGCTGACTTTTGCGTCGGTGAACAGAAAGCTTAAAGTTGTAGCCATATTCGGATGAATCATTCCCGAACCTTTTGCAACTCCGACAATACGGTATTCGTAGTTTTTGTTTTTTACTGTCACTCCGTAAACTTTCATGCGAGTGTCAGTTGTCATAATTGCTTTTGCAAAATTATTTGGATTCGGCTCGTTAATTATTTTAGCGACTTTGCTTAACCCGGAAGATATTGCGCTGAAAGGCAATCTTTGTCCTATAACTCCGGTAGACATAGGTAAAACGCTTTCTGCCGGTATGCCGAAAAGTTCTGCGCATTCTTTGCAGGTATTGTATGCGTCTTCGATTCCTAAAGTTCCCGTGCAGGCGTTTGCGTTGCCGCTGTTTACAACTACTGCACGCAGTTTATTTTTAACATGCTTTTTGCATACTAATACCGGAGCCGCTTTTACTTTGTTTGTGGTAAACATTCCGGTGCCGATACAGTCGACGTCGGATAATATAACGCCTAAATCTAGTACACCTTCTTTTTTGATTCCGGCAGCAATGCCGTTTGAGTGAAATCCTTTTACCATTTCTATGGAAGGATTTTCGATGAAAGAGATTCTATTTTCCATGACAAATTCCCTTGGGAAGCACGTTTTATTATAAAAAGGGGAAAATTCTTCTGTGATAATTTATTAAGAAGAAACTTTCCCATTTATAAGGAATACGAAATTGAATTCCCAAATTGAAAAAATTTGATACAAAGTACTATATTTCTTTAATTTGTCAAGATGTCGCGTATATGTCAGCACTGAAACAGCAAATATTCAGCTTCCCGGATTTTCGAGAATGTCTCTGTATAAATCTTCCTTATGTTTAAGCATTGCTATAGGAACGTTGTAAGCGGCTTCGATGTTTTCCTTCGTGAAAACGTCTTTTGTTTTGCCTACAAGTGCGTGTTTGTCCCGAAACAAAATACATGCGTAATCAGAATATTTTTCACAGAG
The DNA here is from genome assembly GCA_050872545.1 of Spirochaetales bacterium. Classification (GTDB taxonomy): domain Bacteria; phylum Spirochaetota; class GWE2-31-10; order GWE2-31-10; family GWE2-31-10; genus RGIG8597. The sequence goes on along the minus strand of JBNMHA010000002.1, from coordinate 3,216 downwards.
ATTCAGTTCATGCGCACAGAAAACAAATGACATTTTATTCTTGCGAGAATATTCGGAAATGTACTCCATTGCTTTTTCTTTTTGATAATCTTCCAATGCAAAAACAGGTTCGTCCATTATTATATTTTTTGAGCCGTAAAGAAGGCTGAATGCCATTATAATTCGCTGCAGCTCCCCTTTGCTTACTTCCTGAGTTTTGCGTTTCAAAACGTCAGAAAGCTCAAAGACATTTATCAATTCCTGCAGAAAACTTTCTTTCTTTTCCGAATGAAATCCGTTTTCGTAAACATAGCGCAGTAAATCGCCGGACGGTTCTTCCGATTCAAATTCCATATTCTGAAAAACAAAAGAAACTAATGCTTGACGTTCTTCCATTGACGTAAAATCTTTTGTGTTGCGCCCGGAAATATATACGTCACCGCTTTGCGGCACATCCGTACCGGAAGCAAGCAGCAGCATTGTGGATTTCCCTGTTCCGTTTTCTCCTATAACCGATGTTACTCCGGCAGGAATTTCCACTGAAAAATTTGTCAGTATTTGTTCCTCAAAATCAGGATAATGATAAGTTACATCTTTAAAAATGAATTCACTCATAATGAATTGCTCCTTAGTTTTATAGTAAAATCTCAAATCTTGCCTAATATCAGAAAAAGGGTTAATGTGAACGGCGTATTTTAGCAGATTTATGCGTCTGTCTCAAAAGTTTTTACTACGGCATAATGATAAGTTGCAGTTCACAGAAAACAAGACGATGATGCACGGCAGATGCAGAGGGCATTTTAATGAGAAAACTTTTAATTCTTTTGTTATTAGGTACATCGTTTTTGAGTTTAGCGGCAAACGAAAAAATTAAGCCTTCAAATCTTTCGTTTGATTTCACTACAAAGCAAAGCTTACAGGGTAAAGTTTCTGATGAGTTTGAAATAACAAACCGTTTGATAAATTACAATCGCTGCAATACGACCGGGATTTTTTTGTTATCGTACAGTGTTCCGGCATTCTTATGGTTTGTAGCGTCTTCATCTGTTTTTTCAGAATTAAAGGAAAGATTTGATCCTAATACCAGTGCTTGGGGTACTGTGTCGTTTACTTCTGGAATACTCTGCTCCGGCCTGTTGTGTTCCGGGCTGACGCTGCTTATTTTCGGGGCGGTAAAATATCATCGTTATAAAAAATGGGGCAATGCAGCAGCTTTGTATGATGTATTTTTCTCCGGACAAAGATTATTTTCGTATTTCGCAGTCGGCGGCGGAATTGCAGCCGGTGTAGGAACCGCAGGGCTTATTAGCAACGGTGCAGTAATGCTTTTTTATCCGCAGATAATATCATCATACATTTTTTGCGGACTTCTCATTGCTTCGGCTGCCGTACTAACTTTAAGTCTGCCTTTGATGATAGCAAGTTTGTCGTTAAGAAGTTGGCTGAAAAAAGAATGCAGGCGGCTTAGTTTGTCAATGATAATACCTGAAAGCGATGATTTCGGTCTTTCGGTAAGCATTCCGATTGAAGCTATACCGCAGAGAAAATAAATTGCCGGAGGAAATAAAAATGAAACTTCCAATAAAAAATAATCCCGGACAGACATATACAATTCGACCGTCAAAAATAATTGCAATCGGGCTGAATTACAGAACACATCTTACCGAAAGCGGCAAAGTGAATGTACGTGGTTTTTCATCAGATGTTCCGGAAGAGCCTGTTATTTTTCCAAAGGCACCTAATGCGATTACAGGCAACGGAACGGCGATAAAACTTCCGGCTATTGCGGAAAGTTACAAGTATGAAAAACTGCGTACCGATTACGAAGGTGAATTGGCTGTGATAATCGGGAAAAAATGCAAGAATATTACACAGGACAAAGCATCCGATTATATTTACGGTTATACAATTGCGAATGATGTCAGTCAGCGAAATATTCAGAATGCAGATAAATCTGGTTGGTTTCGCGGTAAATCGTTTGATACATTTTTGCCTTTAGGTCCGGAAATCCTTTTGCATAAGGACACCGACGATGTGCAGAACCTGCGTTTGGTAACTAGACTAAACGGAGTGCCGGTTCAGGACAGCAATACAAAGATGATGATTTTCCCTGTGAATGAGCTTGTTTCTTATTTGTCACGCAATTTTACACTGGAACCGGGTGACATTATTTTGACTGGAACGCCCGGCGGTGTGGGTGAATTGCATGTCGGAGATTCAATAGAAATCGAAATTGAGCAAATCGGTATTTTGCGCAATACAGTGGAAAAAGAGTGTCCTTGATAAACAAGGGAAATTGCGAGGCTAAACTTGAAGTTAAACTGCCTAAGCCTTGCGGTTGACAAAAGGCAATTTGTCTGCCGACGGCAGACGAGGTAAGTAAAGCAAGGCTTTAGGGTATTAAACTTACACTTGGCAAAGACGTACTGCCGACAAGTCGGCGATAAGGCTAAACTTGGGTTTAAGGTGCCTAAACCTTACGGTTGGCAAGAGGCAATTTGCCGTGCAAGCCGGCAACAGAACTTTATTGTTGTTCAAAACGTGGTAAAAGTTAGGAAAGGGGAAACAGCTCTTTCAGCATGCCGCAGTTTCCCCTTTCCTATAACCTATCCCTTTCTTGGCAAGCTTAAAATTGGGCTATGCTGGTTTATAACGTTATTTTTTAGACAAGGTACAACAGTACTCTAAATTGCGTTGCCTAACGGTTACATTACATGTCATTCTCGTGCAACGACACGGGAATCTACTACTTGGTGGAATGGAACCTTGCGATTGAATAAAGTGTTATTTGCAGCCATTGGCTGCATCAAGTGCCACTTCATTTAAAGTGTGTCGGGCTTACGCTGGTTCAAGTGGCAATTTGTCGTGCAAGCCGGCAGTTAGAAATTGTTTTGTGGTTAAAACGGGGTAAAGTTAGAAGAGGGAAACCACCTCCGAGTTGGCGAAGCCCGGAGTTTTCCCTCTCCCTTCCTTAGGCACGCAAGTTTTTGGATTAAGAATATTTGGCAGTCAAGTTACACAAAGTGCAATGGTACTTTGAGGGTGGAATCAGGATGGGGAATGACAAGAAACGCAAGGGACAGACCTGTCCCTAGTAGCTAACTTGAAAAAAAATCTGCACTTTTTTTCCGAATCTTGTAAGCACTTTTGATGCTTTTTCGCATTATATGTATATAGAAGCAACAGAAAAAAATTGCTTCTTAATCTGTAAGCAAGGAAAAGAAAATGAACGAATTT
>JBNMHA010000001.1:0-98220 GCA_050872545.1 Spirochaetales bacterium | reverse complement strand
TGAAAAAGCGTTCCACTGAATGTGAAACTGTCTTTGGACAGACAAAAGGCAATTTAGGCTTCAGGCGATTTCATCTTCGGGGAAAAGAAAAAGTTGGAATTGAATGGGGATTACTGATGCTGGGATATGATTTCAAGCAACTGATTCGATTAATGAACACCTAAGAAAAAAAACAATAAACGAAAATCTACAAAATTCATTTAACATAAAAAAGGCTGCCCTTTTTGAAGTCTGTTAATAACTTCTAGGACAGCCCCTAAGTGCGGAGAACCTGACTTGAACAGGCACAGCTTGCGCCACCAGCACCTCAAGCTGGCGTGTCTACCAATTCCACCATCCCCGCATTGCCTTTTGCAAAGCGTAATAATACTATATCAAGCTGAATAAATTATGTCAATAGAAAAACTTCAAATTTTCAGGGCAAACTCATTATAAATAATTTAAGTAAAGTTTGCGCGAAGGAACGGTTCGTGAGGGCAAAAACACTCTGATTGTTGCGACCGCGTGAGCGGGCAATTCTATAGTTACTTTGCAACAATCAGCGTGTAGCGCATTATTGCGCGATTTTGAACCAGGAAACCGTGCCTGGGAGCCAGTTTTATGCTGAATACATTTATAATGCGTTTGCCCTATTCAAATTTTTGAGTTTATAAAAAAATTTACAGTTGATTCTATAAGTCCAAAAAAGCTATAATATGCACATGAAAAAAATCAACTTTATAATGCCAATTGTGCTTTCTGTTTTTTCAGCAGCATTTGCCCAGGAAGCCCTAAAATCAACAGAAGAAGAATACTACGACTTTCTAAGCCTTACAGGACAGGCAGAACGCCCTACGCTCAACTACCGCACACTCAGCGACAGTGAATGGCAGGTTACGGACGAAAATCATCTTTGGAAAGACAACAATCTCGGAACAAAACGCACTTTATACGAATCTGACTCAACAGAAACAAACTGGTTTACAGCAGGAATCGACCGCAGCGTAAAACTCAAGCTATACGGCCCGAAATGGTTCAATTCATACAACACAAAAGCCCCTTACGGACAAAACGACGGCGCGCTCTGGCAAGGAAAAGGCTACAACACAAGCCTTACAGCCGGCGCAAGACTAGAAGCATTCGGATTTGAGGCAACTTTTAAGCCGCAGGTGAGCTGGAGCCAGAACAGGGAATTTGATTATATGCCAGGAGTTTATGGCAGTGAATATTCATATTTTTGGAAAGGCAACATAGATCTTGTACAGCGTTATGGAGACTCTTCATTCTGGACATTTGACTGGGGCGACACAGAAATCAGATACTCATGGAATAATTTTACAGTTGGATTTGGATTTCAGTCGCCATGGCTAGGACCAGCATTTTTAAATCCAATGCTTGGAAGCAACAATGCAGGAACTTACCCGAAATTTGATATAGGACTAAGAAAAACAAAAGTCTATATGCCATACACAGACTGGTATCTTGGAGAAATGGAAGGAAGAGCCTGGCTTGGATATTTGACAGAATCAGATTATTTTGACAATGACAGCACAAACAACCACCGCCAGCTCACAGGTTTTTCAGTCGCATACTCACCGTCTATTTTGCCGGAACTAACGCTATCGATTAATAAAATTAGCCTTGCACGTTGGGATGAAAAATCAGCAAAATATTTAAATCCTCTTTATGATTCAAATGAAGTTGAAGATCAAAAAGTTTCATTTGGAGCAGACTTGCTCTTCCCTACTGTAGGCTTTGAAGTATACAGCGAGCTTGGAATTGATGACTATAATGGAAGAGGTTTTGCAGATCCTTTTCACACTATGATTTACACAGTTGGTACAATAAAGGAACTGACTTTTATAAAAAAAGTTACTAAATCAAAATTAGAATCAGAACTTATATTTGAGTGGAGTAATTTCGGAATGTCTCAAGATTTTCAGCTTGAATGGAAATACATGGGATATTATTCACATAGTTTAATTTCACAAGGATACACTCAAAACGGCCAAATTATTGGAGCTGGTAGCGGATATTTTGGGAACAGCCAGTACATTGCGCTTAGAACATATTTTTCAAAAGGAAACGTTACTCTATTTTTGCATTACAACCGCCCAGACACAAACTATATAGATAATATCGGACTTGATACGAAGTATGATGAATGGAAAGATACCTACAAAGGAAGTCATGAGCAATGGGGACTTTATAAAAGTATAAGAACGTGTGGAATAAATATTCAATATTTTTTTACAAATAAATTTCTAATAGATTGTGAATATAATTTATCCTGGATAAAATTTCCTATGTATAAAAAAGACAAAGTAAATTTAAATAACTATGTAGCATTTACTTTAAAATATAATTTTTAGCAAGCTTATGACCTAAGAATACTTCAAATGGATTTGAAACATTATGGTACAAATGATAACAAAACAAAAAATTGCAAAATCTTTTATCTGGAGTCTCTTAGAAAAATTCGGTTCCCAAGGTCTACAGTTTATAATTTCTATTATTTTAGCAAGAATTTTATTGCCAGAAGATTATGGAATTGTTGCGCTTATACAAATTTTTATTCAAATTGCAAATGTCTTCGTTGTAGATGGATTTAATACAGCACTTATTCAGAAAAAAGATTCGGACGAACTAGATTTTTCTTCAGTATTTTTTGCAACTTGCATAATTGCTTTTTTATTATACATTATAATATTTTTTTTATCACCAATAATAGCCTCATTTTATAATCAAAGTGAATTAACTAAGGTTCTTAGAATTTTTTCTTTATCCCTAATTTATACTCCCCTATTAAGTTGTCAATATGCATATATTGCAAAACATTTAATGTTTAAAATATATGTAATAAGAAGTTTTATATGTCTTATTGTCTCTGGAACAATTGCTATTTTACTTGCAAAAAAGGGCTTTGGAGTTTATTCTTTGGTATTCCAACAATTAATTTACGGAATATTAAACGCATTAATACTTTTAATATGTATAAAATGGAAGCCAACTCTAAAATTTTCTTATAAAAGACTAAAAAAACTTATGTCCTTTGGATGGAAGTTTACAGCAACAGGAATCCTTGAAAATATTTTTAAAAACATTTATTCACTTATAATTGGAAAAACAGCAAATATTACACAATTAAGTTTTTATAACCGAGGTCAACAACTCCCCGGATTAGTTGCAAATAATTTTGTTTTGGCGCTAAGAAATGTTATTTTTCCAACGTTTTCATTGAAAAATGACAATATTGAAGAGTTAAAAAGTATGCTTCGTAGAACAAATCAAATTAATGCCTATATATTATTTCCACTCCTCTTTGGACTGGCCGCTGTTTCTGAGCCACTGATTAAAATACTTCTAACAGAAAAATGGATTCCATCCATTATATATCTTAGACTTTGTTGTTTATATTTTGTTTTTTATAATTATAACGTAGCAAATATGACAGCTATAAATTCATTAGGAAAAAGTGGTATATATCTAAAATATGAAATCATAAAAAAAATAGTAATTATAATAACAATTACATTAACAATTCCATTTGGAATTTATTACCTGATAGTCGGAGAAGTACTAACAGGTCTTATTTCCTCTATATTAAATATGATTCCTGCAAAAAAATACTTAAACTACCTATTTAGAGAACAACTTTTTGATATTCTTGGCTCTTTTTTACTATCTATTGCAATGTCTGTATTAATATTTACATTTTCTTTTTTGCATTTAAACACGATAGTTTTGCTTTCAATCCAAATTATATTCGGAATTGCTTTTTATATTCTTTTTTCTTTTATTTTTAAAATTAAAGGATTTGTATATATTATTTCTATTATAAAAAATAAAAAGGATACATCTTTATGAAATTTTTATTTTTCGGTGATTTTGTTATAAAAAACATAAAAGACTTTTCATTGTCTGTTGAACTACAAGAACTAATTTCTTCACATGATAAAATACTTGTAAACTTTGAAGGAACATTAACAACAGCTTATGATACCCCAATATCAAAAGTTGGTCCGCATATTGCAAATTGTAAAGATTCGATATTATCATTAAAAAACAAAGGGGTTAATATCTTTACCCTTGCAAATAATCATATTCTAGATTTTGGATACGATTCTTTTAAGGAAACTATTCTTTCGTTAAAAGAATCAAAAATTGATTTCTTGGGAGCGGGTTTTTCTTTCGAAGATTGCTATGCCCCTCTTTTAATTGAAACATCCACTGAAAAAATTGCACTTATAAACTGTTGTCATGCAGAATTTGGTGTCTACAAAGATAAAAATATTCCTTTAAGAGCAGGTTATGCTTGGATAAATAATAAAAAAATTGATGAAACCATTCGTAATTTTCATGATAAAGGTTATAAAGTCATTGTTTTACCTCATGCAGGGTTAGAAAATAGTGAATTACCATTGCCAGAATGGCGAGACAGATATAAAGAATTCATCAATGCTGGAGCTGATATTGTTATTGGTGGGCATCCACATATCATTCAAGGAAAAGAAATACATAAAAATCATTCGATTTATTTTTCACTTGGAAATTTTTGTTTTTATAATAAGGATAAAGTTGACTCATTGGAATGGAATGCTGGTCTTGTGGTAAGTTATGATACTTCGACAAACTTATCACAGGAATATTTTATTGAATATAAAAATAAAGAAGTTATTCTTTCGTCTTCTGCTCTTTTCAAAGAATATTTTAAAAGAAGGTCTTCAATATTTTACAATGAAACTCTTTATAATACAGAAATAACAAATATAATTAAAGATGTTTGGTTTAAAACTTACAAACCACTATATGAAGCTGTCCCTAATTTTATAGACTGTAGACATGGATTATTAAAAAATTTGTTAAAATATTTCGCAAAAAAGTTAATTTTCAAAAAGCATTTTAATAAAGATTTGAATGAAACATTATTATTGCATAATATACAAATTGAAACTCATAGATATATTGTAGAACGATATTTATACTTAAATAATGTAAAAAAAAATATGTTAAAATAGAAAAGAGGTCTATATGATTTTTAAATTATTAATTAAAAATATCAAAAGATTTGGAGTTGTTTACACGATAAATTTTATTTTAGTTAAATTGCATATTCTAAAAGATTTTTCTCTAAAAAGTTATCAAAAACGGCAAGTTTATTATTCGACCCTAAAAAAAAATGAGCAAATAAATGAACTTTGTCAATTTTATAGAAAAGCAACTGGTAAAATTCTTGATATTGAAAATCCAAAACTTTTTTCTGAAAAAATCCAATGGATGAAAATTTATGACTCAACAACAATAAAAAGTCTACTTTCTGATAAATATGAAGCCTCTAAATATATAGAGAAAAATTTTAAAGGCAGAATAAAAACGGTTCCCATATTAGGAGTCTGGGAAGATGCTAATGATATTGATTTTAAATTACTTCCGCAGAAATTTGTGTTAAAATGTACACATGGTTCGGCAATGAATCTTATTATAAAAGATAAGGAAAAGATAAATATAAAAAAAATTACAAAAAAACTTAATGCGTGGTTAAAACTTGACTATGCAACTATGAATGGAATGTATGAAAACCAATATACTGCAATAAAGCATAGAATAATTGCAGAAGAATTTATACAAGAAATGGATGGAAACCTGCACGACTATAAATTTCATTGTTTTTCAGGCGAACCCAAATATTGTCAACTCATTGGTGATAGAACTCCAAATAGCCATGAATATCAACATGCTTTTTATACAATGAATTGGGAAAAAACAAATATCTCATATAATAATCATAAAATTTACAAAAATGACTTTGAAATACCCGAAAAGTTTGAAGAAATGAAAAAAATTGCAAAAGACCTTGCAAAAGGGTTCAAATACGTACGCGTTGATTTTTATCTTATCAACAATGAAATATATTTTGGGGAACTTACTTTCACACCAGATTCTGGAATCTTTATTTTTAATGACAAAGATATAGATGAGAAATGGGGAAAACTTATTCATTTATCATAAAGAATGTTATTATGATTAAAACAGTATAAATATATAAAAAAATTAGATTATGAAATTATTATCAAAACACATTCCGCTTATAAAAAAAATAATCTCATTCACATTTTGGGGCATTCTTACAACTGCACTGAATGTGATTCTTTATTATTTGTTCAGATACATAAAGCTTTCAGTTCAAATCTCAACCGTACTTGCCTGGTTCTTATGCGTGCTTTTTGCATTCATTACTAACAAAAAATACGTTTTTAAGGGAACCGGCACTACCGCAAAGGCTTTTGCCAGAGAAATTGCTTATTTTTACAGTTCAAGGCTTTTTTCAGGAATTGCAGATGTTCTTATAATGTCGCTTTTTGTTGATGTCTTGGGCTGGAATGAAGTCTTTTCAAAAATTACTGATGAAATTTTAGTCAGTGCATTTAACTTTCTGTTCAGTTTTCTTGTGATTTTTAAAGAAAAAAAAGATGTTTCTATAGATAAAACGGAGGAATAAACAAATGAATAAAATATCGCTTATAGTTCCTTGCTACAACGAAGAAGCAAACATAAAGCCTTTTTACAATGCCATAATGGAAATATATACAAAAAAAGGGGGGGGTATAAATGATGCTGACTTTGAGCTTCTTTTTGTAAATGACGGCTCAAAAGATAACACTTTGCAGGAAATTCGTTCTTTGCATGAAAAAGACAACCGTGTAAAATGTGTTTCTTTTTCAAGAAATTTCGGAAAGGAAGCCGCTCTCTTTGCCGGAATAAGAAACGTTACTGGCGATTGCACAGTTCTTCTTGACGCAGATTTGCAGCATCCTCCGTTTGTGCTTGTTGAAATGTATAAAAAATGGAAAGAAGGATATGAAGTTGTTGAGGGCGTAAAATCCAACCGCGGAAAGGAAGGTCTTTTCCATAAGCTATTCACAAAAGTTTTCTACGGAATGATAAGCAAAGCTGTCGGCATGGATATGAAAAATTCCAGCGATTATAAACTTCTGGATAAAAAAGTTGTTGCAGAACTTGCCAAGCTAAAAGAACGCAACACATTCTTCCGTGCGCTTTCATTCTGGGTAGGATTCAAAAAAACTACTGTCTACTATGAAGTTGCAGAACGAGCCAACGGAACTTCAAAATGGTCGACAAAATCGCTTATTAAATATGCGATAAACAATGTAATCTGTTTTAGTTACGCTCCACTTCATATTGTAACAGCAGTAGGTTGCGTTTTTACAATTATAGGAATCGGAGTTGCAGTTGACGCATTGATTTCATTCTTTACAGGAAAAGCTGCAAGCGGCTTCCCCACCCTCGTTTGCATTACGCTCATCGGATTTGGTGGTGTAATGGTTTGTCTTGGAATAATCGGAGTCTACATTGCCCAGATTTATGATGAAGTAAAAGGTCGCCCTCAATATATCATAGGAGAAAAAATTGAATAGCATTGTTGATATTCATGCTGATGATTTTGCGCTTAGCGAAAATTCCGATAAAGATATTCTGCAATTGTGCAGAGAAGAAAAACTTGACAGCATAAGCATTATTCCGAATCTTGAATGTTTTGAAACTGCGGTAGCTAATTTTCTTTCTATTCAGGAAAAATCAGATAAAAAAATTCTTGTTTCAGTTCATCTGAACTTTATGGAAGGAAAATGCTGTGCCGAAAAATCTTTGCTTCCGGACTTAGTTGACTCAGAAGGATTTTTTACAGCTTACTGGGGAAAACTTTTTATATGGAATTACATTCCGTCTTTTAGGGAAAAAATAAAGATTCAGTTAAAAACAGAAATTCTGGCACAGATAAAAAAATGTATCGCCGCAAATGTAATAGACAAAAATGCAATCAGAATTGACAGCCACCAGCATCCGCACATGATTCCGGTTGTTTTTGACGCATTGAAAGAAGCTGTTCTGGAACTGGAAAACGATGGCTGCAAAATTGGATACATCAGAAATACACAAGACCCAATATTGCTGTATGGCGGAAAAGATATTTTTTCAATGAATACAGTCAAATGTCTGATTTTGAATTTTTATTCCCAAAAAGTAAAAAAGTATCTTGTTTCAAAAAAACTGCCTGTAAATTATCTTTGCGGCGTATATTTCAGCGGAAAAATGGATTCAAGACTAAAAAAAGTTCTGCCAAAATTCATAAAGAAAGCAGAAACACAAGAGCGGAACATTGAGCTTCTTTTTCATCCCGGAACAATGCTAAGATCAGAACTCACCAGCGAATTCAAAAAAGAAGGATTCAACGAATTTCATCTGTCAGAAAACAGAAAAACTGAATATAATACTTTAAAAGAAATTTAGGAAATACTTCCTGTTAATAAAAATGGCTGTCCGAATTATGGACAGCCATTTTTAAAGAAACTAAAAAATTAGTTTTTTCTTTCGTAAGCTACACCACCGAAGTTTAATTTACTATCGAAAAAGAAATAGCGTACACTGTTTATTATATTTCCCTTTTCATCACACAAAATTACATATCCTGCATCAACTTGCTTTGCATAGTAAGTTGTATCTTTCTTAAGTCCAAATACCAATTCAACTGAAGATGTGAATTTTCCGTCAGCTTCAAATTTGATTGTTGAATCACCATCTACAACTTTCCATTCTCCGACAAGCCCACAGTCAACTGGTGCAGCACATGTACTGGCATCACATGCAACTGCAAACATTGCAGCAACAGCGATAATCATCAAACCCAAAAATTTTTTTGCCATTTTCATTTTTTCCAAATCTCCTTTGTTAAAAAAAATAAGTTGCATAAACTTGTAAAAAAAACGTAAATAGTCAAGCGTTAATTGATACTTTTGTGCAAAGAAATGTTTGTGTAGTAAATACGCCGAGTTTAGCAATGACAAATTATAATCTAATCGCAAGGCAACACGCTTTAAAGTACAATTGCACTTTGTGCTGCAAGGCAGTGCGTCCTTAAACAAAAAAGTTAGCGTGCCTAAGGAAGGGAGAGATTATAGGAGAGGGAAACCTCCGGGCTTTGCTAACTCGGAGGTGGTTTTCCTCTCCTAATTTTTACCACGTTTTGCCCTAAAAACGATTTTTAACTGCGGATTTGTTCCGCAAATTGTGGATTGAACAACCAATGTTAAAAACTTTAACCAAAGTTGCATTGCCCTTGCCGGCGAAAACAGGCAAAATGCCACTTGAACTACCGTAAGGTTTAGGCACTTTGCCCTAAAATTCAGCTCTATCGCCGACTTACTCGGCAGTGCATCTTTGCACCTCACAAGGTCTTGCGCTGCACAAAAAGCAGCAAAAAATTTCTTAGCGGTATATATTCTCCGCAATAACTTCACCGTCATAATTAATGTAATCATATCGCTTTGATAAAAAACCATTCTTGCAAACCAAAAATGTTTTTCCGTCATCCATTCGCATGGTCTTATCATATTCCGGTTTTATAACAAGCACGCCTTCCTTATTTATATATCCGTATTTTCCTGCAATCTTTATTTTTGCCAAACCTGCCTGAAAGCGAAACGCATTCTGGTAAATATTACTGATAACAAGCTTATCGTTTTTATCAATATATCCCCAAGAGCCTTTTATTTTTACAGGTGCCAAGCCTTCATTAAAATCTTTTACATCCTTATATTTACAGTTGATCACCTTATTTCCGGATTTATCGATGAACCCCCAACTGTGCCGCTCACGAACTGCAGCCAATTCTTCATTGAATCCGTTAATTTTCTCATATTTGCAATCAATTATAATTTTTCCGTCGGTATCGATGAATCCCCAACGCCCGTTGTCTTTTATGCCAGCAAGAAAATCATTAAAATCATCAACCTTATCATACCAGCAATCAATCACTATATTTCCGTCAAGGTCGATAAATCCCCATCGACCATTTTTCTTTACACGTGCACGCCCATTATGAAAATGTCCGCCGCCGGTATAGATAAAAGGTGCAATAACTCCATTTGTTGTTGAAATAAAGCCGAAATATCCGTCTTTCCATGCAAGAGCACGTTCTTCCCGAAACGCCCACAAATCATCGTACAATGCCGGAACAACAATTTTTCCATCAGTATTAATCATTCCCCAGACGCCGGCAGACTTCACACGAGCAAACCCACGTTTAAAACGCGTTGCATCTTCAAACTGAAATGGGATTTGCAAATCTCCTTTTTCATTGATAAAACCGTAACGCACTTGACCGCCGAAGCCGCTTTCCGGGAATTCCTGCACAACGGCAAATCCCTCGCTGAATTCTCCGGCATTCAGAAAACGTGGTGAAACTATGATGTCATTAGTCTCACAATTAATGTAACCGTACTTCCCGTTTAAAATAAACGGCAACGGCTGCGAAATAACGACTGTGCATATCAATGAAAATACAAAAACTAAGATTTGCTTCATTATAGAAATCCTAAAAGTTAATATTTTAATGTTAATTCAGCTGAAATCGCAACAGCACGTGTACTGTCAGTATTTATATTTGCTGATACGGTTGAGTTTTCTCTGTACGCAGCCCAGTAGTCCGGACAAACGCTGATTTCAAAACCAATATTGTCCGCTCCGAAATAAGCTCCGTATTTACCGTAAACCTTTTCTGTCCAGTCGTAGTAAAAATCCGTATCTTCTGTTTTAAACTTGCAATCGGTTTTGAAATAAAACGGAATCGTTACTAACTTAAAGTATTTCAATGGCTTCCAGCTCAATCCGACCCACACTCTATTTTTCACCTGAATATGATAAGTATTGCGCACAACATCCAATTTATCTCCGGCTTCAAACACGACATTCACTTCCTTGCAGAAGAAGTCAAACGGAGAAAATTCCACTTTGGCATTCAAAGAATTTGCAAAATAAAACGTATCGTTTCTTTCGGCAATAGAATAAGGTTCAAATCCGAATAAAAAGCGTTCATTAACCGAAACTTCCAGCTTTGTTGTTTTGCTTTTTAATTTCCCATTTACTTCAACTCCGCTTCCTATATAAAAGAAGGAAAAATAATCTGCTTCAGAAATTTCATTTTCTTCCACTGATTTCCAATCTGCGGCATCATCTTTATCGTTAATATCGTAAAACAGTGAAAACGGAACTGAGAAATACAGCGAAGAACCTTTAAACTCTTTCTTTTCCTTTTTCATGCCGACACGAAATCCAGCACCGCCAAAACCATTCATTTTTTTTGGCAAAAAGTAAGAGCGAATACCATTAGATTTTATTTCCGAATCATTCAATGAGATTCTTCTAAACTTCATTTCACCGGAATAAAAACCGTAAGGTCCAAAAACAAAATCCTGTGTTCCGAAGCGATTGATACGAATAAATGCGGAAAGTGCCTCTTCAAATGTCGGCGTAGATTTTGTCAATCCGGGAACAACAGCTGATGTGTCGTCTTTATCCATAAACTCAAGTTCTGCCGAAGTTACAGATTTTATTTCCGGTCTGACTTCAAAGAACGGAACATCCACATTATCTTCCTTATTATTGTTATTAGTACGCGCAAACATACTTGTACAAAGTAAAAGAAGCAGCAATACGTTAATTATTTTTTTCATTCGCAGTCCACCTTTCCAAATTTTTCGACTAATATAATAGATTTACAGTAAAAATTACACTCACTTTTTTAAAAAATAAATCTTGCCTTATTATAAAAAAATTATTATTTTCCATTCCATTAAGTCCCCGATTCTAATTTTTACGAGTTGGGAATGAATAAAAATATTAAATTTTAAATTAATAGAGAGGGTTTTAACATGGCAAAACAAATTTTGTATTCAATTGAAGCAAGAGATGCTTTAAAAAAAGGAATTGATGCCGTTGCCAATGCGGTGAAAGTGACGCTTGGACCGCGAGGAAGAAATGTTGTTCTTGAAAAAAAATTCGGTGCACCTTTAGTTACTAACGACGGTGTTACTATTGCAAAAGAAATAGAATTACCGGATCCGTATGAAAATATGGGGGCTCAATTAGTAAAAGAAGTTTCCACAAAAACAAATGATGTTGCCGGTGACGGAACTACTACAGCTACAGTTTTGGCACAGGCTCTTGTAACAGAGGGAATCAAAAATGTTACTGCTGGTGCAAATCCTATGTCATTGAAGCGCGGAATGCAGAAAGCTTGCGACATTGTAGTTGAAGAAATTAAGAAAAACAGCAAACCTGTAGAAGAAGCGCACATTGCAAAAGTTGCTTCTATAAGTGCAAATAACGATGAAGTAATCGGTAATTTGATTGCAGAAGCAATGCACGATGTAGGCAAAGACGGCGTTATTACACTCGAGGAATCAAAAACAATTGAAAATTCCGTTAAAGTCGTAAAAGGTATGCAGTTTGACCGAGGATATATTTCACCTTACTTTGCAATTCGTTCAGAAAACGGAGTTGTAAACTTTGACGACGCATTTATCCTTATCTACGATAAAAAGATTTCTTCTATGAAACCTTTGGTTCCTATCTTGGAAAAAGTTCTTCAAATGCAAAAAGCAATGTTGATTATTGCAGAAGATGTTGAAGGTGAAGCTCTTACAACTTTAGTTGTAAATATGCTTCAGTCAAGCTTAAAAGTTTGTGCAGTAAAAGCTCCGGGATTCGGTGACAGAAGAAAAGATATGCTTGGTGATATTGCTGCATTGACAGGCGGACGTGTTATTTCCGAAGAATTGGGAATGACACTTGAAAAAGTAGAATTGTCTGACTTAGGACGTGCAAAACGTATAACTATCGACAAAGAAAACACAACAATTTCCGAAGGTGCCGGAAGTGAAGAAGCACGAGAAACAAGAATAAAAGCTATTCGTTCTGCAATCTCTACTGCGACTTCTGATTATGATAAAGAAAAATTGCAGGAAAGACTTGCTAAATTGTCAAACGGTGTTGCTATTATTTCTGTGGGTGCAGCAACAGAAGTTGAATTGAAAGAAAAGAAAATGAGAGCGGAAGATGCGCTTGCAGCTACTCGTGCAGCAGTAGAAGAAGGTATTATTCCGGGCGGTGGAGTTACTTTAATCCATGCAGCAAAAGCTCTGGAAAACTTCAAATCAAATGATTCTGATGAAGAATTAGGAGCTAAAATTGTTCTTAATGCGGTAAAATATCCGCTGCGACAAATTGCTGAAAATGCCGGAGAAGACGGAAACGTTATTATCTATAAATTACAGCAGGAAGCTTGGGGAATGGGATTTAACGCACAAACTTTGCAGATAATCAACATGATTGATGCCGGAATTATTGACCCTGCAAAAGTTGTAAGAGCCGCACTGCAAAATGCAGTAAGTGTTGCGTCTCTTGTATTAACTACAGAAACACTTGTAGCTGAAGAAAAAACAGATAAACCTGAACCAGCAATGCCTGCTGGCGGTATGGGGGGAATGGGTGGAATGTACTAAAATACATTAACTCCCGATTTTATAATAAGGTGTATGTCTTCAAAAAGATGTACACCTTTTTTATTGAAAAATAAAAAAGCTCGGAAAACATACACGCTTTCCGAGCCTTAAATAAATCTCCGCAAAACTATACAAAATCAAAAAGACCTTTGAAAAAAAGATAAAACAAAAATGTGTAAATTACCGCAAAGATTATTCCACCTATAACTTCACTTAGTTTATGCGCAATATGTTTTGGCTGTTTGCCGATTTCTTCTTCCGGGCAGTTTTTTGCCAAGTAAGTAGAACGTTCGTTGATTACATCAATTGTTCCGCGCAGTTTGACCGCATCAACAAGAACAATCAATGCAGAAACAATCGCAAAACCAAAAACACCGGAAGCCCAACCACATTCAATACCAAGTCCGAGCGTAGCAGATACTATAAAAGCTGTATGGCTTGACGGCATTCCTCCGTAGCTTGCCATTTCTTTAAGTGAAAACTTTTTATTTTTAATCGATTTAATCAACGCCTTTACAAGCATAGAAAAAATCTGTGATGTGCAGCTTAATATCATTACACGATTAAAAAGGATTTTCCATATACCGGAGCAATTTTCAAGCAGAAATGCGAGATTTTCTTGTATCATTTGACCCTCTTGAGTGTTTTAATAAATTGGAAATTTTTCACACAAAACTTTTACTTCGCTGCGAATCTCCTGCTGAAGTGCAGCATTATCAATATCGGAAATAATACGGTTCATCCAACCGGCAATCAATTCCATTTCGCTTTCTTTCATGCCTCTTGTAGTTAAAGCTGCTGTTCCGACACGCAGTCCGCCGGTAACTGTAGGTGGTTGAGTATCAAAAGGAATACCGTTTTTATTAACAGTAATTCCGGCTTTATCCAAAGCTTGTTCCGCCTGTTTGCCGGTAACGCCTTTGTTGTTCAAGTTAATCAGCATTAAATGATTATCTGTTCCGCCTGAGAACAATTCAAAACCGTATTCCTGTAACTTCTTCGCTAAAGCTTTGCTGTTTTTTACAACTTGAATTTGGTAATCTTTAAATGAAAGTTCTAATGCTTCTTTCAATGCAACAGCTTTTCCTGCAATTACATGCATCAGCGGTCCGCCTTGAATTCCCGGGAAAACAGTTCCGTTAATAATTTCACTCATCATTTTCACACGACCGCTCTTAGGTGCAACGATTCCCATTTTGTTTTCAAAATCTTTTCCCATGAGAATCATTCCGCCGCGAGGTCCGCGCAAAGTTTTATGTGTTGTAGTTGTAACAAAATGTGCATAAGGAATCGGCGATTCATGAACTCCGGCAGCTACAAGCCCTGCAATATGCGCCATATCTACCATTAAATAAGCTCCGACACGATCTGCAATTTCTCTGAACCGCTTAAAATCAATCGCTCTCGGATATGCACTTGCACCGGCAACTATCATCTGCGGTTTTTCCTTTTCAGCAGTAGCCAAAAGTTCATCATAATCTATATAACCTGTTTCTTTTGAAACTCCGTATGTGTATGATCTAAAAATTTTTCCGGAGAAATTTACTGTCGCACCATGAGTTAAATGCCCACCGTGTGCCAAAGACATTCCCAATATTTTATCGCCCGGCTTCAGTACAGACAAATAAACTCCCATATTCGCCTGACTTCCGGAATGCGGTTGAACATTAACATATTCACAGTTGAATAACTTTTTAGCTCTTTCAATTGCAAGATTTTCTACAATATCAACATATTCGCAGCCGCCGTAATATCTTTTTCCGGGGTAACCTTCCGCATATTTATTAGTTAATACGCTGCCTTGTGCTTCAAGGACATTCTTGCTGACAATATTTTCACTGGCAATCATTTCCAGTTGAAATTTTTCTCGTCCCAGCTCTTTTTCCATTGCATCAAATAATTCTGAATCAAACGCTTTCAAACCGTCCATTAACTTTCTCCTTTATGCAAAAAACAAATGATTGTACTTATAAAAGAAGTTAGTTTGTTAGTCAACAACTTAACTTTTATGCTGTCGACGTGTGTATATTAAATGTAATATTATTCTGCTAATTTAAATCTAAAGCGACTTCCAATTCGTCTTTCACTATTTCCAGTTCAAAAGGTGATGTTCCGAACAATTCTCCGTCCGGCATAAGCGCAAGCTCCGGTTCCGCTTCCACTCTTACATAATCCGTTTGGAAATATTCGCAGCCTCGGCAAAAAATATGTTCACCGTTAAATATTTTCAAGAACCCGGAAAAAAGCTCTCGGCGTGAAATATCATGAAGTATAATAACATCCGCCAATCCGTCATTAATCAAAGCGTCAGGAGCCATTTTGAAAGCCGCTCCGGTTTTGGGGTTGTTATTGAATGAAATAAGCACAGCTTTTGAAGTTTGAAATATAACTTTTCCTTCACGGTCAAAAAGTCTTACTTTGTAGCAGCGCATATTTTTCAATGCTTTCAAAACGCCTAAAATATAGCTGAATGCGCCGAGTTTCTTTCCGCTTTTTTCTGCTAAGTTTGCCGCATCAGTGATAAAACCTGCACCTAAAACATTTGCACAGTAAAAAGTTTTTCCATTTGCAGTAACTTTCAGCAAATCTATTTTGGATGAAGCCACGGAATTTTGTACTGCCGATACAGCATTTTTTATAGATTTTATATTCAAATCTGCGGCAAACGTATTTCCGCTTCCCATTGGCAGTGGCAGAAAAGGAACACGAAGTTCTTTAGGAACCTGCATTAACGCATTGCAAACAGAAGAAACCAAGCCGTCACCTCCGGCAGACAGAATCACATCAAAATCTTTTTTCAACAAACTTTCAGATATGAAAGAATGCGTATCATCGACAGATTGAGTTTCATAAAAAATCGGAGTTTTTGTTGATATTTTCTTCATTAGTTTATTTATCTGTGGCAGTTTTTTCTTTATTTTCTTATTTCCTACTTTGGGTGTATAAATAATTAACACTCTATTAAAAATCATTCTTTTCTCCTAACTTTGCATAAAGTTAAATCAAGATATAACATACAAAATAAAAAAATTAAATAAAATTTATGAAGCTTTTGATGATGTGGACAACACAAAACCCTTATGTTATTAAGCAGAAACTATTCAATAACCGGCTTTCGAGGAAGAGAGTACGATTTCATTTTTCGGTGAGCTCACGCCTTGCCGGATAACTTTTAGTCCTATTTATTAAGGAAGAAATTATGATTAAAAAGACAGGATTTACTGTTTGTCAAAACAGTTTTGAAGCATTAACAAGAGATGAACTGGCTGATTTGCGCAATGTAACTCCGTTGTCACAAACTCCGGGCTGCGTCACTTATTCGGGAAAATTGGGGAATTGCGTTTTTCCTCATTTTTTTGCTGATGAAAGTGAAACTCTGGAAGATACCGGAGTTAAAACTCTTGCCAACCGAATATTTGATTATTTTATTAACAGCACAAAAAATATAAAATTTGAAGCTGATTGGTACGCCGTTTTTCTCGATTCAAGAGCAGAACCGGGACTTTCACGCAGAATGAAGTCTATAAAGGAAACTTTTTTTGAAATTCTGAAAAAGCGCATGTCAAGAGTTTCAAAATTGGCTGTTGATGATTTTCCGCCGAAACCGGGCAGTTACGTAGGTTTGCTTGTTTATGTAACGGATTTCAATAAATTGAATGTGGCTTGCTCTTTTTATTACAATGGTCAATGCAGAATGGCAGATGACCCGCTGGCGCCGTCACGTTCTTACCTGAAAGTTGAAGAAGGGTACAGAATTTTGGAGTATTCTCCGCAGCCGAATGACTTGGTAGTCGATTTAGGTGCGGCTCCCGGTGGCTGGAGTTTCAGCGCGGCAAAACGGGGCGCAACTGTTTTTGCAATAGATAATGGTCCGTTGAAAAAAGGCGCGTTGCAATGGGAAACGATAATTCATAAAAAGGCAGATGCATTCAAGTTTGTTCCGAGCAGCAGAACCGACTGGTTGTTTTGCGATTTGGTAGAAGAGCCGCACCATGTAATGCAGATGATTTCGCAGTGGTTTGCAAATCGGAAATGCCGTTATTTTGTGATTAATTTTAAGTTCGGTCATGTCAACCCAATTAAATTAATTGCAGAACTGGAAAATTCTGCCGGGCTGCTGATGCCGCATACAATTAACGCAAAAGTTGTGCATCTTTACCATGACAGAGATGAAGTAACATTAGTCGGAACTTTAAAAAATTAACAAGGAATATAATATGGATACAATCATTGCCGGAGTAGATGAAGCCGGAAGAGGTCCTTTAGCCGGATCTGTATATGCAGCAGCTGTGATATTAAACGGAGTGCAGATAGAAGGGCTTAATGATTCAAAAAAACTTTCAGAACGAAAACGAGAATTGCTATTTGATGAAATTATAAAGCACGCTGCCGCTTATGCGATTGCTTATGCAACTCCGGAAGAAATTGACCGGTTTAATATTTTGCAGGCAACTTTTTTGGCAATGCAGCGTGCTGTCGAACAGCTTAAAATTCAACCAAACTTTATTCAGGTAGATGGGAATAAATATCCGCCTAACTTGAAAATTCCTGGTGAAGCTATCGTAAAAGGCGACAGTAAAATTCAGGAAATTATGGCAGCTTCTATTTTGGCAAAAGTCAGCCGAGATCGCTATATGATGCAAATGGCAGAACTTTATCCGCAATACAACTTTGCAAAGCACAAAGGTTATCCGACAGCAGAACACAGAGATGCAGTTAAGCAATTCGGTGCAAGTCCGATACATCGCAAAACTTTCGGCGGAGTGAAAGAATTTTTGTAGCTAATTTTTTTATCTGCCAGTTTACACTGCCGATAAGCCGATAACAGAACCGGACGTATATTTAATGTGTCATGCCTAACGGGTTGCAAAAAATATTTTGCAGTCAAACTGCACAAGGTGCAACAGCAGTTTATTCTTTTGTTTCATGGGAATGACAAAGAAAACAAGTTTAATAGGGGACAGACCTTGATTCCGAAACAGAATACAAGACTGTCCCTCAGTTTCAATTATAAAAAAACTACATTTTTATTTTCCATAAATTACTCTTTTTCCGAAGCCTTTTTTTCAGGCAAAAGCATATTCAAAATGATTCCAACCAAAGCTCCTGTCGCCAAGCCGGAAAGTCCGAGAGTCAGTCCGCCGATATGAATGTTTACAGCTCCAGCGGAACTATATTTTATTCCGATTGAAAGAACGAGAATCAGAGCCGCGATAATTACGTTGCGTAAACTCTTGACAAAGTAAGAACGCCAGTGTTTTCGCCATAAGTTGTGTTCGCAGGCGCGCCGAAAAGTGAAGCTACAAGAGTTGCAAGTCCGTCACCGAAAAGTGTTCTGTGAAGTCCAGGATTTTCAAAATAATTTCTGTTTACAGTTGATGAAATTGCGGCAATGTCTCCGATGTGTTCCATCATGGTTGCAATCGCAATCGGAACAATTGTGACTATAGAAGTTATAATTAATGAAGTGTCTGGATTTTCAAAAATTGCAAAAACTGTATTTTCCTTGAGAGTCGTTGCGCCAAACATTGCAAACATATGCTGCACACCAAGCGCAAGCATTCTAGGCTTTCCCAAAGTGCGCACATCATAAACCGCATTTAAATTATCATTAGACATTTTTACTCCTTGAATATATGTGGTAACAATTGATGATGAAATAAAATCAGAATAAATTAGTAGTAGCGAGGCCAGTATCTGCCTTTTTTCTTTTTCATTTTGAACTTTTTTACTCCGAGAATGTAGCGCAGCTGTTTACGCTTCATCATATCTTCTTTTTTTCCTGATTTATAAATTTTCCCTTTTTCCATCAGCATGACATGGGTTATTTCCGGAATGATTTCTTCAATATGGTGAGTAACAAAAATAATTTGCAGCCCGTCGGCAATCATTTCTCTTAAAAAATTCAGAAAGTCATCACGCGAGGCAATATCAAGTCCGCTGCATGGTTCATCTAAAATTATCAGTTGCGGTTTAAAAACAAGTGCTCTTCCGATTAACGCTCTTTTTTGTTCGCCTTGAGACAGGCTTTCAAACGGGCGATTTGCCATTGGTGTAAGCCTAAGAAAGTCCATGATTTCTTTGACTCTTTCGATTTGCCAATCTTCTATATCTTGATGAAGTCCTATACTGGAAAAAAAGCCTGAAAGAATTACATCCTGCACGCATGTGTTGCCGTTGTATGTCTGCTGTAGCCTATCGCTGACTACGCCGATTTTTTTTCGCAAATCCCAAATGTTTGTTTCTCCGAACTTTCTGCCGTAAATTGTAATCTCACCTTCTGACGGATAAATCAATGTAGATAAAATTTTCAGCATAAAAGATTTTCCGCTGCCGT
This sequence comes from Spirochaetales bacterium, assembly GCA_050872545.1. Classification (GTDB taxonomy): domain Bacteria; phylum Spirochaetota; class GWE2-31-10; order GWE2-31-10; family GWE2-31-10; genus RGIG8597. Next base: position 78,546 of record JBNMHA010000001.1, on the reverse strand, counting down.
TTCTCCCTATTATTGCCCAGTTTTCACCTTGATTAACAGAGAATGAAATGTCTTTTATTATGTAATGTCCGTCTCTTATTATGGAGATGCTTTGAGCTTTCAGTATTTCTTGAGGCTGTTCTTTGTCGATGTTTTCCATATTTTTTGCCTTTTTTTTGAATTGAAATAAAAAAGCGGCATCTTGAAAATGACGCCGCCTCTTGTTAATTATCAGCCAAACTTACAGTTTGTCTATGCCAAGCTTATAGCTTGTCATTAGAGCCTAATACGTTGATAATTTTGTGAATGTACAATTTTTTCATATTGTCACGAGCAGGACCCAAGTATTTTCTAGGGTCAAATTCTGCTGGTTTTTCTGCAAAAACTTTTCTGATTGCAGCAGTCATTGCAAGTCGGCTGTCTGAATCGATGTTGATTTTGCATACAGCAGATTTAGAAGCTTCTCTCAATTGTTCTTCTGGAATACCGATAGCAGCTTCAAGTTTTCCGCCGTACTGGTTGATTGTATTAACTTCTTCCATTGGAACTGAAGAAGAACCGTGAAGAACGATTGGGAATCCCGGAAGTTCTTTTTCGATTTCTTTAAGAACGTCAAAAGCTAGTGGAGGTGGAACATAAACGCCGTTTACCAATTTACATTGTTCAGGTTTAAATTTGTGAGCACCGTGAGATGTTCCGATAGAAATAGCAAGAGAATCTACACCTGTTTTTGAAACGAAGTCTTTTACTTCTTCAGGTTTTGTGTAGTGGCTTTCTTCTGCTGCAACTTCATCTTCTACACCTGCAAGAACGCCTAATTCACCTTCTACTGTAACATCAAACTGATGAGCATATTCTACAACTTTTTTTGTAAGAGCTACGTTTTCATCGTAAGGAAGAGATGAACCGTCAATCATTACAGAAGAAAATCCCATGTCAATACATGATTTACATGTTTCAAAAGAATCGCCGTGGTCTAAGTGAAGAACGATTTGAGGTTTTTCACAACCTAATTCTTTTGCATATTCAACTGCACCTTGTGCCATATAACGCAAAATAGTAGGATTTGCATACTGGCGTGCGCCTTTTGATACCTGCATGATTACAGGTGATTTTGTTTCAACAGCAGCTTGAACTATAGCCTGCATTTGCTCCATTGTATTAAAGTTGAATGCTGGAATAGCGTATCCGCCGCTTATAGCTTTTTTAAACATCTCTCTTGTATTTACGAGACCCAAATCTTTGTAAGAAATCATGTCTTTTCTCCTCTTTAATTAGGTTAAATTTTGCGAAAAAATATCAGAAAAAATACTACTTGTCAAATAATGTACGTAAAACAACTTTTATATTAATATTTTTGATTTTAATGCTTTGTTTTTGTCGTTTTATTGTTATAAAAAACATAATTTTAGGAGAATGAAATGACAACACGAGTGGCAGTTATCAGTATAATTGTAGAAGACGGAGTGGCAACTGAAAAGATAAACGGGTATCTGCATACATATAAGCAGTACGTTTTGGGACGAATGGGAATTCCTTACAGAGAACGTAAGATTTCGGTAATAAGTATTGTTTTAGATGCGCCTGAGGATAAAATTTCAGCATTATCTGGGAAATTAGGTCGCTTGGACGGAGTTTCAATAAAAACCGTTTATTCCCGAAAAGTTTTTGATACTTGTGGTAAAGGAGAAGATTATGAATGAGTTAATTGATAAACTTGCGCAAACTCAATCTCTTACAAAGGAAGAAATTATTCTTTTAATAAAAGGAATTACGCCGCAGCTGTCGGAATATTTGTTTTCCAAAGCAAGAAAGGTTCGGGAAACTTACTACGGAAAAGATGTTTATGCTAGAGGTTTGATAGAGTTTACCAATTACTGCAAGAATGACTGCTATTACTGCGGAATAAGAAAATCGAATAAAAACACATGTCGCTATCGATTAACAATGGAAGAAATAATGGAATGTTGCCGTATAGGGTACGACTTGGGATTCAGAACATTTGTTCTGCAGGGCGGAGAAGATCCTGAATATTCCGATGAAAAAATTATAGAATTGATTATAGCGATCAAAAGAGATTTTCCCGACTGTGCATTGACGTTGTCGGTCGGCGAACGCATGTATGAAACTTATGCGGCTTTTTTGGGTGCCGGTGCAGACCGCTATTTGCTGCGTCACGAAACGGCTGCTCCGGAACATTACCGCAAACTTCATCCGCCTAAAATGTCGTGTGAAGAACGAAAGAAAAATTTATTCAACCTCAAAAAGCTCGGATTTCAGACCGGAGCCGGTTTTATGGTAGGCTCGCCTTGGCAAACGCCGGAATGTATAGCAGAAGATTTGCTGTTCCTTAAAGAGCTTCAGCCCGATATGATTGGAATCGGTCCTTTTTTGCCGCATCATGAAACGCCTTTTGCTCAAATGGAAAAAGGTTCGCTGGAACTGACGCTGTTTTTGTTGGGAATGCTGCGGCTTTTGTTTCCGAAAGTTTTGTTGCCGGCTACAACTGCGCTCGGAACTATCAATCCGCGTGGACGGGAACTTGGTATTCTTGCCGGTGCAAATGTTGTTATGCCGAATCTTTCACCCACAAGCGTCAGAAAGAAATATTCACTTTATGATGATAAAATTTGTACCGGCGATGAAGCTGCCGAATGCAGTCAGTGTCTGCAAAAGCGTATGGAATCAATCGGATACCGTATTGTTGTTTCACGCGGTGATGCACTTCGCTGATAAAAGGATTAGCAATGAGTGATAATTACCAAACAGTTTTTCAGCAGCGGCTTCAGGATATAACAGATAAAATTGTTCCTGAAATTTACGAGTTTTATTCATATTTGGAAAAATATCCGTACATGGGCGCGCAGCATGAAATCGGCAAGAAAATAATCAAAGAAGTTCAGGAAGCACCGCTTATTGATATTACGGACAGCTTCTGGTATCGCGGTCGTCCGGTAAGAGATTCTCATATTATGGCTTCGCAGGAAATGCTTCCGCCGGATCCAGAAAAAGTTGTTATCTGTGAAGGTCGTTTTAACCATTACGGACAAAGCCATTTTTATTTAAGCCAATCAAAAAAATTATGCCTTCAGGAAATATGCAGCAGTTTAAATTCAATTTGCTGGATTCAGGAAGTTTACATTCGCAAAGTATACGGCATTATAGATTTAAGTTTTTATCTTGATTGCAACAATATAAACTCGGTGCCGTTGGTTTTTAGCGGAATAATGAGATCCGGAGCAATCCGTTGCCCTGTACGCAAAGATAAATGCTGGAAACCGGAATATTTTGTTCCGCGCTTTATTGCCGATGTATGCAAATCGAATGGCATTAATGGGATTTTGTACAACAGTGCGGTAGATTACGGCAGCAATCTTGTAATTTTCAATTTGGAGCAGCTTGATTTCTGTTTTGCCGGAATCCCGGAAATATTTAAACTTCCGGAATTATAATATTAATTGATTCTGAAAGCGGACATTCTGCCTAATCCGGGAGCTAATGTTTTATCCGGGTTGTTAATATCAAGTTCCCGAACGTTGTCTACAAAATAACAATAAGAATAGCTGCCTGATGAAAGTGGAAGCGAAATCTCCCAGAACCCGGCAGAATCTTTTATCATAGCGTATGTGAACGGACTGAAATTTGAACTGGAGCAAAGAAGATTTACAGCTGAAGCCTGCGGTGCGTATACACGGAAAGTAACTTTTTTTACTGTATCCGCTCGTTCGTTTATCTCTTCTATTTCCGGAGAACCGTTAAAATATTTTACCTCATCGGGAATTGTGACTTGTGCCAATTGATTGCCGTAACTGTCGGTATAGTTTGCGCTGTTTTTCGGAACAGTCCAAAAACCGTTGATGTTAAGTCTATAAACAAAGTCGCTCTTGCCGGTATAAGGAAGTTTGCAGTAGTAAACACCGTATAAACTTGTGTTGAAATAATGCTGCTTTTCCCAGTTATCCAAATTTGTTACAAGGAAAATTTCCTGTCGTCCGGCATTTTCCGGCGGCAGAGTAATGATTATTCCGTCCTTTGTGAAAATCGGAGCTGTTGATTTTTTTAATTGGTTTACATCAACACGCCTGATTATATTTTCATTGCAAAATACTGTAGATAATGAGAAAAGAATAAAATAAACGGCAAATATGTATCGTTTCATTTTTGTATGTATCCCTTTGTTTAGTAAAAAATCCGCATGAAGAACAAAAACATTCTGATTTTTTCCAAAACGTCAGTGTTTTCGCTGTTTTAACTATTTAATTTCTCGGAAAGATTCCGAGAAACTTAATTGAGAGGTTAAACATTTAGAAATGCTGATTTTGAGTGTAGAAAAAAAATCTATTTTTTGACATTATCAGCGAATTGTATAACCAAAATTAAATAATAAAGAGAATCTTATGCCGAAATTTGAAGATCTTCCTTTTTTAAAGGATAAAATTGCTTCGATTGCCGATGAAGCCGAAGTTATGAAGAAAAAAGGCAAAACGCCGAACTTGGTGCAGCTTCCGCAAGAGGAAAAGCTTGAGCCGAGCGAATCGTATGATGATTTGCTGTCTGACGGACTGCTTGACGATATTCCAAATGAGCAGGAAGAAGATTTGGCTGCTTCTGCTGCTAAGGAGAAAGAACGTTCTCGCAGCCTTGAAGAAGCTATGGAACAAAGCGAGCCGGATACTGCAAAAACAGATGACGATTTTCTTGATAATATGGAAGCTTTTCTCGGAGAAAACGGCAGTAGCGATGAAGAGGATAAAGCCGAAGATAATGATTCTCTTGTGATACCAGATGATGAAATGGCTGATTTATTCGGTGAGGAAACAGCTTCTTCTGCTAGTACAGAATCAAATCATGTTAGCGCAGAATTCAATTCTGAACCTGATAATGCAGATTTTCTTTCTATTAACAGCGATGACGATCCGATTCCCGAAGCTCCGGCAGCCGATGATTCCGCAGATGATATTATAAACAGTGATTTTGACGGACTTGGTGATTTGTCAATCGATTCACTTGACAGTGGCAGCGATTCTTCTTCCAATGATGATTCATTTATGATGGATGATATTCCGGAAATTAAAGCTATTGATAATGACGAGATTTCTCTTCCGGCAGATGATTTTAATATGGATTTGCTTCTGTCGGCTGATAATTTGAGCGATTTTGACAATCTTGATGCGCTGCCGGAAGATGACGTACCGGAAACACCGAAAGAAGATGAACAAAAAATTGCGGAAGAAGATATTCAAATCCCCGATATATTTGCGGATGACCTTGTAGAAGATGCAGAAAGCCAGCCTATTTTATCCGATGAAGATACAATGGAAGCTTTGCCTGTAGCAGATGATTTTGATAATGCGGAAGATTTATCCGGTACAAATAAAATACCTGATTTGCCTAGTCTTTCAATTGACGGTGATGACGGAGAAATTGATTTGTCAAGTATGTTGAGTGATTCTTCTGTCGGCGGCGATGATGATGAAAATCTGCTTGATCTTTCATCTTTGGATAATTTAAGCCTTTCCGATGATGAACCGAATAATGACAGCCTGCCCGACTTGGACAGTTTGGATTTATCGGGCAATGATTCTCCGGCTGATGACGAATATTCTGAACCGGCAGCAAAAACAGATTCATTGTCTTTTTCACCGGATGAAGATTATGAAGAAACATATCAGCCTGAAAGCGACGACAGTGATGAAAAAATTGAACTGACTCCGGAAGAGCGCAAAAAGGTAATTGTCACAATTTCTACATTTCCAAAAGAAGCGGAAATTAAAATTGCCAAAGCTATAGTTAATCCTAAGTATTCGGAAGCAAAAGTTCATCCTCTTGTTAAAGAACTTATAAAACATGGTGAACATGAAGATATTATTGCGCAGTACGAAAAATTAACCGGTGATAAATCTCTTCACAATGTCGGGTTGACTCGATTGACAGGAGAAGCTTACGAGAAAAAACAAAAGTCATTCCTTAGAGTAATAGAAAAAAATGTTCTGCCGATTTTGGCAAGGACTGCGGCATTGATTGTAATGATTGCAGTTTTGGTGATGTTTTACGTTACAATCCTTTATCCTACATATACAGCGGGCAAGTATTACAAGCTTGGACGAAAGAATATTGACGAAAATAAATACGAGTATGCTGAACAAAACTTTAACAAGGCATATCAACTTCAGCCGCGTTACGGTGAAATTATTGCGTATGCAAGAAAATTCCGTGACCATGAAAGAAATTTTGCAGCCGAACGAAAATATGAAATGGCAGCGCAGCAGCGTGAAGACAGAATGCTGGACTTTGAGTATGCGGAATTCTTGCGTGATATAGGAAAATACGAAAAGTCGTTGTCTATGTATAATTATTGGGTGGATAAAAACCGCAAGGATTTGGAAGCTAGAAATGGACGCGGAGAAACTTATCTGAAATGGGCGGAAATTGAGCCTTCTAAGCTTGAAGATGCGGAAAACGAATTTCTGGATGTTCTTGATTATAAGCTGAATAATGCTGCTGCGATAAATAATTTGCTGGCGACTTACATTAAAATGGATAACCGCAGAAAAGTTCTTGATACATATCATTGGGCAGCGGCTTATTTGAAGAAACAGGACTACAGAACGCAGATAAAAACTGCCGGTTACCTGATTGACAGTGGCGATTTAAATGAAGCAAGACGAATTCTTACCAGCGTAGGCGGCTTAGTGCCTAAAAAACCGCCTTATCCTGAGTATGATTACCAAATGGCGCGCTATAATAAGGCACTTCTTGTAAGACCTGATGAAAGAAAAAATCTGGAAAGTGCCGAAGCTAAAATGAAAATGCTTTCAGCTAAAGATGTTAAGCAAATCTTCGGTTCGGAAAAGGCTTTTAATCGTTTTCAGGCGAATGTTTACAATGATTTAGGTGAAAATTATTATGAAACATCAAGAACTGATATTCGTGCATTCAAGATGTTCGACCGGGCAGTGTCACTTAATCCCGATTTCGGCAAAGCGTATTACAACTTAGGCAACTTTGCGTATTTAACAAAAGCTGACCGTGAAGAAGCGTTAAGATATTATACCGATGCGCAGGCAAAAGGTTTCAGCAACGACATTATGAATTATAATATGGGTTGGTTGTACTACAAAAAGGGCGACTACGATAAGGCGTATACAAAGATTGACAATTTGCTGAAGAAAAGCCCTGATGCGGATTCATTGAAGTTTATGAAAGGAACTATATTGCTGAATATGTCGCAGTATGATTTGGCATACAGTGAATTGCTTGAGGTTTACGATAAGTTCAATACTTTCCGACAGGGAAACGGACCGCTTGACCTTGATTTGAAAGAACATCAGAATGCAGTGAAGATGTTGTATCAGTCGTCGAACAATCTCGGTGCTGCATTGTACGGAAAATATAAAAAGACAAAAAGACATCAGTATTTTGCCGATTCTTTGAAATATTTTACTGAAGCTGTTAAATATTTTGATATTGCAGATCCGGTAGGCGTTCCTAGAACTCATTCCGGCGGTGTTACAGAAAAGGCTGTGCCTTATTTAAACTTGAAAATGGCATTGTATCCTGATGTTTTCGGGAAGACTGAAAATGCATTAATTGATGACGATTTTAATCAATATGAATATTTTTATTAAAAATTGGGATACAGTAAAGTGCTTGGTATGGGAATAGATTTGTGTGATGTAAAACGCTTTGAACGTTTGCAGGAAAACGAAGCTTTTTTGCAGAGAGTTTTTTCGGCTGATGAAATTGCATACTGTAGAAAGCGTACAAAAAGTGCTCAGTCATTTGCTGCAAGATTTGCGGCAAAAGAAGCTTTTGGGAAAGCGTTGGGCGTCGGAATAAGCGGCGGCGTGACTTTGCGTGAGGTGGAAGTCCGTCATAATGAGGATAATAAGCCGTTTTTGGAATTATACGGAGAAACTAAAAGAATTGCAGAACGCTTTGGCGTTACGAAAATTCATGTTTCGCTTACTCATGAGACCACAGTCGCCGCTGCCGTTGTTATACTAGAATGAAATCAGGAGAATTTATTTATGGACTTTATGGATGAAACTGCTTACAGAAAAGGCATTACATATCTTTCAAGAGAGGCGATTCACTGTCCTGTCTGCGGTCATGATTTTTTTCAGGAAAAGTTGCAAAGCGGCGGCGGCAGGTTGATTGCCGGTGAATTGACTGATTTTCTTCATCGATTGTATAAGCCCAGCCAAAAATTCGGCAATGTTTATCCACTTGTTTATACGCCGGTTGTTTGCCCGGACTGTTTTTATTCAAGTTTGCCGCAAGATTTTCTTAAAGTGCCGAAAGCTGCTGCGGAAGAATTGCAGAGCCGCATAAAGGAACGAATGACGGAAGCGACAAAGCTTATCGGATCGCCTGTAGATTTTTCCAAAGCAAGAACATTGGAATCCGGTGCTGTCGGTTATGTTTTGGCAATGCATTGCTATGATTTCTTTCCGCCTAAAAAATTTATTCCGGTTATAAAGCAGGCACTTTGCGCAATAAAAGCGGCGTTTTTATTTGAAGATTTGAACAAGGAACATCCCGGAGTTTATTACGATTTTCTTTCTGCCGCATTTTATAAAAAAGCTTTGTTTTTGTATCAGTATGCGGTAGAGCTGAATCAGTCAAAGCAGCAGATAATGGAAGAAATGAAAGTTTTGGGTCCGGATTTGGATAAAGATTACGGATATGACGGTGTAACGTTTTTAATTGCAACGTTGCTGCTGCGGTATGGCGATACATCCGATCCTGAAGTTCGTGCGAAAGATTTGGAAGAAGCGAAACTGTACTATGGAAAAATTTTCGGTATGGGTAAATCCGATTCCAACAAACCGCAGGAAATATTAAATAAAGCGCATGATTTCTATGATGAAATCTCAAAAATGCAAAAGGCGGCGGAAGGTGAATGTCAAACTGACGCTGTCGTATGACGGAACGGATTTTTACGGTTTTCAAGCTCAGGACGGACTGCCGACTGTTGCCGGTGAAATTGAAAATGCGCTGCGTAAAATTACAGGTGAAGTTCCCGAAATTGTTTGTGCCGGGCGCACGGATAAAGGCGTCCATGCAGATGGGCAGGTAATAAATTTTCATACAAAACTTGATAAATTAAAAGAATACAACTGGCTTCGTGCGCTGAACAGCATTTTGCCCAGAACAATCCGCATGACACACTGTGAATTTATGCCGGATGAGTGGAGTGCTCGCTTTGACGCAAAGGCAAGAGAATATCATTATTTCTTGGTAAATCAGCGTTTCCCCGATGCGCGCAGAATGCGCTTTGCGTCATTTTGTTATTATGACCTAGATGTGGATGTGCTGAATCAATATTGCAGGTATTTAATCGGCGAGCATGATTTTACTTCTTTTTGTGCTGCGGATGACCCAAGCCGTACAAAAGTTCGTCAACTTTACAAACTGGATACAAGGCGTGACGGTGATTTGGTAACTTTGCGTATTGTCGGAAGTGCGTTTCTGCACAATATGGTGCGCATTATTACCGGAACGCTATTAGCATTGTACAGAAAGGGGGAACCGCCTGTCAGGATGAAAGAAATTCTTGACGGAGCAAATAGACGGCTTGCATGCGATACGATTGAACCGAACGGCTTGGTTTTTAAGAAAGTTTATTACGACGAAAAGGAGATTCCACAATGACAGAAAAACAACGAATGTATTTGGAATCATTGCTTACGCCTTTGGGATTTGCGGATAAAACTGAAAACTTTTGCAAATTTTTTGATTTCCTAATGGAGAAAAATCAGGAATTGAACGTGATTTCCAGAAAGCTTTCCGCAGAAACTATAATTTTGGAACATATTTATGACTGTATCGGTGGTTTTTCATATTTTGAGCCTTTTTCTGTAATTACTGATTTGGGAAGCGGCGGCGGATTTCCCGGTTTGTTGCTTGGAACTGCATTTCCGAATAAAATTGTGCATTTGGTAGAAAAAAGCCCAAAAAAAGCGGCGTACCTTAATGAAGCGGCAAAAGTTTTGGAACTGAAAAATGTTCGTGTGCATTCGTGCCTTGTAAATGATTTCTGCGAAAAAACTGATGTTATTACATGCCGTGCATTTAAATCGACAGCTGAAATATTGCAGATGACAATGCCGTACTTTAAATCTGGAATCCCGTATTTGCTTTTTAAAGGTCGCCGTGAGACAATCGATGAAGAGCTTACCGGTATAAAAGGGCTGAAATACACGATGAAAATTGAGAAAATATGCCCTGAAATAAAAGAAAAAGAGCGATGTCTGCTATTTTTAAAATCAGATAATTAAGGAGTGATGAATGAAAAAATTATTATTTGCGTTATCAATTGTTGGAATGTTCATGCTTATCGGCTGCAATCCGTGCAGAGTCGGAGACTGTACTTGTATAATGTGGACTTTTGATAATGACACAAGCAAAACAATTACCGTGAAAAATATAAAATACGGAGAGCCATCGAGTATAATTATAGCTCCGTATGCTTTTGTGGAAGTTTATGTGGAAAGTGATGCCGATTATGTATCATTTGATTACACGCCAGATACGGTTTTGGTAAAGAAAATAGCGAGCAGTTATACTTATAGATTTTACAAATAGACGCAATGACATAAGCATAAACCTACGTATGAAAACAAAAAAATGCCTTCGGGAATTGAGCGTTTTACAGTTCCCGGAGGCATTTTGTTTGTACGGTTAAATTTCAGTGTTTAGCTATTAGAATACTTTTTTATAAGTTCGCCAATCTTCACCGACAAATTTGAATTTAACAGAATCACATCCCAAATCTTTGTATTCAACGTCTGCTTCTACACCACTTTTTTCAGTTGTTACAGTATGATCTTTTACGGATTTAACATTAGATTCGGTAGTATTTGTGGTTGTTACTGAGAAAACAGTTGCTTCTGTAGTAACTTTGAACAAGTCATCGGATGTAAATTCTGCAGTGATTTTTAATCCACTTTCAGAGTATTCCCATTTTCCGATTAAACCGCATTCTACACCGGCAGAAGTACAGCTACTCAAAATAGCCATAGCAGCAATACTTAATACTGCAAATAAAGATAGAAATTTTTTAGTCATAAAATGACCTCCTTTGAATTTTGATTTATCGTTATTTTTACATTAATAAAAGTTTTCTGTAAAGTAATAAAAAATAACTGTTGACATTGCGATATAAGATAAATAAAGTATCGCTTTTGGAGTGAAAGTGAGGAATTATTTTTTATCTTTTGTTGCCGCAGTATTTTTGTGCGGCTGTTCTTCCCAAGTTTTGAAGCTTAGTTTTATCGGCGATGTTATGGCGCATGATGTTAATTTTAATATGAAAGATTTTTCCGTAATGTATGAGAATGTAGCCGAATATCTTCTAGCGGACGATTTAACTTTCGGCAATCTTGAATTCCCAATAGATAATTCGCTTCCATATTCTACCTACCCTAATTTTAATGTCCACAGTGAATATGTGGAAGCTGTTATTAACGCAGGTGTGGATATTTTTTCTCTTGCAAATAATCATTCCAATGACCAAGGAATCAGCGGAGTTTTGGCAACGCTTGATTCGGCAAAATTTCTGCAAAAAAAATACGATAAGAAAGGACATAGAAAAATCTATTTTTCGGGAATACGGAAAACTGCGTTTGACGGGCTTGATGTGCAGATTATATGCAAGAATAATTTGCGAATTGCGTTTGTGGCAGTGACGGAAATTCTTAATCTTTATGACGAAAGCAGGCATAAAGTGCAGCTTTACTATTACAACAAGGAATATCGCCGGGAGTTTGCCGAGAAAGTTGCTGAAATCAGAGAAAGAACGATGTGCGATTTGCTTGTTCTTTCTGTTCATACGGCGGAACCTGAATATGTGCGCAGTATTACCGATTTGCGCCGAGAATATTTCAGAAAATTGGCAGAAAGCGGTGCGGATATTATTTGGGCACATCATCCGCATGTCGTACAAGCTTGGGAAAAATACGCAGCTTCGGATAATCGTGAAACGTTGATAATGTACTCAATGGGAAATTTTATTTCCGGGCAACGTTACAAAATGAATTATAAAAATCCCGGAGCTTTTCGCGAGTATACCGGGGATTCGTATATCCTTAAAGTTGATGTGCTTAGACATTGGCAGAACAAAAAATTTGAGTACCGACTTACGCCGATTCAGATAACGACAAAAGTTGATTATTCGTCAGCACAGATAAAGCTTTATGAGTTTAACGAAGCATTTATCGATAGTTTGGAATCGGACGAACTGAAAGATTATTACATAACGCGCTTCAATCTGATGAAAGAGCAACTCGGAGAAATTCTGCCTTGGGAAAAAATTGACACGCCTGATAAATAAAGGAAGGCAGCTACCAACGGAAAGCTGCCTTGAGATTAGATTTAGCCTTGGTTACTTTTTTAATTATACTTGGAATTGATCTATTTCTTCACCGATTTGTTTAACCGATGCAGACATATCTTCTGTCATTTCGGACAATCGTTTTTCTACCTCCTGAAGATGTTCTGTTTCAACAGCCATTTTTTCTATTGAATTATTGATTGTAAGCGTTACATCACGCAGAAGTTTCATACTTTCAAGAATTGTTTTGTTTCCGGCTGCCATTTCCGTAGCGGCAACTTTCAGTTCCGAAGTATTGTCGTTTACTGTACGAAGTGCTTCAAGGATTTGAGTGGAGCCGTCTTTTTGTTCTTCCATAGCGTTGTGAATTTGATTTATGACGTTGTCTGTTTGTTCGATTCTTTTCGATACGGAACTGAAAGTTTTTGCAGAATCATCAGACATTTTTACAACAGATGAAATTGAGCCGGTAATTTTTTTCAGTTCATCTCCTATTGTGCGTGATTGTTCCGCAGAAGTTTCTGATAATTTGCGGATTTCATCGGCAACTACCGAGAAACCTTTTCCGGCATCTCCGGCATGAGCGGCTTCTATAGCGGCATTCATTGCCAGCATATTTGTCTGGTTGGCAATATTGGCAATAGCGTTGTTTGCATTCATAAGCATTGCAGATTGTTCTGAAATTGAAATAACAGTTTCATTTACAGCGTGCTGCTTTTCGATTCCGACGTGTGCATCTTTTTGCAGTTCATTAAAGTCAGCAGACATTTTTTCCACAGAAGTATTGATTGAATTAATATTACTTATCATCTGTTCGATTGCAGCGGAAGCTTGCGTCATTCCGGCGGCTGTTGTTTGAATCATTCGTTCCAGCGAGTCAATATTCTGCGTAATTTCTTCTACTGCGCCGGCTGTTTCATCCACTGCACCCGACTGATTTTTTTCTTGCGTTTCAATATTATCAATGTTGTATGACAATTGTTTGATTGCGTCTTTTGTATCAACAAGTTTCTGCGCCGTTTCACTTTCAATTTCGGAAAGCCGTTGTTCCGATTGTTTGATTGTCAGTATAATATTTTGGTTTCTTTCCATAAACATGTTGAAACTTGCAGCAAGTCGACCTATTTCGTCATTGCGGTCAATGTTAATTCTTTTGGTCAAATCGGCTTCTCCGGAAGCAATTTCAAGCATCGCATGTTCAAACTCATTAAGAGGCTTTGTAATTTTTGAGAAAAGAAACACTACGACAACGGTAATTGCCAGTGCCATTATAATGCCGAATACAAAAATAGTAAGTGAAAGCACATTGGCAATTTTGTTAATTTGCAGTTTCGGAATTTCCAAAGCAATTGACCAGTCGGTTCCCGGCACCGGCGCAAACGCTGCAAAGTAATCTACTTTATCTTTCCTTATCCAAGAGCTTGATGTTTCTCCGGCAACCATTTTTCTTGCAAGATTTTGCAATCCTTTGTTGTCGGCACCTTCCGGATCTGTAAGGTAATTTACTTTCATTATGTAGTCTTTGTTGTAATGGGAAATAACTCTTCCGTCACCGTCGAGAATAACGGAATGCGCATTGTTACCCAATTTAATGTTGTTGCATATTTCTATCAGGTTATCTAGGTAAACGCCGTTTGCAAAGAATCCAATCGGAATATTTTGTGAATTGTAGGCGGTTTTTGCACAGAAATACATGTAGCGTTCGTAAGCCCGTTCTTTTACCGGTGCTGTTGTAAACTCGGCAGGTTTTTTACTGATAAAGTTTTTAAAGTAGTTTCTGTCTGAAATATTCGCACTTGCAGAACTATTGAAAACAGTTGTATTGCCGTTGATGTCTGCAAATAATGTCATTCCGAATTCGGGATTAGGAAAGTCGCCGTGTTCTTCTATCCAAGTGTGAATCTCGTCAATATTTCCGTTTTTCACAACTTTTTGTTCTGTCAAGTAGCGCAAGTCATTAATAAAGATTTCATTCCATTCTGAAATTTGAGCCGCTCTTGCAACAACGATTTCACTGCATGATGCTTGGTATAACTGTGAGATTTTGCTTTTTACTTCATTAGATAAGTAAAATATTTGAAAAGTAATGAATACAAAAATACATAAACCGATTGATAAAATGAAATTATGAACAAGTTTTCCTTGTTTTTTTGCTGCCGATTTCATGGAAAACCTCCTTTGGATTTGCGTATGTTGCGATTGATTGAACAATATAATGAATATTTAGGATAAAAATAGAAGAATTAAATTCAAAATTCAATGAAAAAGAAATTAAGTATTAAAAGTTGGCGAAAATGTAAAAAAAACGTGGGGGGGGGGGTAGAATTCTTGTAAAAGTTACAAAGTGAGGATTTTAAGCGGAATAAAAGTTGTAGTTTATCTCATAATTATGAGAAATATCAGCTACATTTCACATAAAAGTTATCATAATTCATTCATTGGCAGCCATTTATGTTCTGTTTCGTCTTTCAGCTGCGCAAACATTTTCATAAAAAGCCGTTTTGTATCATCAATAATGGACAATGCAATATCTTCGTTATAAGAGTGCGTTACATTGTTGCGTGCTGCCAGAGCGTTAAGCCAGGCGGTTTCATCATTTATCATTCCGGCTTGGTATGCGGTTTTTATTACCATTCGCGGTGAGTCCGTGCAGTTCTCGGAGTAACCGCTGTATTCCAGCAATTCTTTCATCATTTTCCAAGCTTGTTCAAATGTGATTTCAAATAATCCTACAAGTCCGGTAAGAACTACAGTGCTGTAAGGAGGTTCAAGTGTAATTGCATCTGAAAGGTTTTTATATGCCCGGCAAAAGTTTTCATATTTTTTCATAAATAATTACTCCGTCCTTTTTTATTGAATCAAGCAAATCTTTTTGAATTGGTTTGCCCATATTTACAACATCAAATTTTAATAACGTAGGAATTTTTTCTTCTGCCTCAATGCCGAATATATCTGCGTTCTTGCCGAGTACTGCCAAATCTATATCGCTTCGTTCTTTATAATCACCTCTTGCACGTGATCCGAATAAAATGACGTATTCCAATTCATAAGAAATGGCTGATTCTATAATGGAATTCAGAACTTTATCGCTTATGCCGTACATTACCAAAAACTTTCCAGACTTTGTGTCAGATAATATCTAACTTTGTCTCGCTTACGATTTCGTACATTTCTTTTGCCATTTGACGCGATACATTTTTTTCCAGAAGTTGTACAATTTTGTAAGTTGTTTCTTTTTCCAAAGTGCGGATTGTGATTAAGTCGCCTTCTTTTACATTGGAGGCCGGTTTAGCTGGTTTGCCGTTAAGCAAAACGCCGCCGTTTTCTATATTTTTCTCACCGCCGCTTCTGGTTTTGAAAATAAGTGCGGTTTTTAAATATTTATCAAGTCGCATTTTTTGTTTCCTTTATTTCTTTGTCGTACCGAATTCGATGAATGTGACAAGTTCTTTAGGCAAAGGCGGCGTTTCATCGTAATCATCGGAATTGTTGTCGGAAAAAATCCGCTTGTCTTCAAGCCAGTAGCGCATAAAATATGTAAAGCACTTTTCTTTCCCGGTTTCATCAAAGACATAAAATGAATCAATTTGCGGAATTCTGCCTTTAGCGTCTTTGATTATTGTGCCGTTTTTCAGTTCAATATCAAAAATATACGGAATATAATATACGAGTGACAAATTTTCGGCTGTTCGTTTACTCATTTTGTAGCCTTTAATATTGATTGATTTCACAAAATCTATGAGTTTCGCCTGATTTCCCTCGCTGTTGCCGTCCCAAGTCAGTTTGTCAAGATAAAAACCTGTCATGCTTTCTGTATAGCCGCGGTAAAAAAGCCCGTCTTGTTTTTTAAACTCGATGTTGTATTGTTTTTTTGTGATGTTTTTCTTTTCTGCTTCCGGTTCTTTCGGTGATTCCGGATTTACAATCTCGATTGCGTTGGCACAAAAAGCCGTTAGAAGAATTATAATAGATAAAAATTTCTTGTTAATATGATTCATTTTCCTCCCCCTTTTGTGAAATCATATATTGATTATTAGACCTAATGATTAATCATTAATGCACTGATCGTGTATTCCTGTCCAGCAGATTAAGTCTTTTGTTTGCTTAAACATATTTACGTCAAACAGAAAATCTTTCGGTTTATTGCAGCATATCATAGGATGTGATGACACCAGTTTCTTAATGGAAAGATTTTGCGTTTGCTTTTCGGCAATGCTTCCCCAGATGAACCAGAGAATTTCCGGGTTTTCTTTTGATATAAATGAAAGCAATTTAGCGGTAAATGGTTCCCAAAGTTTTATGTGTGAACCCGGTTCACCGACTCGGCAGCTGAATGCGGTGTTTAAAAACAGAACGCCCTGCGCTTCAAGTGCTGCAAATAGTTCGTTTGGCGCAAGAATTTTAAAATTGCCGGCTTTTATTTCCTGCAAAATTTCATTGAATTTCAAAATTCTGTCATTTCCAGCAGCGTAAATTGCACGGACAATGTTTTTCAGCGATGTATTTCTGAAGCTGTCGAACCAAGAATGCAGCGTTCCTACTTCAAACGCTCGTCCTGTAGCTACGCCGGATTGCGGATACGGGTCTTGTCCTAAAATTAATATTTTTACCGATGAAAGCTGACGTGATGTAAAGCGCAGCCTAAGTTCTTTCGGCGGTGTAATTTCAATTCCGTTTCGAGTTTCTTCCTTTAAGTGTGTAAATATAGAATCAACAAGTTCTTTGTTTTCATCAAGAAAGTTTTCCCAAGAAGCCATTTATTTCTCCGTAATTTCCTGTTGGGCAAGATATTCAGAAAGCAAAGCCGCCGCAACGACTTTGAAAACATAATCTCTTGTTTCAGGTGGAATCAGTTTTTTATCGTATAAGTAAAAAAAGGAGCGTTTTCTTTTGGAATCTCCGTCATGTGCATTGGCTTCTTTCAGTGCAATTCTCAACCGTCCATCGCCGCAATTAAATGAAGCAGTCACAAGTAGAAATGCGTCATTACCGAAAACCGCACACATATCGGAAAGGTATCTTGCGGCGGCTTTGGCGGATTTGCGGACATCTGTACGGTCGTCTCGGTTTTTTGTGACTGCTAAGCCGTACTCTTTGGCTGTTGCAGGGACAAACTGCCACATCCCTCTTGCTCCAGATTTTTTATTGTATGCTTCAGGTTCGTATCCGGATTCAACAAAAGGAATAAAAGAATAACTTGCAGGCAAATTAACTTTTTTCAGTTCATCTTCGATAATCTGCACGTACTTTTTGCGCTTTTCCATTCTGTCATAAAAAGTTTGTCCTTGTCTGTAATATTCCATGTAATAAATTGTTCTGGTAATCATATCGGTTGTGATGTTTTCACGCTTTTCACCGAGTTTCATCAATCGTTCTACGATAAAATCCTCGATGTAATGCATTTTTTCTTTTTCAGGAAGCGTTACTTGCTGATTTTGAGTAATGCCGGTTCCCAAAGCGGTGTGTTCATTGCGGACAATTACATTGGCAGCCGCAGTATTTTTTTCATCAGCTTTCGGTTGTTTAAAATACCCGATAATGCTTGCGATAATTAGGAAAAGCAGAAATATCCCGGCAACAGACGGAACTAAAATGTATAAAAGTTTGTCATGATTTGCATTATTGGTCAGTTTGAAGTGTTCTGAAAAAGTCTGCGGCTTTTCATTATGCTGCAGAATCTCAATATTTTCATTATTCAGAACAGTCGTTTTTATTTCCGGGATTTCAATGTCATTGTCAACTTTCACATTGTAAGTGAAATCGCTGCAACCGAGCATTATCGTATCTTTGTCGCGCAGTACAGTAGTGTGAGTGACTTTTTCACCGTTTAAAAATGTTCCGTTTGTGGAATTTAAATCGCTTAGCAGCCAAACATTTTCTTTCTTTGTCAGTTTGCAGTGGTACTTGCTGATGTAGGAAGAAGAAAGCACAATTTCATTTGATGCTTCCCTTCCTACAGTGCAGTTGTCTTGAACTTCAAAAGATTCGTTTGTTCCGGCTTTTACTAAATATAATTTACTCATGAGTTTTATTTTTTCCTGCGAGATTTTCCCGTGCAATAGAAAGCATGAGCTTTATTCTGTTTTCCTGATTAACTTTTGTTGCGCCCGGGTCGTAGTCTACAGCGACAATATTTGCGTCATTGTATCTTTCTCTGATTTTATGAATCATACCTTTTGCGCAAATATGATTTGGCAGACATCCGAAAGGTTGCGTACAAACAACATTTGCATAACCTAGTTCAATAAGTTCGAGAATTTCGGCGGTAAGAAGCCAGCCTTCGCCCATTTTATTTCCGTAGCCGATCATTCCTTTTACTAATGATTTTGTGTGCTTATATGATGAAGGCGGAATAAATTCTGGATAATCTTTGAAAATATCAATCATAAGAGTTTCCATCTTTGTAAAGAATTGCATTAATATGGAAACTACGATTTTTTTCATGCGGCTTCCGCCGTAAAGTCGAATATCTTCCAGTCGGTTGTCAATTTTGAACAGCATAAATCCCATTAAACCCGGCACCATAACTTCACAGTCTTGTGACGCAAGGAAAGCTTCCAGTTCGTTATTTCCCAGACCGGAATATTTAACAAAAATTTCACCGACAATTCCGACTTTCACTTTAGGAACAACATGGCGCGGAATATCACTGAATGATTTTATTATTGCATGAAGATTTTTCTCCATTTCTTTTGTTGTTAAACCTCTGTCGCAGCTTACTTCATCGGCAAGTTTTGCTACCCATTCATCTGTAAGCTTTTTGGTTTCACCGGGATTGTCCTCGTATGCTTTTACTTGATTATTCAATGTCATAAGCACATCACCGTAAGCTAATGCGGCAATTGCTCGGCGTAGAATCGGAATTGTCAATTTGAAGCCGGCATTTTTTTCCAAGCCGCCGATGTTAAGCGAAATTACCGGAACAAAACCGAATCCG
Organism: Spirochaetales bacterium; assembly: GCA_050872545.1. Lineage (GTDB taxonomy): Bacteria > Spirochaetota > GWE2-31-10 > GWE2-31-10 > GWE2-31-10 > RGIG8597. The sequence goes on along the minus strand of JBNMHA010000001.1, from coordinate 59,293 downwards.
GCTTTATTTAATGCTTTACGCAGCAGGTGGATGTAGTTGGATGCACGGCAGCCTCCGCCGGTTTGTGTAATGATTAACGCTGTTTTGTTTACATCGTATTTTCCGCTTTTTAGTGCATCTATTAACTGCCCGATAACCAGCAATGCCGGATAGCATGTGTCGTTGTGAACATATTTCAGCCCTTCCTGTACTACGGCAGGTCCGGTGTTTGTCAGCAGCTCCATATTGTAACCGGCGTGATTAAAAACATTTTTTATCAGTGTAAAATGAATAGGAAGCATCATCGGAATCAAAATGGTGAAATCTTTCATATCTTTTGTGAAAAGAACTCTTCCCTGACTGTCACGCAGTCTATTGTTTACATCATCTGTTATATTTTCTTTCATAAGAATTAACTCTCCTTGTGACCGATTGCAGCAAAAAGGCTTCGCAGTCTGATTTTTACCGCACCCAGATTTGTAATTTCATCGATTTTTAATTGTGTATAGATTTTTCCTTTTTCTTCAAGGATACTTCGTACTTCATCTGTAGTGATTGCGTCAACTCCGCAGCCGAATGAAACCAGCTGAATTAAATTCATGTCTTTTACATCTCCGATGTACTTAGCTGCAGCGTACAATCTTGAATGATAAGTCCATTGGTTCAGTACCGCAGTCGGGAAACGCTCTACTTTGTCGCTTACGACATCTTCCGATATTACCGCGACACCGCAGGCTGCAAGCAATCTGTTAATTCCATGGTTAATTTCCGGGTCAATGTGGTACGGTCTGCCGGCAAGGATGATGATAGGCATTTTTTTGCTTCTGGCTTCGTTAATCATTTCCCAACCTTTTGCACGAATTTTAGCTAAATAATTTTCATGCGCTTCGTATGCTTTGTCCGCAGCTTTTTGAACTTCTTTAAGTTTAATGTCTTTTGCCCAATCTTGCAGAATTGGCAGAACTTTCTTAGGAAAATCTTTTTTTCGGTGAATTCCTAAGTAATCGTATTTGAAATCTATTTGTTTGATTTCCGGCATATTTGCGTGAATAACTTCCGGATAATACGCTACAACAGGGCAGTTGTAATGATTGTCTCCAAGTTTTTCATTTAAATTGTACGACAAACAAGGATAAAAAATTCTTTTTATTCCTTTATCTGCTAATGCTTTGATATGACCATGCAGTAGTTTTGCCGGGAAACAAACTGTATCGGACGGAATCGTGTGCTGCCCATCCAAAAACAAAGTTCTGTTTGATACAGGAGATGTTACAATTTCAAAACCCAATGATGTAAAAAATGCATACCAGAACGGAAGCAATTCATAAAAATTCAACCCCATAGGAATTCCGATTTTTCCACGCTTGCCCGGATTTGTCTGTGGCTTGCAGTAATTTTGCAGTAATTCAAGTTTATATTGGTACATGTCCAAATTGTTGATTGAATCGCGCTTTGTTACCGGGCGTTCACATCTGTTGCCGCCGATGAATTTTCTGCCGTTTCCGAATGTGTTTATGGTAAGTTGACAGTGGTTGCTGCAAAGCCCGCAGGTCGTAGCTTTTACTTCATGTTTAAATGTTTTTAATTGTTCTGCAGAAAGTACGGTTGTGCCGTTTTTTACATGTTCGGCAGCGTAAAGAGCCGCACCGTATGCACCCATCAACCCGGATAATGACGGACGAACAACATTTACGCCTAGTTCTTGCTCAAAAGCTCTAAGTACGGCATCATTTAAAAATGTTCCGCCCTGAACTACTATTTTTGTTCCGAGTTCATTTGCCGAACCTACTCGTATTACTTTGTAAAGTGCATTTTTTACTACGCTTATAGACAACCCGGCTGAAATATTTTCGATTGTTGCGCCGTCTTTTTGGGCTTGTTTTACAGATGAATTCATAAAAACCGTACAGCGTGAGCCTAAATCTACAGGGTGGTCGGCTTTCAGTCCGAATTTCGCAAAATCTGCAATTGAGTATCCGAGCGCACTTGCAAATGTTTGCAAAAATGAACCGCAGCCGGAGGAACATGCTTCATTAAGGAAAATATTGTCTATTGTTCCGTTGGCAATTTTAAAACATTTAATATCTTGACCGCCTATATCTATAATGAATTCTACATCGGGCAAAAATGCTTTTGCGGCAGTAAAATGAGCTACTGTCTCAACAATATTTTCATCAATCAGAAAGGCATTTTTAATAATTTCCTCTCCGTAACCTGTAACCGCAGCTCCTGCCAAATGCAAATTCGGATGATTCTTGTAGAAATCTTCCAAAAATTTTAACACCAAAGGAATCGGATTTCCGCTGTTGGACTGATAACTTGTCAGCAGGATTTCACGCTCCGTATTTATTACGGTCATTTTGATAGTAGTAGAACCGGCGTCAATTCCTAAAAAAACGTCTCCGGTATAAGAATTTGGGTCTCTGCACGGAACTTTGTCCTTTTCATGGCGAGTAGCAAATTCGTGGTATTCCGCTTCATTTTTGAAAAGTGCCGGCAATGTTGTAGATGAGGCACAATTGCCTTTGTAATGGCTGATTCTTTCTGCGACATCAGATAACTTTATTGATGTAGAAGCTTGCATTGCACTTCCTAAAGCTACAAAGTAAAGGGAGTTTTCCGGGCATAAACCTTTTTTGCCGAGAGCCTCATCAAATGCTTTGCGTAGTTCGGAAATAAATGTAAGCGGACCGCCCAGATATAAAATGTTGCCTTCAATCGGACGTCCTTGAGCCAGTCCAGCAATAGTTTGATTAACAACGGCGGCAAATATACTTGCCGAAATATCACTTTTTAATGCACCTTGATTTAATAACGGCTGAATATCGGACTTCGCAAAAACTCCGCACCGGGAAGCTATTGTATAAACTTTTTGCGCTTTTGCAGCCTCTTCATTCATTTGTGCTACAGTCAGATTCAGCAGTGTAGACATTTGGTCTATAAATGCACCTGTTCCGCCGGCGCAAGAGCCGTTCATTCTGACTTCCAAATTCCCGGTCAGAAAAAGAATTTCTGCGTCTTCGCCGCCGAGTTCAATGATTGCGTCCGTTTCTGGGGCAAAATGTTCAGCCGCAACTTTTGTAGCATAAACTTCTTGTATAAAAGGAAGATTCAGACTGTCGGCAATTCCCATTCCGGCGGAACCCGAAACTGCAACTTTCATTTCGGCATCGGGGAACTTCTTTGACAGGTCATTAAAAAGTATTTTTGCCTGTTCTATTATTCGTGAATAGTGTCGGTCGTATGATTGATGAACAATTTTATTGTCATCATCCAAAACTGTACATTTTATTGTAGTAGAGCCAATGTCAAGTCCAAGTTTCATAAAAAGCCTCTTTTTGCATTAGTTTTCACATGTTTCTTTGTTATAAAAAGTGGTTTAAAGCAGAACGAGAGTTTATAAACAAAATTATTTCAATTTCTCATTTTTTACATTTTCATAAAAACAAAAATGAGACAAAGCTCGAATGCCTAAAAAATTTTGTATGCTTTATAACTTTTTAAGAAAAAAAAGTGAATTTGTATTAAGGGAAAAAGTATGCAGTCAAAGAGAATTTTGCAAGGCTGCGTGGTGATGAAAGATTATGATAACTCGTCGTTGTATTTTTTGTAACGTTCAGCAATTCCTGTTTCGGTATATTTGCTGCAGAACCCACATGATTTGAATTCCGGGCAGCCGCCTCTGTACACGCAGTTTGGTACTAAACATTCACCGATTACTTTGTAGTAACTTCCCATTGCAATAAGCTCTTTTTTTATTTCCAGCATATAAGCATAAGTTACTTTGTCTACTTTCCCGATGCAAAGGCGTTTTCGTGCCATGTCAATCAGTGCTTGAATATTTACATCCATTATATGTGTGCATGTGTCATTTACGCTGCGTTCTTGACCTGTTCTGTCCGGGCGGTGTGTGGTAACATAAGGAACTGAATGAACATGACGAGCAAAGTGAACGCTGTTCGGGCTTGGAATTTCATAAAGGGTAATTCTCAGTTCCACTGCACGAATAGGCGAATGTTCACTTATTATGTATTTTCGCAGCAGTTCTTCGGTCAGCTCTTTTCCTTCATTCCATTTTTTATTGATAGTATTCATCGCTGCTTCTTGAAGGTCGCGTTTCCAATCTTCATTTTTAATTCTTATGCTTACTTTCATTATTAATTAGTTCCCTGTTTCAATGTCGCCTTTTTTAATATCTTCTATTGATTTAGCTATGATATGGAAAACAGTTTCAAGATTTTCTTCTGAAATGCACGAGAATGCTACACGCAAATCTTGGTCAAATGCGATTGTACCCAATCCATAGCGGAAAAGAGCATGTTTGCGGACTGTTTCTGCCGGTATATTTTTTATCTTTAGGCACATAAAATAACCGGAATTAAACGGATAAACGTCCCAGTAAGATTTGTATTCTTCACGGTAAACGATTTCTTTTACCTTTGCGACGCGTGATTCCAATATTGCAAATTTTTCAGCCTTTTCTTTAGGGTAATCTTCATCTTTTATTGCGTGGCTTAAAACGGACTGCGCAATGCTGGAACATGAAGAAACAGAACTTCGTATGCCGGCGACTGCTTTTTCTTCCATTACACCGTAACCGTCTTCCGATTGGAAATTATCAGCAAAAGTTATGAAACCAACTCGAAATCCCCAAGCGTAACATTCTTTCGATACGCCGTCGATTTTTACAGCAACAATGTTGTCATGTACGCCTGCAAGCTTTGAAAAAATTGAGCCGGGATAAATGTCTTTATCGTAGAATAAACCGTAATAAGCATCATCGCACAGAACGACAAGTTTTTTTCCAGTTTCCGCAATACGAACTAAAATATCTCGGATTGCGTCCATTTCTTTTTCAGTTGCAGTGTAGCCTGTTGGGTTATTCGGAAAATTAAACAGCATAATCAGCTTGTCTTTCTTGGATTTTCGCAAAGTATTTTCCAATGATTCGAGGTTAAAACCGGAGTAATCATCTTTGTACAATTTATAATGAATCAGATTTACTTGGTATCTCACATCGAAAATCAATGAATAGTTTTCCCAAAATTTATCGGCAAGGTAAAGTTCATCGCCCGGATCGGTAAACAGCTCTGCTGCCAAACTTATTGCATGAGTCAGTCCGCCTGTTAAAATAGGACGGCTTATTTGTTCTTTACTTTTCAGGCACGGATTTTGGCGTACAATTTTTTCATGCCAGTAGTCGCGCAATGCCGGAAGTCCGGGTTGCGGTGCATAATTGAAAATTTCGTTTTGTCCCAATCCGGTAAAATACTTGCCTATGGAATTAAGCGTCATCGGCGCAAGATTCTCTACGGTAATGCCTTTGCTTTCGTCAAAACCGATGTTTTCTTTGGCAATCCCGATAGACGCATTATAATGATTTGCATGATTTTTTGATTGATTGCTTTGGAAAATAATCCCTTTCGGCATGTAAAGACGTTTTCCCAATTCGCTTAATACAGAGTAAAAGGTAGGTGATGAATTTTTTAATATACTGTTGATTTCTTCTGCTTCTTTTTTCATAGTACAGTCCTTATCTTTTAATATTTAGTATTTCTGCGGTAATAAGTTGGTGAAAGTCATCGTTTGAATAAAATTTTTTGTGTAAATCGTCGGAAAGATTTGCTTTGTCCAACATTACTTTATTGAGAATTTTGCATTCAAATACGGTTTGAGCTTCGGCTATTGAGATTATTTTTGTTTCACTGTTTTCAGCAATTGTCAATCCGCTTTCTTTTATTTTGTCGCAGTTTCTGCCGGATGTCTGTGCACACAGATTTATTTGGTTTATATATTTCTGTGGGGCTAAAACATTCAGTGAAAAATATTCGCTGTTGTTTAATATTTTAAATGAGTGACGTGATAGACGGATGAAAACGTTTACTGTCCATTTGTTCCAAAGATTTCCGAATTGCAGCCAACCTATGGTAATAAGATTTTTTTGGGTTCCGTCATTTGACAATAAGAGCAGTCCCGGAGCGGGAAGTACTTTGAATGTGTCGTTTACTGCAAGATGCAATTCTTGTAAGTCCAACATTTACTCCTCTTCTAACCTTATAAAATCACAATGTTTGATTAAAATTAAAGCTTGTCTTCAATAAGAATCAGAGTTTTTCTTTAAGATTATCTGTTTTTTTGTTGCCGGAGTATATCTTAATGTTCCGGCAAAGTAAATTATTTTCTCTTTTTTTTCTTGATTTTATACTGCTTTTCGGTAATATATGGGAAGTTTCTATAAAAGGATTTAAGGAGGAATTTTGATGTATAGAAAAATGTTGGTTTTTATTTTGGCGTTTGCCGTTTGTGCTGTGGGTGCGTTTGCTCAGGAAACATCTGAAGAAGGAAAAGAAGATAAATACACTGTAAATAATTATATGATTAAAAAAGTTTTTCAGTGCAGAGAAGGTCTTATAATCAATTATTTTGACCGAGATCATTCAGTTAAGGTTTTGTATGTTCCTAATAAATTTTTTAGAGAAAAGAAAGCTTTCCGATTTACTGAAAATGATGAAACTATTGCACCTCAAATGAATATCATTTTGAAAAATAAAAAAGCCGATACTGTTAAACTTTATCTTTCCGATAATCACAGTGATTCTGTTTACCGATATGCGGAACTTGTAAGCTCTGAAGTTGCCGAAAAATTTAATATTGATGAAATAGAAATTGATTTGAATTAATTGCTTAAATAAAATAAGTCGCTTATGAAAAAATGAAGTGTATTTCCTAACACGAAAGATTTGGAATACACTTCATTTTTTTTACTTCTGTTGTTTTAGAACACTTTCCATTACAGAAGAGATTTCATCAATTCTTTTTGCTCTTGTCTTCATTTCACTTACAAGACCAACAATTTTTGTCATTGCAGCATTTATATTATCAACAGCTTTCAACAACTCATCTTGTCCGGTAGAAGTTTCGTTAATTGCTACGGCGATTTGTGACAAAAATTGGTCGGAAACAACTGTCATTTCCAGAATTTCTTTCAATGTCTTTTGACTGTCGGCAATGACGGTTTGTGTGTTTTCTACAATTTCGTTGTTCTGTTTGATTTTCTCATCTATGTCGGAAACAGATTCCTGCGATTTTTCTGCCAGTTCTCGGATTTCGTTTGCTACAACAGAAAAACCCTTTCCGAATTCTCCGGCTTTTGCAGCTTCAATGGACGCATTCATTGCTAGCATTTCCGTTTCATTTGTAACATCGTAAATCAGTGACAGCGCATTCTGAATTTTTTTAGATTGTTCGGAAATATCGGTTATTGACGAAGTGATTTGATCTATTAATGTAAAGCTTGCCTTAGCTTTTTCCGCACTTGTAGAAAGTTTTTCTGCACTTGAATGCGTGCTGTTTGAAATATTTAAAATAGATGCACTTGATTCTACCAACGTAGCCGAAATTTCCTCAATTGCACTTGCTTCGGAATTAACAGAATCTTCAAAATCCAAAGATAACTTCAAGTTCTCTTTGGAAACATCTTTGAGTTGTCGGAAAAAATTTTGAAGCCGTTCTGTAATATTGGCAGTTTTTCTTATGTACTGATTCAGAAAGTTCTCAATTACAGCAAATTCTCTTTGAGAATTCTGGAATGTTTTCATGTAAATTTGGCTGTCGAAAGAAGTTACACTTAGGTTTTCAATATTAACCGTTAATTTTTTTAATGGAGAAAGATAAGTTCTTTGAACAAAAAGATATATAAGCGCAGATAATACAAGCCAGCCGCAAATAAACAGAATTAAGCTTCTTCTTCTTGCTTCATTGTAATCGGCGTGCATTGATGCGGTATCGAAGAAAAATCTTATATATCCTGCACTTATTCCTGTGTTATCTATTGGACGCAACGTCATCTGAGTTGCAATTTGTTTCGGAGTTTCGGTAAAAGGGAGCGTAGTTTCTTTTATATCGCCGTCAATTTTTTGTTTGGCAAAAAATATTTCTTTAGGTGAATTTGCAAGATATATTTCAATGCACAAGACATCTTTTTTTTGCAGTAATCCGGAAAGAATTTCAGATACGTTTTCAGTTTGTTTTTCCTTTATAGGCAAATATAAGCAGCCGGCAGCTGTAGATTTGAATTGTTCTATTTCGGCATTGAATCGTTTCTTTATCTGCTTTTTGGATAGAGAAATACTTCCAATGAACATTAAAGCGAAAATGAAAAATATTAATGAGGCGGCTGTTATAATTGTTCTTGTATGCAAAGATATGTTCTTCATTTGTTCAGACCTTTTTTGTTTAAATATATAACAAGGTCGACAATTTTATAATTTTACTTTAACAAAGAACATTAAGAAAAGAATGCACTTCTGTTTAAAAAAATGTGAAAAAAGTTAAAGGTTAGAAAATTGTTGCAATACACCAAACAATATTGTATCGTGACTCCATTAAAAATTAATAAATAGAGAAATATTTTATGGAACTCTCAAAAAATATAAAAGATGGTTTTATAGAACTCGTTTTCGGACCGAGATGGACTTACATTGCTGCGGTGCGTTCATTTCTCCAAAGTTTTCTTGCTATAGCGTTGACAGACTGCAAGAAAGCCGATGTAATATCAATGGCTGCAAGCGAGCTTCTGGAAAATGCGGTAAAGTATGCATCTGAAGAAGGAACTAAAGTTACTGTGGAGCATAAGCCGGAAGAAAACAAGCTTTATCTTTCAGTTGAAAACTTTTCAAATCCGGTGAACTGTGAAGTTCTGCGAAATGAAATTGAAAGAATCAACAGCGGTAATCCTGAAGAAGTTTACTTGAAGAAGATGGCGGAAGCTGCATTGAGAACAGACGGCGGTTCTCAGCTTGGACTTGCCAGAATACGTTATGAGAGTAATGCAGATATAAAATTTTCAACAGAAAACAATTTATTGAAAGTTTCAGTAATTTTTGACTTAAAATAGAATGGGGTAGTATTGTATGAATAAATTTGGATTGGATAATGTTGTTACAGAAAAGGCAAATGTAGAGCTTACAGATCTTGATAACGGTGTGAAAGTAAGTTTCTCAGGTGATATTGATGTTCAGAATCCTGAACCGATATTTGTTCCTTTTTTTGAACAAATACACAACAAAATAATTGAGAATGGTATTAAATATGTAGAACTGGATTTTTCAAAATTAACATTTTTAAATTCCAGCGGAATAAAAACCCTCATTAAATGGATAACTAAAGTTACTCCGTTGCCGGCAGATAAGAAATATAATTTCAAAGTTATCGCAAATTCTCAGATAACTTGGCAGGAAACTTCATTGAAAATGTTGTCTATGTTAGCTCCCGGCTTGATTGAAATTCAAATTCAGTAAATTATTGTATTTATCAGCAGAGACCTCAGGCAAGTGAGGTCTTTTTTCTTTTTGTTATACGGAGATTTGTTAAGTGAAAGTTAAATATTTTTTATTGATAGCTTCTATTGTTTTAATGTCATGCTCTGCCGGAAAAGAATGCAGCCCTTTTTTATCTACCGATGCATTTAACTACACTGGCAATATTTTTATTTTTGCGAAGAATATGGAAAAGAAATCCAAGTTGTTTTCTTTGGAAAATGAAGTGCCTTTAGTAAATACAACAGAATTTTCTGTAACCAATAAATACGTTCTGCCGTTTTTGTATTATCAGGTTTCGGCGGACAGTCTTGATTTTTCTGCGGTGTCAAAAGACCGAATTAACGAACTGTTCTATTTTATGGCGTATTCTCTTGCTCAGAAAGAACTTTATTACCGTGAAATTGCCGCATCGGGCTTTGTTTATAATGAAGATGAAATTAATAAACAAGTGGAAGCTTATATTGGGGATGTAGAGCAGTTTAAAATGTATTTAAAAGATTCTCCGTTAAGTTACTCGTTTATTGCGGAAGATTTAAAGAAAAATGTGATTATCGAAAAATATCGAAATGAGAAAATCTCTTACGATGAAGCCGATGATGAAGATATTTTAGCTTACTACAAAACCAACCCAAGTATTTCCAAAATTAACCCGTCACTGCAGGTGCGTCATATATTTGTCAGTTTTTCACCGGACTTTAATAAACAGAAATCATTTGCCAAAATCAACCGTGCAAAAAATGAAATTTCTGCCGGAAAAGATTTTGCGGCGGCTGCAAAAAAATATTCAGAAGATAAAATCAGCACAGAAAACGGCGGCTTTCTTCCTGATTTTATTACAAGAGGAAGCTTGCAGGATGAAAAGTTGGAGCGTGCGGCTTTTAATTTAAATAAAGGTGAAGTTTCGGAAATTATAGAAACTGCCGTAGGTTATGAACTTCTGAAAGTTGAAGAAATTAACGATGAGGGCGAAATTGCTTTTGAGGAAATGACGGAAAATATTAAGAGACTGCTCGAATATGAAGCAAAAAGAAATGCTGTTGATGCGGAAAATCGGCGAATCGAACAAAAATATAAACTGGAATTTGTACCCAAATAGCGTTTTTTAATGAAGCAGTCTAATAAATGCGCGGAAATGAAACTCCGCGTATTTTATTGAACAAATTAATTGCTGCGCCGTCAGTCAGTCCGGAAACAAAATCTGTTGCAGTCAATAACTTTTCATAATGCGAAAGATTTTCCGCCGGTTTTACAATATGCTCCGGGAATAACAAAGCACGCTGTTTATTGCGCTTTGTGTCGGGAGAAGTTTGCAGTTCCAAAATAATTTCAAGCAGTCCGTGAATAATCTCAAAACCGGCAGTTTCGATTTCCGCTACCGGCTGATAATTGTACAAATTATTTTCCGCCAGTTTTTTCAGAGCATTAACAGATTTTGCACTCGGAATTTCGGTAATCAAAGATTTGGGATATGTTCCATTTTCGATTTCAGTTAAGTTTTCAATAAAACAATCGCAGCATTGCCGTGTCAGTTCGTTTATAACTTTTGCACGCAGATAACCAATTTTTTGAATGTCATCGGAAAGTCTGCTGCAGCGTTGAGTAATACTGTTGTGCTCGGAAACTTTTAGTATCGGCATAAGAAGTTCTTTCGCTTTTGCAAACGGTAAAATTTTCAACCGTACTCCATCTTCTATATCCATTATTGTGTAACAAATGTCATCTGCAGCTTCTACGAGAAAAGCCAAAGGCGAACGGGCAAATGCAATGTCATTTCTATTTGTAAGTGAATGAAAATTGAATTCAGCGGCAATATTTACAAAAATGTTTTTCTCACTTTGGAAAAAACCGTACTTCTTTTGGTCTTTTCTTTCGTGTGCTTTACAATCTTTGTAATCGGTGACATGACTTTCACGCGGATATTTGGTAAATGCAGCTAAAACATTGTAAGTAACATCTAGTTCGCTTTCTTTACGTGACAAAAGCCGAAAGCCTTGCGCATTGCCTTCAAAATTTAGTAAGTCATTTTTTTGCTTCTCGTTCAGTTCGGATAAAACTGCCGAATTTGTTTCAAAAAAGCTTGAAATTGCAGATTCGCCGGAATGACCGAACGGCGGATTGCCTATGTCATGAGCAAGGCAGGCTGTTTCTGTAATTCGTCCGATTTTTACTTGGAACTCATACGCGTTTTTTATTTTATTAATTTCGGCAATCCTTGCGGCGGTATTTTCTCCGAGTGACCGCCCTACGCATGATGTTTCTATGCTGTGCGTCATTCGGTTGTGGATAAAATAACTTTCGGGCATCGGAAAAACCTGTGTCTTTTGGTTCAAGCTGCGGAATGCTGATGAAAAAATTAATCTGTCATGATCTCGTTGGAATAAATCTCGTCCGTTGTTATCATTATTGTCGCTGCATGTAATTAAAAGTTCCCAGTTCATTAAATCAGCTCCTTATTAACAGTTGTATTTGTTGCCGACTTTGCGGCGTAGGGCTTATCCAGTACAGAAAAATCATTCGCATGAATAAAGCGAGGTTCTATTTCATAACGCTTAAAAAGTGATTCCAATCTGTCGTTCATTCCCACATGTTTGCCTGTCAGTGGCAGTGCGGCAAATTGTTTGCCAAACAAAATTGAAAATACGCTGCAATGAAATGAATTGGTTATCACATATTCGGCATTGTCAATAAGGTAAAGCCATTCGGGAATAGTTGCAAAAAATTTCGGATATTTATCAATTGTTCCGTTGCCGGTTACATAAATTACTTCTAACTTTCGGGCTGCGGCAAAATCGTAAACAGCTTGAATATCGATACTGCATTTGTTGTTTAAAATATAAAGAAGAAGATATTTATTCTGCGGCTTTCGCAAATTGTTTTCATTGTACAAATTACGATAATTATCAGCAGATAAAAGCTGCGTCGGGTCAGGAACCCATTCTGCGGATTTTGCGCCGCATTTCCTGCATAAATCGATTCCGCTTGATTCACGCACGCTTATATAATCGAATTTTGCAAGCAATGGGGAAATTTCTTTTATATATTCCGAGCTTATATTTTTTACTCCCCAGCTTGCAGCATAAGAAGCGCGCTTTGTTTCTTGCGCCCCGAAGTCAAGAAAATATGCATGAATAACATTACGGAAACGCCGAACTGGATTGTTCCAGAAGTTCCAAACTTGATCTGACCCGACAATGTAAACATCAGCTGTCGGCGGATTTTCCCTAAGTTGCCGCAGTGAAAAAAATTGTGTTTCCGATTGTGCAATGTAACGTTTTCTAAAGTCATCAAAACCGCGTGAATTTATGGCTGCTTCTTTTTTCAGCAGTGCCTTATTTTTTTTATTTATTAAAAAATTGTACATAAATACCGGATTCAAAGCTTTCAAAATGCGCATAGGCAACGGATTTTTGATTACATCAGAATACCATTTGTATCTTATAAGATACGGAGCATGACCCAAATCACGTAAATATTTTTGCAGAGCGTAACACTGTAGCAGCTGTCCATAGTTATCATCAGACCACCAGAATGTCATAATTCCGATTTTCATTTTTTCTTCCTTAATATTTTCGATAATTTTCTTAAAGCGCAGTTTAATGCTTTTTTAAGCCGTACTGAAAATGATTCGGCAGCATACTTAGCGGCAAGTTTTTTTATGTTGAAATTTCCAGCGTGCAAATCTGCAAAGAAAGCGTTTCGTGAAGCCGGGCTGTTCGCAGATTTTGTCAGTGACGGATTATGTTTTGCGCCTTGTTCTGTTGAAATTTCTTGTATTATGCAGTTGTCGAGTTTCGCAATTATTTCTTTACCATTATCGGTGTGAACGATAATAAAAGACGTTCCGCGATTATCATTAAAACTCGGAAGCTCCTGATGGATTCCCCAAAAATCGCCAAGTGTAATATCCGAATACCGGGAAATTCCTTTGAAATTGCAATTGTAACATGACGGACGCAGGCTGACATCTTTCAGGAATAACCGCATATATTCATTACTTCGGAAAATTTGCCTGCAAACATTGCCGTCAGCATAATTAACAGTGAATGAGTAATTTTCCCAACCGTTGCTTTTGTCTCGGAAAGTGATTTTTGTAATTCTTTGATCGTCCGCTGATTTGAAGCTGATATATTTTTTCCAAAGCAAAGGCGACGGTACACCGTGGCAAATAAAATCTATAGTAATAAGATTGCAGTAATCTTTTTTCAAAAAGGCTTTCAGACCACCGATTTGACAAGGTGTACCGGAAAATAAGACTGTTTTGCCGGAATCAAGCAAATCTTTGCATTCCTTATAAGAATTTCCTATTATACTTTGCACATATTTTGAGCCTCTGAAGTCAGCAATGTTGTCGGTGTTGCTTGTGTGGCTGTGAATTACGGAAAAGTCGGATGCGAACTTTGCGCCGAATACAACGCCACCCATAGTTGTTATTTTTTCTGCAATTGCGGTGAAAATTCCGCCGCTTGAACTTTCGGCTCTGATTTTGTCGTTTTTGTTGATAGCTGCAAATGCTGCGGAGTCGGACGTTGCGATACGCTGAAGCGGCGTGATAATTGGACAAACTTTCTCGCAAAGTCCGCATTTTGTACAGGAAATTTTATTTACGACAGGATAAAGAAAGCCTTCATTATCGCGGTGCATTGTAATTGATTCTTGCGGACATGCAGAATAACATGCGTGACATCCGGTGCAGTTTCTTAATTCATTAATTTTCATGCGAACCTTTTTTGCCACATGTGTTTTTCATGCAGATAGCAGACATCGGCGGAACATTGAAAAGTTTTGCAATTACCGGACATTTTGCCATCAGCAGGAAAAAGAGGTTTTCTCTTTCGATTGGGTGTAAACTTTCGTAATTCCCCTGCCCTTTTGAAATTATTATATCTGCATTATTAAAAGCTGTTTTAAATTTATCATCAACTTCTTCCAAAACGGTACCGGCGGCTTTGCTTCCGTTTGAAATCACTGTTGCTGCCTCGTGCATATTTATTGTATCGGCATCGTACATTGTCACATCATTCAGTACCGCAAAGCCGCGCACAGCGTAAGTAAAATGAATTTGCGGAAATTGACGTTTTATTTCCTGAATAAAGATTTTATCGGTCACAATTTCGCCGCAATTGTCTCCCAAATAAAGTAATTCCTTGCAGGATTTAAGAGCATTATACAAAAGCTGCGTGTCATTTACCGCAAACGGAGTTGCGGCGAGATTAACCGCTGTATTAAAAAAAGTTTGTGTGTCAAAAGAAGCCGTTGCTGCCAGATCAATAAGATTTCCGCAGATTGAAAAAATCAGTGCTTTGGTAAATCTGTCGTAGTCGCTGTTATGTGACGCAATATTTTCGGTAATGCGGTTTTTTTGTTCCAGAACTGCGTTGTCGTAGTAATATTTTATTTCTCGGTAAACATCGCGCGTGCCGAGTTCTTCTTCCAGAATATCCCAGACTTCACCCATAAGCTGCGGAGTTGATTTTGTATAATCGGCATTTGCCAAGTTCTGCAGAATGTTCCGCATTATTTTATTCGCTTTGTCTTTTTCAAAATTTTTTATATCAGCTACTTGAGCCGCTTGCTTTACTATGCAAGTGCAGCAGTCCAGTATGAATTCCATCTGTAAACCTCTTTTCCCGGTGTTGTATCACAAGGCCGTATTTTTTTCCAGATACGCTTATTTGCTGCCGTGTGAAATTTTCTTTTTTATAAACTCTAAAATGCCGATTCGTTCACTGTGGGAAAGTCCGACCGCAAAAATGCAGAAAACGGTCGTAAAAACAGCGATAAGTACAACAGTGCAGAAGCGCACAAAATTTTCAGCCATTGTGAAATGTATGATTGTCGGGAATATGCAGGCTGCCGAAGCTGCACTGAACATCGGCAGCATAGATTTAGTGAAAAATTTTGTTAATGAAAAAGGCACTAAACGCTTGAGAATCAGCAGTCGAGCGATTGTTGCGAGACATGAAATAATAATAGTGACAATCATTACGGAATACGCCGGAGCACCCTGTTTTAAAACGACGTAGCTTATCGGCAGGTTCAGCAGAAGAATGCCGCCGACTAAACTTTGATACAATTTTATTTTTCCGGTAGCTTGAGCTAGCGTCATTATTTGGTAGCTGATTGATGTTATTACTGCGTCGATTAATGCCAGTCGAGTGAAAATTGCGGCTAATTTCGGCGGATTTGAAAGCCAGATTTTCAGCACGTAGTCCATTTCCAAGATAAGCGGCATTGAAAAAATGAACATCAGAAAAAAAGTGTATTTGCAGCCGCTGAAAACCAATCCGGCAGCATTTTCGTAATTTCCGGCGGCGTATTGTTTTATAATTTGCGGACGCATTGCCGTGGTGAAGTTGTTGGCAAAACTGTTTACTGCATTATTTACTTGTATTGATATGCTGCGTGCCGCGTTTACAATCGGGTTGAAAAATACGTTTAGTAAAATATTGAGAACTTGATTTTTGATAATGCCGACGCTTGAGCCGAAAAGATTCCAGCTGCTGTATGAAATAATTTCTTTAACCTTTTCTTTATCCCAAACAAAAATTAGTCGGCATTCCGGATAGTGTGCGGCACAGTAAAATCTGTAGACTGCGGTGTTTATTGAAGTTACAAGCATTAGCAGAAAACCGTAAATTGTTAATTTATCAAAAGGCAGAAATTTTAAAGATAGAGCGACTGCAAATTTCAGAGCTGCTTCTGCGATACCGGCATAAGCATAAATTTTCATGTTCTCATGAGCGATTATTGCAGCCATATAAGGCGTTGTTAATATCGTGATTATGAATGAAAGGATTGTAAATTGGTAAATCCAAAATGCGGCTTTTAAGCGTTCTTCGGGAATCACAAGCTTGTTTTTCAGGAACCACAGTCCGACAGTCTCGGCAGCTGCAAATATAAAGATTGCCAGAATGACGTATATTATAAACATCAGACTGAAGATTCTTTGCAACTTTTCCGCATTTCCTTGTCCCATTTCAAAACTGAAAAAACGCTGCGACGCTGTAGCCATGCTGCTGCTTAAAAAGCCGAACATGGTAACAGTTCCGGCAACAACATTGTAAATTCCGTAATCTTCTGCTCCCAGAGCCTGTAGTACAATGCGCACTGTATACAAGCTTGTGAGCAGAATGAGTATTTGCCGGAAATAAAGCATTAAAGTATTTCGGGCAATTCTTTTGTTTTCGGGCTGCATTTACAGAAGGTCGCTTGCCAGTTCCGCAAGTGCCGAACGTTCGCCTTTTTCAAGTGTTAAATGAGCAAATAATTTTTGTCCGGTAAAACGTGAAATTAAATATGTAAGCCCGTTGGAGTGAATATCTAAATACGGCGTGTCAATCTGGTGTGGGTCGCCGGTAAATATAATTTTAGTTCCCTCGCCAACACGTGTGATTATAGTTTTTACTTCATGCGGTGTAAGGTTTTGCGCTTCATCTACAATGAAGTAAATTTTGTTTAATGAACGACCGCGAATGTATGCAAGCGGTTCAATAAGAAGTTTTCCTGTTTCGGTTAAATCTTCTATTTTTTGTGATTCCTTTGCTTTTTCGGAATACTGATTTTTTATAACTTTAAGGTTATCCCACAGTGGCTGCATGTATGGATTGAGCTTAGATTTTATATCGCCCGGCAAAAATCCGATTTCCTTATTGCTTAACGGAATAATAGGACGCGAAACAAATATTTGCTTGTAGCCGGAACGTCGTTCCAGTCCGCACGCCAGCGCAAGAAGAGTTTTTCCTGTTCCTGCTTTGCCGGAAATTGTTACAATCGGGATATTGTCATCAAGCAGCGCATCCATTGCAAATGTTTGTTCTGCATTTCGCGGACGAATTCCGTAGGCACTTTTTGTTTCTACAGGGCGAACTTTGCCGGAAGCTGCGTCATATCGTGCAAGAATCGAATTGTTGTTACTTTTAATAATGACATATTGGTTAAAGGTAAGATTTTTGCCGGTTATTTTCTCAAATTCTTTTATATTTATGCCGCTGTCAAAAATTTTGTTGCTGATTTCTCCGGAATTATCTTCAATTTCACATTTTCCAGTATAAAGCGTGTCGACATCTCTTACAGTGCCGCTTGTGTAGTCTTCTGCTTTTATATTAAGAGCTTTGGCTTTCATTCGCAGATTTATGTCTTTTGTGACAAGGACTACATTTTCAAGATTATCACGGTACTTCATATTGTAGGCAACCGTTAAAATCCTGTGGTCGGCAAAATCAGCCATAAATAATTTTTTTACTTCCGGAGAATTGTCGTCACCTGCAATTATACGCAGTGTTCCTTTGCCTTCACCGAGTTTTGCTCCGGTTTTGAAATCAATTGAATCGGTATAAATTGAATCCAGTTTTCTGATGAAATAGCGTGCTTGAAAGTTTTTTTGTTCATCGCCTTTTTTGAATTTATCGACTTCTTCAAGTACCGCCATAGGAATGATGATGTTGTTTTCTGCAAAATTCATTATGCAGTTTGCATCATGGAGAATAACGTTTGTATCTAAAACGAAATTTTTTATAGCCATAGATTCCTCCTAAATAAAATTATGATTACGAAATTATATTATTTTTTTCTTTCAGTTGTTGTTAAAAGTAAGAAAAGTCTTATATTCGATCGGTTCTTCGGTTTGTATTTCCTTATCCGGAGTTTTATGCGGTTTTTTTTCAAAGAATGTAAAATTGGAGCGTGACATAAACGAGAAAAACAGCTCTTTTTCTTCATCCGGAATCAAAAACACTGAATCTTTTTTTACCGGAAATGCTTTTATTGTTCCGCTTTCTATCAAGCGTGTTATAGTTTTGCCTTTTTCAAGCGATTCGGCAAAGAAAACTGTGCCTTCTACGTAAAAGAATGAATTATGACGCGAGAACCATTCTTTTATCGTTGTACTTACATTTGAGCCCAAATTAATGCTGTGCTGCAGAATGAAATCTTCAAATTGTTCAAATGTATAGCCGTTTTGTATTGCCCGGCAGATAGAGCGGTCATTGATTTCCAGTTCTGTAATTTTGTCGTATTTAATAAATTCGCTGAACAATGCGCACAAGTAATAATCACTGTCTGTATTGCAGGAATTTGTATATATGGCAAAATTGCTTGTAATTTTGAGTTCCATAGGAAGAACATTTGATGATTCGTAATATACGAAAATAATGTCGTCGTTTTCAGTGCGGCAAAGTCCGATTTTTGTAAGAAAGTCAATAATGCTGTCAAAATCGGCTCTGTAAGGTTCATGATTCAGTACTGACGCAAGCAGCAATATTTTGAACAGAAGTTTTAAATCGTTTTTGTTTATTCTATAACTTGTTTTGTCCGCATAAACTTGTGATATTACAGGTTTTAGGTATGGGAAAACTTTTTCTGTCAATGTAAGCATTCGTTCCAATTGAGACAACTTGAAGAAGTCTTGAATTTTTTCAGTTTGAAGCTCATCTTCATATATAAATGAAGTGGAAAAAAAATATCCGATAATATCGTATTCGTCTCGCAAATAGCCGGAAGACGTACAAAAGATTGTAGAAAGAATTTCAAAATCTTTTTTGTATAATCCTCCGCTTTTTGAAAATTTTAACCCTTTGGAAAGAAAATAAATAATGACATTAATTACGTCGCTGAATTTTTCACTGTTGTAAATTTGTTCTGCTGTATCAACTTTTACAGCTGTTATTCCTTCTCTTTTGTAATGTTTGGAAAGCAGTTCCGGAACAAAGAAATATTTTTCATCATGCGTAAAGATATAATTTTTTGAAACAAGGTTTTGCAGCATTTTCCCGATAAGCGATGGATGTTCTCCGAAGATAATGCTTAATTTTTCGTTCAGAAATGCAGAGGGTACTTGCTCCAACTGTGATAACAATTTGATTATTTCTATTTCCAGTGCGTTCAGTTTATTAACAATTTTTTCAATCGAAGAATCTTTGTTCAAAAATGATTTTAAACTTTCCAGATAAAATTCCGTTTCCTGATGTTTAAGAATCGGACCGAAAAAAAGCTCGTATAATTTTAAAATTTCATCGTCTTTCAAAGAATTTAGCTTGTATTCGTTAGGCATGTTTTTACTTCCTTGGTTCCCAATAATCAATTTGGTAAGAATATCCCTGCTCTGTAAGAAATCTCTGGCGTTTGTGCGCGTAGTCTTCTTCCAGTGAATCTTTTGTTGTAAATGTGTAAAAGTACGATATGTTTTCTTCTTTTGGGCGAAGTATTCTGCCTAGCCGCTGTGCTTCTTCTTGACGTGAGCCGTATGTTCCGCTGATTTGCAGCAAAACGCTTGCATCCGGCAGATCTATTGAAAAATTAGCAATTTTGCTTACAACCAAAATTCGAATTTCTTTTGTACGAAATTTTGCATATAAATCTTCACGTTCTGCATTTGGAGTTTTCCCTGTTATCAGCGGAACATTTAGTGCTTCTGCAATGGTTTTTAATTGGTCTATATACTGACCGATTATCAAAACCTGCTGATTTTGATGTTTCAGCAAAATATCTTTTACAGCGTCAATTTTGTACGGATTTTGGGATGATTGTGCAAATTTTGACTTTTGGTCGGCAGTAAGATAGTCAATCATTTCATCCTCAGGCAGAGGAAGTTTTATTTCGTGACACAATGCTTCGGAAATCCACCCTTGTTTTTCAAGAACTTTCCAAGGTGTATCAAAACGCTTTGGACCTATTAAGCAGAATACATCTTTTTCATGACCGTCTTCACGAACTAAAGTTGCGGTAAGTCCTAAACGGCGTTTGCTTTGAATTCCGGATGTAACTTTAAATACCGGAGCCGGCAGCAGATGAACTTCATCATAAATAATTAATCCCCAGTCTTGCGCTTGGAAAATACCGAAATGCGGAAACTCATCTGTCTGTTTTTTCCTGTAAATCAGCATTTGATAGGTAGTTACCGTAATTGGCTTAATTTCTTTTTTATCTCCGGTGTATTCGCCTATTTGATCCGGTGTAATTGTTGTTTTATCGAGAATTTCTCTGATCCACTGGTGAACAGACGCAACGCTTGTGGCTAAAATAAGAGTACACATTTTTACTTTGGCTAATATATCGATTCCGATTATTGTTTTACCCGAGCCGCACGGCAGAACGATAGTTCCGTGTCCTCCTAAATTTGTTCCAGCTTGATAAAAAGATTCGGAAGCCAATTTTTGGTATTCCCTTGGCGCAAAAGGTTTGTTTTCTAATGTAGTTTCTCGCAGATTTATATCAAGAAATTTGCCCGGTGTATAACCGGCAATATCATTTATTGGAAGATTATAATTGAAGAAATCGACTTTTAAATCACCGCGCACTTCAAGACTGATTTTATATTTGCCCGACTCATCTTTCATTTGCAAATATTTTTTTAATTTGGGATTGGCTAAAATTTCCAATTCAATATTTTTTTCTTTCACGTTAAGAAGCAGTTCGTCGTCGCTTTGACCTTTGATTAATTCTATTTTCCCAAAACGCTGGTAGATTGTTTTTATGTTTTCGATAACGTTTTGCGGAACATCGAACTTTGAGTAGTTTTCTATTGTAGAAATGATTTCTTCCAATGCGACACCGCTGGCAGATGCGTTCCAAATACTTATAGAACTTATTAAATATGTATGAATATGTTCCGGAGATTTTACTAATTCAGCAAATTTTGAAAGTTCGTTTCGTACTATTTCAAAATTTGGGTTATAAACTTCAAGAAGCAGTGAGTTATCGCTTTGCACAATTAATGGGTTAGACGGATTTATAATACGCCTCCTCTGGAATTATGAATTGACAACTGTTTGAGTTGTGCTGATTAGCGTAATTTATAATATATAACTCGTAATTATATCTGTTTTCCGAATGTTTTACAAGTAAACTTGATTTTAAGTAAAACTTTACTTTTTAAAAAGGAAAGAGTAAAATGCAATCTTTATTGTGAAAACCAATTATTTTGCTACATTCCTAAAAAAATGTAGTACATTATATTAATTTATTCGTATCATCGGTGTTCGTAAGGGGTTTTTATGAGTGATTTTATTGATGAAGAGCTTTTAAAAGAATGGTTTGAAGAAGCGTATGATTTAATTGACGGAATAGAACAAAGTTTGCTTGTTCTCGAAAGCAATACATCGGATACAGAAGCGATTGATGCTTTGTTCCGAGCGGCACATACTTTAAAAGGTGGATCGGCGACAGTTCAGTTTTTGGAAATAAGCCATTTTACGCATACAATGGAAGATGCAATGGATGAAATCAGAAACGGAGCGGTAAAAGTTTCATCCGAGATTGTAGATATTCTGCTGCGTGCACTTGATATAATAAAAGAGATGGTTGCAGCAAGAGCTCAAGGAAACGTTTATTCTGAAAATATTGATGATACATTGAATGAATTGAAAAAGATTGCTGAACATTCTGTCGGCGGTGATTCTGCTTCAAAACCGGCAAAAAAAGCTGAACCGGAAAAAAAGAAAGAGCCGGTTGCTGAAAAAAAAGAAGAGCCTGCTCAAAATGACGGCATTTACGAGTTTGGCGAATATGATTTGATAGAAATCAAGCAGGCAAATACAGAACATTTACCGATGTGGCAGGTAACGGTAGACTTTAATGAAGATAACCCAATGCGAACTGTTGGGGGAATTCAGGTTTTTACATCGTTGCGTGATGTTGGTACAGTTTTGAAGACAGTGCCGGATTTTGATTCTTTATATTCTGATGATTTCTACCAGACAGTAGTTTATATTGTTGCTTCTTCTGAATCTAAGGAAAAATTGCAAGAAGTTATTGATTTGCCGGATATGACTAAAAAAATTACGGTTGTGCCTTTTACGCCTTCTGATTCCGAATCAGAAGAACCGGCAGCAAAACCGACTGCTTTACCTAAGAAAAATGACGTAAAAGAAACGTTAAGTGCTTATATCGAAAAAGCTCCGCCGCCTCAAGTTGCGGAAGCAGCTAAAGAAGTAAAGAAGAGTCAAGAGGAAATAAAAAAGAAAGCTCCGACTCCGGCTGTAAAAGACGCTAAAAATCTTACATCTTCTGTACTTCGTGTAGATTCATCCCGAATCGACGAACTTCTTAATTTGGTATCAGAAATAGTTATTAATAAAGCGACATTTAATCAGCTGGCTATTAAGTATTATGAAAGCATTGATAACTTTTCTACATTAATGAATTCTTTTAAGGATAAAAATAAACATTTTGCTGGATTGCTGGCTCATAATTCTGCGGGCAACAATGCAGATGGACTGAAAAACGAGTATCAGAAAGATATTGCTGGATTTGCAGGACAATTTGATTCATTTTTAAATGATTATAAAGATGTAGTAGAAAAATTCCGTTCGACATCTCAGAACTTAGATAGAATATCTTCTGATTTGCGTGAAGGTGTTATGCGCGTAAGAATGATTCAAATTAAGCAGGTTTTCAGCCGTTTCCCTCGTTTAGTAAGAGACTTGTCGAGAGATTTGCATAAAGAAATAAATCTGGTAATGGAAGGTGAAGAAACAGAAGTTGATAAAGCTATGCTTGATGATTTATCAGATCCGTTAATTCACATGATAAGAAATGCGGTAGATCACGGTATGGAAACACCGGAAGAACGTATTGCCGCAGGAAAAAGTGTTCCGGGAACAGTAAAATTAAAAGCTGCTAATGAAGGAAACTTAATTTCAATCTATATTTCAGATGATGGACGTGGAATTGACGCTGAGGGAGTCAGAAAAAAAGCAATTGAAAAGAAAATTATTTCACCTGATAAGCAGTTGAGCGAACAGGACATGTTTGCGTTGCTTTTTGAACCGGGATTTTCTACGGCTGAAAAAATAACGTCTGTTTCCGGTCGTGGAGTTGGGCTTGATGTTGTAAAGAAAAATATTGAAAAGATGAGCGGAACTGTTCGTATTACATCAGTGCATGGCAAAGGAACAACTTTTATCATTAAACTGCCACTTACTTTAGCGATTATTCAAGGTTTGATGGTAAGAGTTCAATCTGAAATATATGTACTGCCAATATCTTCCGTAATTGAAAGTATCAGAATCAGTCCGAAAGATATTAAGTCAATCGACAATTATGAAGTTATTAATGTAAGAAATGAAGTTCTTTCATTGCTAAGGTTGAGCCGTTTGTTCAACTTGAAGAAATCTGAAGAACTGGAATCTTATTTTGTTGTAATTGTCGGAATAAATGATAAGAAAATGGGACTGCTTGTTGATTCTTTAATTGGGGAAGAAGATATTGTAATCAAACCGCTGAAAGACAAATATACTACAACTCCGGGAATTGCAGGTGCAACTGTTCTTGGTGACGGAACCGTTAGTTTGATTCTTGATGTGTCTCAGATTATTGAGTTAGGAATGAAACAAGAACAGGAAAATCAACAAAATCGAAAGAATAACAGAAAGGATTAAACTATGAGCGAAATTAAAGGTATGGATTTTAAGTATTTAATGCAAAATCAGCAGAAAATTAATAGTTCACTTTCTATTCAGGAACGAGATAACAAACAAATGATTGAGTATGATTCCAAAATAGTGTCTTTCCGAATAGGCAATCAGTTTTACGGAATTGACATTATGATGGTTAAAGAAATTTTATGTGAAAAGAAGTTTACTCCGATTCCGAACGCTTTGGATTTTGTACGTGGAGTGTTTAACCTGCGTGGAGAGATTATCCCGATTATAGAACTTTCTAAATTATTTCATCTTAATGTTGAGCACGATGTTCCCGAAGAAGGCGAATCTGTTATTATTTTAAAAGTAGGAAATTTACTGATTGGTGTAATTGTTGAAGAAATTATGCAAGTTTTTCCTATTCAAAAGAGCAATATACAGCCGCCAAGTTCATTGTTAGGCAGTATTAACGAAGAATATATTTCCGGAATTATTGATATAGAAAAAAGATTGTACGTTATTTTGGATACAGAAGCTATTTTTGGAGATAAAGAAAAAGCTAAAAAGGAAATATTGGCGCAGGAATCTGATTTGGCAGAAGAAGTTTTTGTATATTTTTCCAATCAAGTCGAAGAACTCGGCGGTGTACATATTCATTCTGCAAATAAAAATAAATTCAGAGAACTTTACTCTGTTTATGTGAAAGAAAATAATGTAAAAGACATGCCTAAACTGACAAAAGATGATGCGGATAAAATAGTTAAAGAATTCTATTCTGCAAATACGGAAAGTTTCTGGAATGAAAAGCAATATAATTCTTTTAAAAATGAAATTTGTCCTTTGTTGAAAAAAATTGCTTCATCTGAAATAAAGGGAATGGATATTGGCTGCGGAAACGGATATGAAACATTTTCGCTGTATTTTATTTTGCAGAATACTTTTTCTAATGTTCAGTTGGTTGCAACGGACAGCAATTTAGCGGCAATCAGTAATGCATCAGGAATAGAAGTTGACAGCAGTGAAATTCCTAGCTGGATGGAAATCAATAAGAACTTTATCGATGCCGGCGGAAATCAATACAAAGTAAAAAAAGAAATAAATGATCAGATCTATTTTGAATTCCATGATGCAAAAAATTTGTCTACTGATGACAGAAAGTTCCAGATTATTGTTGCACGTGATTTGTCTCTGTTTATGAAAGAAGCTGAATATGCTCAGTTCATAAAAGATGTGGCGGAACATCTGGTTCCTAATGGAATTCTAATTGTTGGAGATTCAGAAGTAGTTGCTTCTGATGCTTTTATCAGAATGGAAGGACAGGATTTTTCTGTTCTTATAAAAAAATAAATTTTATGGGGAGAAAACAAAATGAGAGTTGAGTATATCAATCCATTCGTAGAATCTGCTATGTCGGTGTTAAAATCGACAGTTTCAGAAAATGTAAAAAGAGGAACTCCAAAGCTATCTACAAGTATTAACAATATTCAAGGTGTTGCTATTATTGTAGGTCTTGCAGGTCAGGTTTCAGGTCGTGTAGTTTTGGATATGTCAGAAGAAACTGCGTTGAATGTAGCATCATCAATGAATGGAGAACGTTTAGACAGTTTGGATGAATTAGTATCTGCAACATTGACAGAGCTTGGAAATATGATTACTGGAAATGCAGTTACAAAACTCCATGAACTTGGATTTAAATTTGATTTAACTCCACCGGCTTTGTTTGTTGGTGATAATTTACGTTTGACAGATAATAAAATAGAAGCGTTGGTTGTTCCATTGGAATTGGAAGAAGGCAATCTTTGTATAAATGTAGCAATCAAAGAAAATATTTATAAATAAAAAGGAATGAAGTATTATGAAATCCACATCAGATTTTCCTACGATTAATGCAAAAGTCCCGGATGGGTTGAAAGATGATGGCTCTAAATATCGAGTATTATTGGTTGATGATTCTATATTTGTAAAAAAACAGCTGCAGCAAATTCTTTTGTCTCAAGATTATGAGGTTGTAGATTCTGCCGGCGACGGAGAAGAGGCTATAGCGAAATATAAGGAACATTATCCGAATATTGACCTTGTAACAATGGATATAACAATGCCTAAAATGGATGGAATTACCGCATTGGAACAAATTATGAAATTTGATAAAAATGCAAGAGTAGTTATGATCAGTGCATTGGGTAAAGAAGAATTAGTAAAAAAGGCACTTCTTTTGGGCGCAAAAAATTTCATTATCAAACCTTTAGATCGAGTAAAAGTTTTGGAACGTCTTGCAAGTGTTGTAAGAAAATGAAATATTGCAACTTTTTACTCTTAATTTTTCCACTTCTGCTTTTTTCCTGTCTGAATAAAGCGGAAGTGAGAGAAGAAAAGATTAAAAAAGAGCAGAACCTTTCGGATGTAGAGCTGCCGAAAGAAAAGCTTACAGAATTCAAGTCGTCTCTTTCTGTAACAAATGCAGAAAAAAAAAATAATTCAGAATTTTATTCTGTAGAATATACCTTTTCTTTTATTGTTTCTTTTCATAAAGAAAAGGTATTTCTTGAATATCAGTTGTTCGATATGGATGATATTCTTCTTGCTGACGGTAAAATCGGCGAAAATAAACTTCAATCAACTTTTTCAGAAAGCATTTCGGTTACAAGCTATTTTAACTATGACTGCATAAAATTTAAGATTGCATGTAAGAACAAAGATAACGAAGTGCTGGAAACTTTTGAAGGTGAATGCAGAAATATATATTATCCTAAAGATTTGGCTTTTGATATTCAGTCAATTAATTCGGATTTTACCAACAATGCACGAAATGTTTCGCTTATGTTTTCTTGTTATGCAGAAACGACTGATGATGTTGTTCTTGAAAAAGTGCGTATAATTCCGCCTTCAAAAGATTTCTATTGGGATATAAAGCCTGATGTGTTTGATGATAATGTATATAAAGCAATTTCAAATATTAAAGACTCAACACACAGTGATTATATCGAATGCGGCGAATATCATATCCAATTCTTTTTTGGGAAGAGTGGCATTATTCAAGATATTTATTTCCTAAAAGATATTTATGGCAATGAAAATGGACCGAATTACGGTGCACCGACAGTAACGGTTTTGTCGGAGGATTTGAATACGATTGAATGGGAATTACAGGATTTGTCATATTTAACAGAAATGGAAATTCTGCTGTATGAAAGAAATAATAAAGAAGAACTTGTTGCCGATTATGTATTTTCGGAACCGGTAAGAAGTTGTGCAAAGAAAACTTTGTTTCAAAATTTGCAGAGAGAAAAACTGCGGTCGGACAAAATCAAATTCAACAAAAAGTATTTATACAGAATAAGACTGACGTACCGAAATGCTGACAGTTCCAATGAAAAAAGGGAAATCAAATATGTTTCGACTTCCCCTTTTTATGAAATCACGTTTTACGGATTTAATCTTTTTTAATCAGCTGCTCCCTTTCCGGACCGACTGAAATGTATTTAATTCTTACATTAACAATTTCTTCTATTTTCTTTATGTATTTTTGTGCATTAAGCGGAAGTTTATCGTACTCTCGGATTGCTGTAATGTCTTCTTCCCAGCCGGGCAATGTAATGTAATGTGGTTTTGCATTGTATAATTTTTCGGTTGTAGGAAAATCAGTTATTGTTTTTCCGTCAACTTCGTATCCATCGCATATTTTTAATTCTTTTTGACCGGTCAAGACGTCAAGTAGCGTAAGTGCCAACTCGGTTGCTCCTGTAATGTCGCATCCATAACGGGAAGCAACACCGTCGAACCAGCCGATTCTTCTTGCACGACCTGTAGAAGCTCCGAATTCATGACCTTTTGTTCTGATTTCATCTGCTGTTTCATCAAAAAGTTCGGTAACAAACGGACCTTCTCCGACACATGTGGAATACGCTTTCATTACTCCGGTAACACGTTTGATTTCGTACGGTGGCACTGCGGCACCGGCTCCGGCATATCCGGGAATAGGTGATGACGATGTAGTGTAAGGATAAATCCCGAATTCAATATCACGCAGAGCGCCTAACTGACCTTCTAAAAGTATTTTTTTATCTTCTTTGATTGCTTTGTGAATCGGTGTTACGGTATTTGCAATATATTCTTTCAATTTCTGACCGTAATTCCAGCCCCATTCAATCATTTCATCAGCATTGATTGCCGGTCTGTTGTAGACACTTTGTACTATAATATTTTTGTATTCCAGATTATTTCTTACTCGCTGCGCCAAGTAATCACGGTTTAATAAATCAGACATTAAAATACCGGTTTTAAGATATTTATCACTGTAGACAGGTGCGATTCCACGTTTTGTTGAGCCGAATTTTTTATCTTTTAAGCGTTCTTCTTCCAGTTCATCAAAAAGTATATGATACGGAAAAATAACATGAGCGCGTTCTGAAACAAGCAGATTTGAAATTTTACCTACTGATTTCTCAATAGTTTGTATTTCTTCATATAAAGCCTGCGGATTTACAACGGCACCGTTGCCGATAATGTTCATTGCTTTTTTATTGAAAATTCCGGATGGAAGCAAGTGCAGCGCAAATTTTCCGAATTGATTCATAACGGTATGACCGGCGTTATTTCCACCTTGAAAGCGAACAATATAATCCGCAGTCTCGGCAAAATAGTCGACCATTCTGCCTTTTCCTTCATCTCCCCAGTTTATTCCGCAAATTGCAGTGACACCCATTTTTCCTCCATTAAACAACTGTTAAAAGTATTGATTGTGCGAATCGGCAAAATTTGCTGATTGAAACAATTGTTTTTTTGTAACATTTTTTTAAGCCGGGTGATTGTATCGGATTTTTACCGATTAATCCAGTGAAAAACCGACAAAATGGCAAGATTTGACAATTTTACACTCATCAATTATAACTGTGGAAATTTTAATAAGCTAATAGGTCGAATGTCGGGGAGTATTTTTTATGTCACTGTCGTGCCGCTGCATAGGAATGACAGTTTTTACCAAAACTCGAAATTGAACCTAATAATTAACATTTGGGAGATATAAATGGAGAAATTCAGAGTAGCAATTCTCGGCTGTGGAACAGTCGGTGGCGGAGTTGCCAAAATCATATTAGAACAAGCACAGTCATTAGCAATAAAAAGCGGAAAACAAATTGAGATAGCTAAAATCCTCGATTTATTTCCTAAAAAATCATCTGAACGTCATGGAATTCCTATCGAATTATTCTGCGGAGAAGGAAAAGAATTGACTAAAGACGATATGCCTAAGTTTACGCAGGCAATTCTTGATGATGATTCGATTGATTTAGTAGTGGAAACTATTGGCGGTTCATCAGAAAATCTGCTTAATACGGTAAAAGGCGTTTTGAACTCAGGAAAACATCTTGTTACAGCAAATAAAGCTTTGCTCGCAAAATACAGTAAAACCATTATCGATACTGCGTTTCAAAACAACAGAACTATAGGTTTTGAAGCGGCTGTTTGTGGCGCAATTCCTATAATAAAAGGCGTGAATGAATGCTTTACCGGAGATGAAATTACATGTGTTCAGGGAATTATGAATGGAACAAGTAATTACATTCTTTCAAAAATGGCAAATGAGGGCAAAAGTTTTGCAGATGCGTTAAAAAGTGCGCAGGAAAAAGGTTATGCGGAAGCAGATCCGACTCTTGATATTAACGGTCATGATGCCGGTCACAAGTTGATTTTGTTGCTTAAAATTATTTATGGGCTGGATGTCGGCGTGGATGAACTGCCGATTTTAGGAATTGACACGATTACAGCGGAAGATACTGCATTTGCGAAAGAAATCGGAGCGGTGATAAAACTAATTTGTTTTGCAAAGAAAGAGAATGACGGCGTTTATGCGACTGTGCGCCCGATGATGGTGCGTGATGAAAATTTCTTGTCGGAAATTAACAATGCGACAAACGCGGTAAAAGTTACCGGAAAATATTCTTATGAAAATATTTTGATTGGACAAGGTGCCGGTTCTACGGAAACAGGAAGTGCGATCGTTTCCGATATTGTGTTTATTGCTCGTTACGGAACTGCAAGTCTACGCAGTTATCCGACACAAAATTTGAAGTTCCTTTCATTTGATGAAATGAAAATTGCTTACAACATTACATTTGATACGGAAGATATTCCGGGAATTACCGGAATAATCACGACGGCAATCGGCAGTGAAAATATTAACATTGAAACTGTAAGCCACAATGTAAGAACTTCCGGCGAGACAGCAATTTTCTCCGTTGCTACAATGCCTTGTACTTTTGTTCAAATTCAGCGTGCAATTGAAAAGATTAGGCAGCAGGATGCAAAAATCCTCAAAGTTGACCCAAAAATTATTCCGATATTAGGATAAGTTATGCAGAAAGGCGGAACAAAAAGGAATCCTCGAAACAACAATATAAAAAAGTTATCCATTCGTGTTGCCTCAGGAACATTAAAAGGAAGAAAGCTGGACTGCCCACCGGGAGAAATTCGCCCGATGACTTCGATGTGCAAACAGGCGTTGTTCAATATCATGTTTGGGCGCAAAGATATGGAAATGCTTGATCTTTTTTCAGGTTCGGCATCAATTTCTATTGAAGGATATTCACGAGGAATGGTGAAATCCGCAGATGTAGTAGAAGGCGACTATGGTAAAAAGGTTGTCTTGAACGGTAATATTGACAGATTGGGGCTTACCGGAAAAATTAACCCGATAATTTCGGATGCATTTGCTTATATTCGTCGCTGTGTGAAAAAGTACGATTTCATAATGCTTGATCCTCCGTTCAAAATGGAAGATAAGCAGTCGCTTTTGGAACTGTTGGAGCAGAAAGAGCTGCTAAAAGACAACGGAATAATTGTAATTCATGCAAAGTACACGGATTCATTTGATAGCCAAATAGGAAAATTGGTTCAGACTGATTATCGCCGTTACGGAATTAATGTATTGGTTTTTTATCAATGGGAAAATAATATAGAAGATAATATGGGAGGAAATGAAAATGAGTGAAAGCAGGGAAAAGACAAAAGAATTTTTTGATTATGCAAAGAAAATGATGCAGAACTCAAAAATGAATGAAGATACGGTAATTACACCGGAAAATATTTATCAACAGGCATATACAAAGAATCGTCCTATGCTGCTTGAAATTATGCGCTTAGGTCATTTGCCGGGCAGTACTATTTTAGGAATGGAGAATATAAGAAAACTCGGACAGCTTGCAGAATCAGGCAAATCCTGCTTGATATTGTCGGAGCACCTTTCCAATATGGATGTTCCGAGTATGTTTACACGCTTTGAAGACTGCGGTGATGAAGAAGTTGCGAAGTTGTTCGACAAGCTTGTTTTTGTTGCCGGAGTGAAATTGAATCAGACTCCGCTGGTTAAGCTTTATACTGAAATGTTTACAAGAATTGTTATTTACCCGATTCGCGGAATGAATAAAATTGCACATGATGACAGTAAAAAAGAAGAATATGAACTGGCAAAAAAAATAAACATGCGTGCAACTCGAAAAATTATGGAGTTAAAAAACAAAGGCAATATTTTTGTTCTTTATCCGGCAGGAACACGCTACAGAGAGTGGGATCCGTCAAGCGGCAAGGGAATGAAAGAAACTATGGCATATCTGAATATTTTTGATTATATTTGCTGCTGTTCGATTAACGGAAACAATATGCCGCCTAAGGAACATGAAGATATGACGCGTGAATCTTTCCTTCAGGATGTTATGGTTTTCAACTTTGGAGAAGTAACTGATACAAAATCATTTATTGCCGAAGTTGCAGCCGCAAATCCTAATGTAGAAGGAAAAGAGGAAAGTCGTCAATGTCAGGTTGATGAAGTTATGAATAGAATAAAACAGCTTCATACTGCGGCTGATGAGTACAGAAAATCATATTTATAATACGAAGTGCGGAGGCTTACCGATGAATGAAAAACGCAAAAGCGGAATTTTACTCCATCCTACATCACTGCCGGGTAAATACGGTATCGGAACTTTAGGACGTGAAGCGTACAGATTTGTAGATTTTTTGATTGTGTCTAGGCAGTCTTTGTGGCAGGTATGTCCGCTTGGTCATACCGGATACGGTGATTCGCCTTATCAATGTTTTTCCGCTTTTGCCGGTAATCCGCTGCTGATAGATTTGGAATGCCTTGTACTGCGCGGTTTTTTAACAATGAATGATATTGAAGAACATTCTTTTACTTCTGAAAAAGTTGATTACGGCAAAGTAATTAAATGGAAGTTTCCTATTCTCAAGAAGGCATTTGAAAGATTTAAGTGTGAAAAAAAAGTTCGTGAGAATGCGAAGTTTCAGAACTTTATTTTCAAGAATAAAGATTGGCTTGATGACTATGCGCTGTTTATGAGTTTAAAGGATAAATTCGGCGGAAAAGCTTGGTTTACTTGGGATGAGGATATTCGACTGCGTAAACATGATGCATTGGAACATTATAAAAAAGAACTTGCCGATGAAATTATGTTTTATCAGTTTTTGCAGTATATATTTTCAGAACAATGGCTGGAACTAAAAGCGTATGCAAACCGCAATTTTATCCAGATTATTGGTGATATTCCTTTATATATCGCTGCTGATTCCAGTGATGCTTGGGCTTCTCCCGAATTGTTTTTACTGGATGATAAAACCGGTCTGTCGCAGAAAGTAGCCGGTGTTCCGCCTGATTATTTTTCGGCGACCGGACAGCTGTGGGGCAATCCTATTTACCGCTGGGATTATATGAAATCGAACGGTTTTAAATGGTGGATTAAGAGAATCGAGGCAAATCTGCATTGGGCTGATATTTTGCGTTTGGATCACTTCCGTGGGTTGTGTGCATTTTGGCAAGTTCCTTACGGTGAAGAAACAGCAATAAACGGAGAATGGAAGCAGGCTCCGGGTAACGAACTTTTTGAAGCTCTGCAAAAAACTTTCGGTAATATTCCTATTCTGGCGGAAGATTTGGGAGTGATAACAGAAGATGTTGTTGCACTGCGTGAAAAATATAATCTTCCCGGAATGAAAATTTTGCAATTTGCATTTGATTCCGAAGAAGCTAGCAGCAAAACGTTTTTCCCTCATGTTTATGATAAAAACTGTGCTGTTTATACAGGAACGCATGATAACGATACTGTTCACGGTTGGTATAATGCGGCAAAAGATATTGACAAGAAAATGGCAGATAAATACTTGGGAATAAAAAATAAAGACATGCTGCATTATGATTTTATTCGTGCGGCTTGGGCAAGTACTGCAAATATTGCCGTTGCGCCTATGCAGGATTTGCTTGGAAAAGGCAGTGAAGCTCGAATGAACTTGCCGGGAAGTGCTTCCGGAAATTGGCAGTGGCGATTCAAGTGGGATGATTTGACATCGGAACATGAAGAATTTCTTGCTGAAATAACAGCATTATACGGAAGGTTATAATTTTTCTCATTTACAATTATATGAAATAATCATAGAATGCCGTCGTTTTTACTTTATTGTAAATTGTATTTAGATGGAGGACATTATGTTGAATATTCGTTATGAGAAAACTACTAATCCGAAAGAGATTCCGGGGGAAGATAATCCTTTAAAATTCGGAACAATTTTTACAGACCACATGTTTATTATGAATTATGAAACAGGCAAAGGTTGGTTTGATCCTCGTATTGTTCCGTATCAGCCGTTGGAACTGGCACCTTCATCGATGGTATTTCATTACGGACAGGAAATGTTTGAAGGTTTAAAAGCATATAAAACAAAAGACGGCAGAATTTTGTTGTTTCGCCCAGATAAAAATGCAGAACGTGCAAATAATACAAACAAAAGAATTTGCATTCCCGAAATTCCACAAGAAGATTTTATACAGGCTATTGAAGCAGTTGTAAAAACCGATAAGGCTTGGATTCCGACAAAACCGGGAACATCTTTGTATATAAGACCGTTTATTATTGCGACAGATCCGTTTTTAGGTGTTCGTCCGTCAAATACTTATTTATTTATGATAATTCTTTCACCGGTAGGCGCATATTATCCTGAAGGTTTGAATCCTGTAAAAATTTGGATAGAAGATGATTATGTTCGTGCAATACGCGGCGGTTTAGGAGAAGCTAAAACCGGAGCAAATTATTGTGCAAGCTTGAAGGCGCAGGTAAAAGCGCATGATGAAGGTTATTCGCAAGTTTTATGGCTGGATGGAGTAGAGCGTAAATATATTGAAGAAGTCGGTGCAATGAACATTTTCTTCAAAATTAACGGAACTGTTGTAACGCCGGTGCTTAACGGAAGTATTCTGCCGGGCGTAACAAGAGATTCTGTTATCAATTTGTGCAAGCATTGGGGCGTTCCGGTAGAAGAACGCAGAATTTCTGTAGATGAATTGTTTGAAGCTGCAAAGAGCGGAACATTGGAAGAAGTTTTCGGCACAGGAACAGCCGCTGTTATTTCTCCGGTAGGTCATTTGCGCTTTGAAGATCAGGTACTTCAAGTAAAAGACGGCGGAATCGGGGAATTAAGTAAGAAAATTTATGATACTATCACCGGAATTCAGCTTGGTGAAATCAAAGATGAATTTGGCTGGACTTTGGAAATAAAATAAATTTAGTCTGTTAATATTTGAACAGAGCCTCCATTAATTTGGAGGTTCTTTTTTATTTATCGAGGCAGAACTTTAAAAAACAAGTTAAGCGTAATAAAAGATTGAAAAAAGTACGCATGAATAAAACAGGTTATATCATTGATATTAAAGAAGGAGATAAAAATGGGAGATATGCAGCAGTCTTTTTTGCAGGAAAATCTTAATAAGATGAAGCATAAAATTGTAGTAATGAGTGGAAAAGGTGGTGTAGGCAAGAGTACGGTTAGTGTAAATCTTGCGTATTATCTTGCGTCACAGGGAAAAAAAGTTGGATTACTGGATGTAGATGTACATGGACCGTCAGTAGCTAAGATGACAGGAATCGAGGGAATGCGCTTGAAAACTAATGAACAGGGGCTGCCTGTTCCGATACAAGTTCCGACTCAGGAAAATTTGTATGTTGTAACAGTTGCATCGATTTTAGAATCACCCGATGACCCGATTATTTGGCGCGGACCGGCAAAAAATGGCGTGATACGTCAGTTTTTGGATGAAATTTTTTGGCCGGAGCTTGATTTCTTAATTGTAGATTGCCCGCCGGGAACAGGTGATGAGCCGTTGTCCGTAATTCAGACAATCGGTGATGTATCCGGAACAGTTATTGTTTCTACTCCGCAGCAGGTTGCGTTGCTGGATGTTCGCAAGTCATTGAAATTTGCCGGAATGCTGAATCTTCCTGTAATAGGAATTGTTGAAAATATGTCCGGTTTTGTTTGTCCGCATTGTGGTGAAACTGTTGATATTTTTAAAACTGATGGAACTTTGCAAACAGCAGAGGATTTTGGTACCGAAGTATTGGGAAAAATTCCATTGGAACCGCAGGTTGTAAATGCAACGGACGCAGGCAAACCTTATGTTACGCTTTATGCAGAAACCGCTGCAGGAAAAGCTATGGCACAAATTGGCAAGAATGTTATGACTAAAGTTGAAGAAATTGCAAATAGAGAAATTGTTGTGGCAATTCCGTCGGAAGATGGTCTGCTGAATCCGCATTTTGGTCATACAAAATATTTTACTTTGTATACGACAAAACAAAAATCAGTAGCGGCAGAAGAAGAGATTTCGGTAATCAAAGGAAGTCATGCTGATGTAATTGCTTGGCTGAAAAATGAAAAGAAAGTAGAAGTGATAATTGCAGGCGGAATGGGTGATGAAGCTGCAAATATTTGCCGTTCTTTCGGAATAAAACTTTTTCGCGGCGTAGGTGTCGGGAAATGTTCGTCGATTATTCAACTTTATATAGAAAATAAATTGACAGACCGAGAAGGAACTTGCTCCGGTCATGAAGGTGGCAGTTGCAGTGGTGGCTGTTGTCATTAAATTATAAGGGACAGACCATGATTCCGGAATAGAATATAGATCTGACACTATGCAAGTCTATTGTCATTGTCCGGTTACGTCGGGTAATGACAATAGGAAGCAAGTTCGGGAATAACAAGATGATTTGTGAAATTTCGCGTCATCTTCGTGCTAGACCCGGAGATCTCATTAGCACAAGGGGGTAGACCTTAATTCCGAAATAGCATATAGGTCTGACACCATACAAGTCTATTGTCATTATCTGATCACGCCGGGCAATGACAATAGGAAGCAAGTTCGGGAATAACAAAGTGATTTGTGAAAATCCGTGTCATCTTCGGGCTTGCCCCGGAGATCTCATTAACACAAGGGACAGACCTTAATCCCAAGATGGGATACTAATCTGTCCCTTAGTATATTTTATATTCACCCGAATTTGCTTGTATCTTAAAATAGAATTGAGGTCTGTCCCCTGCAAAAAAATTGTTACACATTTTGTAAATAATACTAAATAGGCATAAAATCTTAATTATTTGATAATTAAAAACTTTTTATTATAATTATACTAATTTCAAAATCAATAGAACTAACAAAAAATTTACCAAGAAAAACTTCCCGGAGAATTTTCTTGACCTCCGGGAAGTTTTTTTTCTTGCAAAATCGCTTTTCATGAACGATAAAACTTGACAATAAGATTGCAATAGCTGGCTAATCTTACAATTTCGTGAAATCTTATTACAAGGATATTAATTATGAAAAGATGTAAAGCTTTATGTCTGTCTGTTTTATCGGCGGCAGTTGTATTATTCGCAGGTTGTGATGCGGCAAACACGGAGAAGAAAGAAAATGTGTCGGAAAAAAATGATGTTAGAGAAATTATTTCAGAAAATGAAGTCGTAACTAGAGATTATAAACGAGTTTTAGAAAATGATTTATTAACAAAAATAAAGTCTGCGCAAAGTAGGAGAAGTAGGGGAATACAAGAAGACGAAACTTCAGATTTTGTTACAGTTCAGGCAGAAGAAGAGTTATTGGATTTCTATATGAGTATGCCTGATGAATTAAAAATAGGGTTTGAGGAAGCGTGTGCAAATGATGATGTAAAAGTGGAATATCACTATTTAACAACACTGGAATTGAAAAATCAGGATGATTTAACATCTGATTATATTCAGGCAAAAATTGCCGAAGGTGAGATGTTGAAAGAGATTGAAAAAAAATTCTTTGAAGAAGAGTTGATTTTAACAGCTAATGAGAGTGTTGATGCTAAAGCAGATTTATCAATGATGGAATTATATAATGATTCAAATTCCAGAAGTACAAAATTAAATATAAAAAAATATTTATCATACAGAAAATCGAGAAACAGTAGAGCAACTTTGGCAAACAATGAAGTGAAAGTTAATGCAGCGTCATTTGTTCATTTTTTAGCACTTTTGAATTACCAAGATGAAGTTATGGAAATCTCTGATTTATTGGATAAAAATATAGACATTAAAAAGATTCAAAACTATCACAAAAAACTAAATTCAATGGCAACTCGAAGCAGCAGCTCCAGCGGCAGTTATTATAGCAATAACTTGATAACGGATGAAGAAATAAAAGACGGTAAATTGAAAACAGGGCAAATTATTTGCAGGGTTTCTAAACTAAAAAGTAAAGGCTGCATATATGGAACATACGACCATGCTGGATTGATTGATTTAAGAGGTAAGAAAATGGCAGACGGTAAGATAAATGCCACGAATTCTACAAGTTTTGTTTTCTCGGCGTATCCTAAAACATCAAAAGGTGATTTGCAGGGAGACAGAATGCCTGAACATTTAGGGTATCCGTCATTTGAACCGTTGAAAAATTTTACTAATGGAGAAAGAATTGCAATTTTGGAACCTATACGTACTTCTGAAACAGAAATGGAAAGGGCTGTAGCATATACAGTAAATAAATATAATGACAAAGAAGATGATGATAATTTTAAATATGATTTAACCAAAAATATTTACTGTAGTTATATGCCTTATGCAGGATATAAAAGTATAGGAATAGATTTGAATTCCGATGTAAAAAATCAATATCCGGCTCTTCAATCTTTTGTATGGTTAGATGCTCTACTTTTGTTTCCTGCTCATGCAATTATTCGAGGTTGTGTGGGAAGGATTATTACTCCTGATGATATTTATGATTCTTCATCAGACCAGTATGGTTATGCTTGGTTCCGTGTATGGGTTCCGACTGGGTATTGGAGATGGGAAAAGACTGGTAAATGGTGGGAATGGTGGAAAGGAAAATGGGAATGGACATCTACCGGAGGATTTTACATGTGGAATTATGGTCGAACAAAAATATACAATAAAAAAACTAATGTTGTGATATGGAGACGACAATGAAAAGCGGAATAAATTTTCATGTGTTGCTGCTATTGCCGATGTTAGTTTTATTTTCTTGCTGTACAGAAGAAATAGATGGCTCATTTCCTGAATTTAAGCCTATAGAAGTTACTGATTCAATGTATTTCTTTTTTGATTGTGAAAAAAACAAACAGTTCTTAGCAGTTGATTTATCTACAGATAAAGTTGTTAAAAGATACAAGTTGAGTCCGGATAAAAATCTTGTTGATAATTTCATTTATATAAAGGAGCAAAAGAAATGTTATTTCACATATTTAGGACATAGAGATGCAATGGGGAAGAATAAGCTGGCAGAGTTTGATCCAATTACAGCAAAGATAAAATATTTTGAAGTTCCGATTTTAGGAGGTTTTGTTTTTCCATTAAATCTTGAAGATGATTATTTGCTTTTTATGGATAATTATATGAATAAAATATATCGTTATTATTATGAAACAGGTGAATTTACTACAGAAACATATAAATATTTAGGGTCTCCTTTCAAGTATGACGGTGATATATATGTTGTTGGTGCAGATTCAGTTTATGATTCAGATACACAAAGAGATATTTATAACTGGACAAAGCAAAAAGATATGAATATCGATTTAAATGATTATTTTCCTGATTTACTTGATGATTATATTCCAAATGAAACTTTTCATTTTATTTCTTTTTTCAAAAAAGGCATTGTTGGGAAAAGGAAAAAAACAAGAAATAATGAGAGTATGCGTTATGACGTTGAAACTACGTTATACAGACTTGAAGAATTTGGAGAATCAAAGTTTAAAGTTTCCGAGCCGTTGAAGGTGCTTGATGTAGGATGTTATAAAAATTTTGAATATGGGAATTACTTGTATTTAAATACCGGTGAAGCTTATGAAGATATTCTAAAGTATGATCCTGAAACAAACGAAATATTGGATTCTTTTAGGGAGCATTATCCAGATGTGAAAAAATATAACCCTCCTATAAGTTGGGAGCAATTTCACCAAGTTGGAAAATATGTTTATACAATAAACTCTGTAGGTGAAGAAAATCCGGCAGTTTTAAAAATCAATTTGGAAGATTTTTCAATGAAAGTTATTGAATAGCGTAATTTTCAAATTGTGTATCAAACAGTCATTAAATAAAACTCCCCCCTGTTTTATGGGGGAGTTATTACTAAGGAGAATCGATGAAAGGCGGAATAAAATTTCCTGTGTTGCTGCTATTGCCGATGTTAGTTTTATTTTCTTGCTGTACAGAAGAAATAGATGGTTCATTTCCTGAATTTAAGCCTATAGAAGTTACTGATTCAATATATTTCTTTTTTGATTGCGGAAAAAACAGACAATTTTTAGCAGTTGATTTATCTACAGATAGAATCGTAAAGCGGTATCATTTAGATCCAGATAAAAACATTACCCATGATTTTAAATACGTGAAGGAGCAGAAGAAATGCTATTTTGTATATCATGGACATAGGGATTCAAGAAAATTAGCACGTTTGTCTGAGTTTGATCCGGCTACTGCTAAAATAAAATATTTTGGAGAACCAACATTGGGCGGAACGGTTTCTATGTTTGAATTCGAAAGTGACAACTTGCTTTTTATGGATAATCATAATGATAAAATATATCGTTATTATTACCAAACCGAAGAGCTTACTTCAGAACCGTATAAATTTCTAGGTTCTCCCTTTAAGTATGACGGTGATATATATGTTGTAGCTGCGGATTCAGTTTATAATGCATATACACAAAGAGATATTTATAACTGGACAAAGCAAAAAGATATGAATATCGATTTGAATGATTATTTTCCTGATTTAATCGATGATTCAGTTACGGCTTTTCATTTTGTTTCTTTTTTCAAAAAAGGCATTGTAGGAAAAAGAAAAAAAATAAGAAATGAAGAGAAAATGATGTACGAAACAAAAACTACGTTGTACAAACTTGAAGAATTTGGAGAATCAAAGTTTAAAGTTTCTAAGCCGCTGCAAACACTCGATGTCGTATGTTATGCAGATCTTGAGTATGGTGATTATTTGTATTTAGATACAGGCGAAGCTTATAAAGATATTCTAAAGTATGATCCTGAAACAAACGAAATATTGGATTCTTTTAGGGAGCATTATCCAGATGTGAAAAAATATAATCCGACTATAAGTTTGGAGCAATTTTACCAAGTTGGAAAATATGTTTATACAATAAACTCTGTAGGTGAAGAAAATCCGGCAGTTTTAAAAATCAATTTGGAAGATTTTTCAATGAAAGTTATTGAATAGTGTAATTTTCAAATTGTGTATCAAGCAGTCATTAAATAAAACTCCCCCCCTTGTTTTATGGGGGAGTTATCACTAAGGAGACAAACAGTGAAATTTATATATAAAATCATAGCTTTATTCTGTCTATTTACAAGTTGTGTAGGCTGCAATATGGAGGAAAACCAAAAAGATGTTCCTTTGCCGACGTTTGATGTATCTATAGAAATGCATGAAAATATTTTTGTTTTTGATAATTGTGATGGCTCTACCGCAAAAGATGGCAGTGAATTAAATGAAATAATTGTATTTGATTCAGATAAACAAAAGCTTCTTTACAGATATGTATTCGATAAAAATTTAAGTCTTTATGAAGTAGCCTATGATTATGAAACAGATAAAAACAATATATATGTAATATTTGGGGATGGGCGAACAGCAAAACTGGATGTAACTTCCGGGAAAATGAGTGAAATTAAAAATATAGAATTAATCAGAGAACCGGAAGATTTGGTAATTTTCAATAACGAAGTGTGGGTAAGTCCGAATTATCCGGGTTTTAAAAATACCCCTGTAAAATATTTTGTATATACACCGGCTACCGATTCGTATCGTTATGAAGAATTGCCGGAAGGAATTTTGTTAAATGCAACACCTTTTAAAATGGATGATAAAGTTTTCTTGCCATTATATATGGATGAAGCTGAAATATATAATTATACAGATAAGAAAAAACTTGACATATCGTCATTGGATAATTCTGTTAAATGTTCTTGGTACGATTATTACAATGGGTTTTTAGTAGCAGACAGTATAGATGAAGTATTTATATATAAAATAAAATCAATAGTGCCAAAATTAGAAGTAAATAAACTTCTTAATATTAAAAAAATTAGAGTTCAGGGAGTATATGAAACAGAAAAATATCTATTTGTTTATGGTATAGATCCTGAAAAAAGAAGTTTTCTGGTTTATGCTAAAGATAATTATAGACTTAAAAAATCAAATTCTTTAAATATGCAATCTTCTTTTTCCAATTATGTTCGTGACGGATTCTTTTACTGCGTAAAAGGTGATACTCACAGTATTTATAAAATCAATTTGGAAGATTTTTCAATGAAAGTTATTGAATAGCGTAATTTTCAAATTGTGTATCAAACAGTTACTAAATAAAGGGAATGTCCTAAAAGTTGAAAATGCGATGTTTGAGCAAGCCAAAAACTTTAGTTTTTGGTTATATCGAAACCACATTTGGTCATTTCGACGGGCTCAATGACCTCTAGGACTTAAACTTATTAGACATCCCCTATCACTAAGGAGAATCGATGAAAAGCGGAATAAATTTTCTTGTGTTGTTGTTATTGCCGATGTTAGTTTTATTTTCTTTGATAACGTCTTGTGAAGCACCGTTGTCACCGTTTCCGTCTTTCAAACCAATAAATGTTGATGAAAATACAATTTTCTTAACATCCCGATGGGATGACAATTGCCATAAAATAATTGCTTTTGATACCAAAACCGAAACTGCGATATATACGTATAAATTCCCGGAAAGTATAATTTATGATTTCTTTTATGACAAAAGTTTTGATGAAAGCATGTATTTTCTGACTCTCAATGGTCGTATAGCCCGATTGAATCCGTTAACCGGGAAAGTACAAGAGCTTCATTTTGAACTTTCCAGAGTTGCAGAACGTTTTACGTATATAAATAATGAACTTTGGATTGCACCGTGTGTTCCCGGATTCAAAGATGTTCCGGTAACTTATGCGGTGTATAATGCCCAAACAGGAAAGGTACGCTACGAAACGTTGCCGAGTGGGGTAATCTTTTGTGAAGAATATGCCGGATATGAAAATGGAAATACATATATTTCATTTTATATTTCACAGCAGCCGGCAGAGATTTACAATATTACACAGAAAAAAGGTGTGGATATATCCTGTTTGGATAAGGAAAATAAATGCTATTTTTGTATAGAATTTTATGACCCTTATATGGTTTGTGTACATTGGAATGAACAGCAAAATCAGCGTAATACAGATGTATTTCATTATTCGATAACTGATAATGTGTTGAGTGTAGAAAAACTTTTTTTTGCTGATGGTTTCTATAATATGAATTCACTTTATCAAAATGATGATGTTATAGTTTATGTGACTACAGATTCATTCATTGCTTTTGATAAAAAAAATAATTATAGAG
Organism: Spirochaetales bacterium; assembly: GCA_050872545.1. Lineage (GTDB taxonomy): Bacteria > Spirochaetota > GWE2-31-10 > GWE2-31-10 > GWE2-31-10 > RGIG8597. Next base: position 16,901 of record JBNMHA010000001.1, on the reverse strand, counting down.
AGAAAGCTAGAGTTCCAATAGACATAAAAGGTGAGTATAGCGCACGGCATGGGGATAATATCTACATAATTCAAGCTTGGACAGATAAAGTATACAAATATGACATGATAAATTTGACATGTTCCTTGATTTAGGAGACGACAATGAAAAGTAAAATTGGATTTTTTGCATTGCTGCTGCTTGCTTTGTTTTCTTTGATAACGTCTTGTGAAGCACCGTTGTCACCGTTTCCGTCTTTCAAACCAATAAATGTTGATGAAAATACAATTTTCTTAACATCCCGATGGGATGACAATTGCCATAAAATAATTGCTTTCGATACCAAAACCGAAACTGCGATATATACGTATAAATTCCCGGAAAGTATAATTTGTGATTTCTTTTATGATAAAAGTTTTGATGAAAGCGTGTATTTTTTAACTGTAAACGGTCGTATAGCCCGCTTGAATCCGTTGACCGGGAAAGTACAGGAACTCCATTTTGAACTTTCCAGAGTTGCAGAATGTTTTACGTATGTAAATAATGAACTTTGGATTGCACCATGTGTTCCCGGATTCAAAGATGTTCCAGTGACTTATGCGGTGTATAATGCACAAACAAGAAAGATACGCTACGAGACACTGCCGGGAGGCGAAATGTATTTGACTAAATTTGCCGGTCATAATGGTAATAATGTTTATGTTTCTCTGCTTTATAGTTTAGGGTATAGCGATATTTATAACCTTACACAAAAGAAATTTGTTGATTTATCGTGCTTTGATAAAGATTATTTGTATTTAGATTTTTATGATCCTTATTTGCTCGGAACTTTTGTTGTATCTGAAAATAATGGGGAAAGAGAAAGGCGTGATGTTGATCTGTTTCGTTATTCGGTAATTGATAATGTTTTAAATGTAGAAAAAGTTTTTTCTACAGGAGGCTTTTTTAGTGTGAATTCACTCTATCAAAATGATGATTTCATTACTCTTTTAACAAATAAATCGATTGTAACATTCGATAGAAGCGGTGTTGAAAAAGATAGAGTTTCAATAAAAACGAAAGATACGGATAGCGCACGGCATGGGGATAATATCTACATAATTCAAGCTTGGACAGATAAAGTATACAAATATAACATGATAAATTTGACATGTTCTTTGATTTAGGAGACGACAATGAAAAGTAAAATTGGATTTTTTGCATTGCTGCCGGTTGCTTTGTTTTTTTTGATAATATCGTGTACTTGTGCTGGCGTTAGTTGCGATTTATTGGGAAAATGGAGCGGCGAATCCGGCGGAGTTACGTATATTATAGAATTTTATGCAGATGATACTTTCGTTTATTCTTGGGATAACGGAAGTGAAAAACTTTCTGAGGTATATAAAATAACAGGTACAAGTAAAGAAGGCGATGGCTGCATTTTTAATGGAACAATTTTGGAAATTGAGTGTATTGACGGTGAGGGCAAAGGACTTCCGGACGGAGAAATTTCATGTATTTTAAGCGGCGGATACTTAATTTTCTCCAGATCTTTAGTTTTAGAACGAACATGTTAATTTTGGAAAATTGTTTTGTCGGCAAATAATAAACATAATCCTTTTTGAAATAAGCGGTAAGAAACAAAAATTTCTTGCCGCTTTTTTTATGCTTTTTGCGCTGTATTTATATGTGGAAATAGCATATAGGTCTGACACCATACAAGCCTAATGTCATTATCCGGTCGCACCGGGCAATGACAATAGGACGCAAGTTAGGGAATAACAAAGTAATTTGTGAAATTTTATGTCATCTTCGGGCTTGACCCGGAGATCTCATTAACACAAGGGACAGACTTTAATTCTAAAATAGCATATAGGTCGGTCCCTTAGTTTACTTTCATATCCACCCGAATTTACTTGTATCCCAAGTTAGAATTGAGGTCTGTCCCCTGCAAAGAAAATTGCCACACATTTTGTAAATAATACTAAATTGGTATAAAGTCTTGATTTGTTTATAACAAAAAATTTTAATTATACTTGTATTAATTTCAAAATCAATATAACTAACAAAAAATTTACCAAGAAAAACTTCCCGGAGAATTTTCTTGACCTCCGGGAAGTTTTTTTTCTTGCAAAATCGCTTTTCATGAACGATAAAACTTGACAGCGAGATTGCAATAGCCGGCTAATCTTACAGTTTCGTGAAATTTTATTACAAGGATATTAACTATGAAAAGAGGATTAGAAATTTGTTTTATTACTGTTGCATTTATTTTTGCATTGGCGAGCTGTACTCCTGCTGGAGTGGAATGCGGACTTATTGGGAAATGGGTTCCGGAAGATTTTGATAGCAAAGAATTTTCTGTGTATGAGAAATATAATCTGGAATTCACATCTAATGACAAAATGAAAGTGGACTATGTTTACAAAAATGGTTCGGTTTCAAATAGCTTTGAGTGGGAAATTGATAAATCCGAAAGCGGTATAATCAACTTTAAAGACAAAGATGAAACTTACGCTTACACATTGTCAGGCGGAAAGTTGACACTTTGGAGTTGGGGCACTTTTGTTCGTGCCGACTAAACAGGGTGTGATGAAATGAAAGAATTTTTGTCGATGCAAAAACTTATTTCAATTTCAGTATTTCTGTTTTCTGTAGTTTTTGCCGGAGCAAATGTTTTAATCACTCCGGCAGAAGCCGCAGATACGGCAGTTAAACATTGCCTTTCGCTTAAACAAAAAAATATTAGCATATTGCAGAAAAAACTGAAAATAATCGAAAGTTTTGATGAGTTTATTCCGCAGTTTGGAATATGCGGCAGCTTTTCTCGTTCTAATTTGAGTGATAAAGACAGAACAACGACATACGAAGAATTGCTTCCTAACTTATTAAGTGCGACTGCAAATGGATATGATGAAGTTATCCCAAACTCTTTTGATGTGACCAAACCTCGTTGGAGTGTAAATTTTACAGCATATTCAGTTTGGGAATTTAACGTGGCTTCAATTTTGTCACTGTGCAGTAAGTTAAATTTATTAAAGCAGAACAAACTTTCATTTGAACTTGCTGAAAATGAAATTAGGAAAACAGCTTTATCCGGTTGTGCTGCTGTTTTTTATCATAAAGCAAAAAATGCAGTGACAAATGAACATGCAGAACTGACAAAACAATTTTGCAATATGCTGGCTTTATGTGATGATCGCTTGGAAAAATACAGAACTATTTATTCAGAATTGAAAAAAAATGAATTGCAACAGGAAGTTGATGAAACAGAAAACTTGTATGAGAAAAGTCTTATGTTCCTTAATTTTTTGCTTGGAGAAGAAAATATTTATTTTTCAGGCGAATTAGAAGATTTTCATAATGAGAGTTTTTTTGATGAAAAAACATGTTCTGAATATCGTGAAGAAGAATTTTCGTTGCGGCAAAAAGAACTGAAACTTAATATTGCGGAAGAAATTGCGCATTTCATTCCGTCACTTCAAGTAAATTACTTGTTTTCACCCAGTTATACACGCAATCCTTGGTTAGGAGATTGGTTTGAAAATAGCGGCAAATATTGGAATGACAAAGTCGGAAGCTTGAATTTCGTTGTAAAAATGCCTTTGAATTTTTCCTTACCGTTCTCCAAACAACAGCTGCGATTGTGCGACTTGAGGAAAGAGCAGAAGAAACTTCAGTATGAACTTCAAGAACATCAAGAAATCAAAGAATACAAAAATGCCTTGCATACAAAACAAATTCAAAACTACAGAAAAAAAATAAGAACGTTAGAAGCGTATGAAAAATTGTCGGAAGAAGAGTATCGGGAAGTTACAGAGGCATTTCAGAAAGGGCTTATCGAAGTATACGAAATAAAAAATGCAATTGAACGGATAATCGAAGCAAGGAAGAAAACTCTCGATACGAAATACGAGTTTGCTGTTTATCAGATTAATTTTTTTTATGGGGAGGAAATGTGATTTTTTCTAAGTTAATAATTGTGCTGCTTTTTGTGGCCATCAATGTCGGGTGTACTTGGAAAAGCCATAAAACTTTGCAGGAAGAAGACAATGTTACAGTACAAGTGGACAATACGGCAAAAATTGAAAGTGAAGTCGATGAAGAAACTTTGACATCTGTAAAGTTAGTAAATCAGGCTAATGACATTTACGATGTAAACGGACTTTCAAAACAAGAACTTATTTTTATTTCTGAAAGCGGCAGTTTGTATCGATTGAACAGAACACCTAAGAAGCTTCCGTGTATGGTTTACGGTGAAGACAACGGAATTGAAATATTCTATCGGGAAAATCAATTGATAACATTTAGCAGAAAATTTGAACCGGTGACTGAATCGGAAAGTTCATTTTATAACAGAATATACAAAGCCTTATCTGTTTATCCGTTTGTTGTGCAGCAATGTTTATCTGCCAGTACATATTTCGGCAATGGTTATGTCAGTTCAATAAGTTATCGTCCTTTTATTAAGTGTAAGGTTGTTGATTTCACAATAAGGAGGGAAAATGAAATACTATAGTTTGTTGTCGATAATGCTGCTGTTTATTTTCAGCTGTACGCAGGAACAATGGAACGAAGTGAAAACTCACAGAGAGTACAAATTTGCACTGTCGGAAAATCAGCTGCTTAAAAAAATGCCGTTGGAAACAGAGCAATTGCTTTCTGTATTTATAGAAAATCAAGAGGATTATTCGCAGGATTTTTATTTGTCAGCAGAAAAATCTGAAGGCTTCAACTTGGAGTTTGCAGAAAAAATTTCTGTAAATGCACGTGAAAAGAAAGAAGCGATATTTTGCGTAAAAGCTTTGAAAAAAGGAAGTTACAAGGCAGCTATATTTGTCGTAGGCGGGGAATCTTTTCGTCCGAATAAAAAAGAAATTTTGTTGACTGTAGATATTTCTACTCCGGCAAAAGTTGAGATAATCGGAGATTCATCTTTGTATTTGCCGGTGAATAAACAATTGACCGGAAATTTCATTGTAAGAAATACCGGAAAATTTTCGGATAAATATGCGCTGTCGGCGGTATGTGAAAATGTTAGCTTAACGTTGACAAAAACTGAAGTTAAAATCTCTTCCGGAGAGTATGAAACTGTAGATTACAGCGTTATGCTGCCGGAATCAAGAATCGGCAAAGTCGATATTACCGCAGTTTCGGAAAATGATTCAAATGAAAACTGTAGTTTTACCATTACGTTTAATCCAAGTAACGCGGATTTCACAATATCTGGAAATAATGCGCTGTTTGTAGCAGTGAATGAAAGTACTCAGCAGACACTGAACATAACAAATAATGGCGATGTTGATGATACATACAAAGTTGAAACAGAATCATCCGTCGGTCTTGAAATATCAGCCGAGACAAATTTATTTGCCGTGAAATCCGGTGAAAGCAAAAGCCTTGCACTGGAAGCGAAACTAAACGAAACGTCATCAAAAGAAGCAGTAATTACTTTGACATCAGTGAACAATCCGGCGCAAAAGCAGAGTTTTACCATTACGTTTAATCCAAGTAACGTGGATTTCACAATATCTGGAAATAATGTGCTGTTTGTTGCGGTGAATGAAAGCACTCGGCAGACGCTAAATATAACAAATAACGGCGATGTTGATGATACGTACAAAGTAGAAACAGAACCATCCGTTGGTCTTGAAATATTAGCCGAGACAAATTTATTTGCAGTGAAATCCGGTGAAAGCAAAAGTCTTGCACTGGAAGCGAAACTAAACGAAACATCATCAAAAGAAGCAGTAATTACTTTGACATCTGTAAACAATCCGGCACAAAAGCAGAGTTTCATTATTACGTTTAACCCAAGCAATGCGGATTTTTCAATATCTGGAAATAATGCGTTGTTTGTTGCGGTGAATGAAAGTACTCGGCAGACGCTAAATATAACAAATAACGGCGATGTTGATGATACGTACAAAGTAGAAACAGAATCATCCGCCGGTCTTGAAATATCAGCCGAGACAAATTTATTTGCAGTGAAATCCGGTGAAAGCAAAAGCCTTGCACTGGAAGCGAAACTAAACGAAACATCATCAAAAGAAGCAGTAATTACTTTGACATCAGTAAACAATCCAGCGCAAAAGCAGAGTTTTACCATTACGTTTAACCCGAGCAATGCGGATTTCACAATATCTGGAAATAATGCGCTGTTTGTTGCGGTGAACGAAAGTACTCGGCAGACACTGAACATAACAAATAACGGCGATGTTGATGATACGTACAAAGTAGAAACAGAATCATCCGCTGGTCTTGAAATATTAGCCGAGACAAATTTATTTGCCGTGAAATCCGGTGAAAGCAAAAGTCTTGCGCTGGAAGCGAAACTAAACGAAACATCATCAAAAGAAGCAGTAATTACTTTGACATCAGTGAACAATCCGGCACAGAAACAAAGTTTCATTATTACGTTTAATCCAAGTAACGTGGATTTCACAATATCTGGAAATAATGCGTTGTTTGTAGCAGTGAATGAAAGTACTCGGCAGACACTGAATATAACAAATAATGGTGATGTTGATGATACGTACAAAGTAGAAACAGAACCATCCGTTGGTCTTGAAATATCAGCCGAGACAAATTTATTTGCTGTGAAATCCGGTGAAAGCAAAAGTCTTGTATTGGAAGCGAAACTAAACGAAACGTCATCAAAAGAAGCAGTAATTACTTTGACATCAGTGAACAATCCAGCGCAAAAGCAGAGTTTTACTATTACGTTTAATCCAAGCAATGCGGATTTCACAATATCTGGAAATTCTTCATTGTCATTGCCGTTGAATGCAGAAATTTTAACATCGATCGTAATTCATAATAATACGGATATTAAGGATTCATATTTTATCAGTGCGGATTCTGATTTTGCCCAAGTTAAGTTATCTAAAAATACAGCTGCATTAAACGGAAAATCTCATGAAACAATAGAAGTTGCAGTGAAGCTTACTGAAAAGAAAAGTACTGAAGTAAAGATAATTTGCAGTTCGGCAAACAATCCTAAAGTAAAACGTGAACATGTCATTAAACTGAATGTTGTAGATGCCGATTTTTCGATTCAATCAAATGTCGGTTATTACACTAAAGGTGTAAAAAGCCAGATAAAAGTAACAGTTACAAATAATGCAAAGCAAACTGATGTGATATGTCTGCGTTTTGAAAATATTCCGTCGTTTGTCCAAATGGATTTAAAATCTACATCTGTAGAATTGGCTGCCGGTGCGAATATGACATTGAGTTTTCCGTATCTTGTAAATGCAGACCGTGATGAGGAAGTAACTTTTGATTTAATAGGAGTTTCAACTAACGTAAGCAGTGTACGGCGTGCAGAGGGCATAACGTTGTGGGAATTGACTTCGCGCCTTGTCAGTTTGGCGGCGGATGAAGATACAAGGAAACAAATTGATTTGCTTGATGACACAAAAAAACTGCAAAAAACATTTCGGGATAATGATTACATAAAGGCAAATGAAACCGCAATGCAGATTGTGGCGAAACTGGCGGACTTTGCCGGAGTGGAACAGAAAGAACCTGAAAATGATATGTATTTTATTGATGCGGATGAACCGGAAGTAAGAATAGAAGTACCGCAGACTCCGGCAATTTTTTCAAACAATGTCGGCGAATTCAGAATTGCAGCGACTGAAAATGCAGTGCGGAATGCCTGTTACCAAAGCGGTGAACCTCATTCAAATAATCTTTTTCGCATTGGCGATACCGAATACTACCTGCAAAAAAACGGACAGCCGTATATTCCTACAAAAAAGTTTGTAAAAGGTGTTCCGCTTTTAGATAAAAATGGCAATGAATTGTGTACGTCATATTTTAGATATGTGAAAACTGTTTCCATTCACATGAAATCACATACATCATCCAGCAACGGAAGCGGTTATGAGCATGACACATTTAGGGAAGATTTAAGGAAAGCTACCGAAGGATATTGGGCTCTTTATGTCAGTTCACAAAAAGACAGCCAAGGCGTAACTACAAGTTATACGTACAAATTGTATAAAGATTACAGTGTGGTAAAGTTTGAAGTAACGGAAGAAGCTGATGACAGCCGGGAGTTTTTATCGGAACTTGACGATGTACCTACAAGCAGAATAGTAATATTTACACATGGAACGCTTTTTTATAAGTGGGTAACTGAAGCTAAACAGCATGGAAACTATTACATGTTTTGCGAAAACGGTGAAGGAAATACCGCAAAATTTTTTAAACAGCCGTCTGTAGCAAAAGCTTTGAATTTGGATTATTCGCAAAATGACAAAGCGTATTACTTCAACTGGTCGGGCGAAAACAATTATGAATACCGTGACGCGGCAGCCGAAGCACTGGAAAAATTTATATACGACAGAGTAGCGGCAAACCTTTTTTACTGCCGAGCGTCTCAAATAATACTTATAGGGCATTCGCACGGTGTAACGGTGAATAACATCACAATGCACAATCTGCAAACTGACAAAATGGAAAAGTTTGCGAGTGAAATCCCATTTGTAGTAGGACTGAACGGCGTAGGAACAAGTACAGCAGATATAGGAGACAACGAAAAATCTAACAGAGATTGCTTTAAGTTTCCGAATAAGACATTTAATTCACTCAGCGGCGACAAAAAGGTAAAAATGTACAATTTTTATAGTAATGATGATGAAATTGTTCCGCCGGCTTTTGATGATGGAATTATTCCGCCTTATAATTATTCTTGGGAAATTGCACTTCAGATTGCGCTAGCTGTAACTTTTTTAGATTTTACATATTTAACTGTTCAGTTAATTCGATTAGCAGCATGTAAGATTTCTCAAGAAATCCATATTCTTTACAGAGATGAAGCTCACTTTGTTGATTTCTCAAATAATATTAGTATTGATGGATTTATTTCTGGTGCAGGGCGTAGTTATTACGACAAAAATATTGAGAAATACTGGTATCAAATCGAAAAAGCAATTCCTTTGGAAAATTCTTTTACATTTGGATGGGATGGTTTTTATGATCATCAAACTACTAGAATTTATTGTGTATTTAATGATGCTATGAATGAAATAGATTCTAATTTAATGAATGATAAATTAATTAATCTTTTTGATTAACAGGAGGCAGAAATGAGCAAGTTATTAGTTGCAGCAATATTTATAAGTATATTTTCGGTTATTCAAATATATTCAAATGAAATAGAAGATAAAACATCGTTTTGTATAGAAAAGGATACACAAACTCATCCGGAATTTCGCTTGGATGAAAAAATTTTAGTAAACCAAATAAATAAAATTCATGCCGGAGCAATCCTAATAGGTAGCGCAACAACAATATTCAATGTTTGTGCGGTGACTGATGTTTTTTTACTAACAGATTTGCGTTCAATAAGTTCAATTGTTTTAAGTGCAACATTAACATGTTTATCTGTGGGTGGGTTATTAGGAACATTAATCTCGGGCAGTGTTTTATTGTCTTCTGGGATAAAAAAATACAAGCATTCGTATATGCATTTAGAAAAATTGCAGCCGTTTATTACAAAAAAATTGATGAAACTAAAGACATCAGCAATTGTATCTGGAATTATTTGTTCATGCAGTGGAGGGATAGCATTGGCTGGAATAGGATTAATTTGCGTAAGTTTATTTGCTTCAGTGAGCAATCCGACTTACGGAATCTTAGGTAATATTTTTACATTCGTGGGAAGTGGAAGTGTGTTTTCAACTCTTCCGATTATGATAACCAGTCTCGCAATGTCTGCTTGGCTGAAAGGTGAAATGAATCGGTTTTTTGTAGACATTGGGCTGACTTCTGGGAATAAAGGCGAACTTTCGTGTGACAGAAGCCACAGACAACAGGCAACGCCGAACGGTGCAGCAATCGCTCTTTGCGTTAAGTTTTAACGGAGGCAGAAATGAAACGATTAATTTTAATAACAATTTTACTTTTTTGCACACTAAGTTTTTTCGCTAATGAAAAAGCTGAAGCGTTGCCGGAAATAGAAAATGCAGTACCAGATTTTTCAATAGAAAATGAACAGCGAGAAATTTGGCGGCAAGAAAAATTGGAGAGACGACGAGAAAAAAGAGCTTTAAAAAGAACAGCAGAATACAAAATGTTAAAAAGTTCTTTAATTGTTTTTGGTGCAGTCACAACATCAGTTTTTTCTGTTCCGGCAACTATTTTGACAGCAGGTTATATCTATCATGTAATGATTCCGCTTGCTTCTGCTGCTGCATTTTTTTTTGATTCCGGATTTGATGTCACATCATCATACGATTGGAGTTGGGGGATTGCATATTCCTTGTTTTTTATCTTCTTGAGTGTTCCTATTTTGTTAGGAATTGCTTCTGTCGGTGTGGGAATAGGTTTAAGTTTGGCATACGGCAAATATTATAAAAAACGTAATATAGAAAAAATCGATGAAACCCAATTTAAAATAGTCTCAATCAAATTATCTAAAATATTTCGCAGCATTACGATTGTTGGTGCTGTATTTGGAACATTATTTATCCCAATGTTTGCTGGTGGAATTGGAATACTTTGCGGAATAAAATGTGGAACAGTATATCAAGACACTCTTAACTTACAATCCGGTGTAATTCTTACAACTTTAGGAACAATATTTTCCGGACTTGGATTCTCATTCATGTTCGGGGCATTAGGTGCGAGGGCTTGGCTGAAAGGTGAAATGAACCGACTTTCGGTAGACATTGGGCTGATTTACGGGAACAAAGGCGAACTTTCGTGTGACAGAAGCCGCAGACAACATGCAACGCCGAACGGTGCAGCGATCGCTCTTTGTGTTAAGTTTTAACGGAGGCAGAAATGAGCAAGTTATTAGTTGCAGCAATATTTATAAGTATATTTTCGGTTATTCAAATATATTCAAATGAAATAGAAGATAAAACATCGTTTTGTATAGAAAAGGATACGCAAACACAGCCGGAATTTCGCTTGGATGAAAAATCAATGGAAGTGAAAACATATAAAGCTATCCGGCGAACAGCAATAGGAAGCATATTTTTGGCACATTCGGGAATTTTGTCATTAATCTGTGTTCCGTTATCAATAAATTTTGCATTAACAGTTTTCCCTTTAGGGCTTTTTAATGCGGTATTTTTCAGCGTTATTCCTTTAGGATTTATGATACCGGGAATAATTATGTTGTCGACAGGAGTTAAACTGTATCAGAAAAGACAGCAGTATTGTTCAAGTGAAAAATTGGCAGAATATTACAAATCAAGAATAAAACTTTGGCAAACATTAGCATTAGTATTCGGTATTGTTACAGGCGTTGGGCTGACAATTGCAGGAGCTGGCGGCGGTATAATTGGAGCAGCCTGTTTTAACGAAAACAACAAAGATTTGCTTACTCTTGGAATTATTTTAATTTCATTTGGAAGTTCAGCTTTGTTTACTCTTCCGATTATGATAACCAGTCTCGCAATGTCTGCTTGGCTGAAAGGGCAAACGAACCGACTTTCAGTAGACATTGGGTTGACTTCCGGGAATAAAGGCGAACTTTCGTGTGACAGAAGCCGCAGACAACAAATAACGCCGAACGGTGCAGCGATTGCTCTTTGCGTTAAGTTCTAACGGAGACAGAAATGAAGCGATTGATTTTAATAACAGTTTTACTTTTTTGCACATTAAGTTTTTTCGCTAATGAAAAAACAGAAAATTTGCCGGAAATAGAAAATGCAGTACCAGATTTTTCAATAGAAAATGATTATAAAAAAATAAGAAAGCAGGAACGTCAAGAAAGACGTAATGCACGAAATAAACGCAGAGCATTGCGAAGAACTCCAGAATATAAAATAATAAGAGGTCATGCTACTCGTTTTTTAGGATTTACTTCATTGGCATTGTCTGTTCCTTATACAGTTGCGTCGGTAGGATATGCTTATCACGTTATTCCAAAATGGTGGGAAAAGATATGCTTTGATGTTGAAACCCCGAATATGAGTACAATTTTGCTGCCTTTTACTTTCTTCTTTGGACTATTTCCCGTTTTTATTTCTCAAGTATTTTTGGTGAGTGGAATTATATTCAGCATTATAGGAGATGATGTTTGTCAAAATGGAGAAATTAAAGATAAAGAACGTTTTATCAATCTTTCAAACAAACACCTGAAATTATACAAGAGAATAGCAATTTCTTTTGGTGTAGTTGGAGGATGTTTTGTTCCTATGTTTATAAGCGGAATAATATTATTTACAGGTACACATTTAGGCGTGATAGAAGAAAATCTAAGGAAATCAGATTCATCAACTTATTCTATTCGAGTTTTAGGCGGAGCACTTTCTATTTTTGGCGGTTTGGTAAGCAGTACTGGCTTATCGTTCATGTTCGGGGCATTAGGTGCAAGGGCTTGGCTGAAAGGTGAAATGAACCGATTTTCGGTAGACATTGGGCTGACTTCCGGGAACAAAGGTGAACTTTCGTGTGGCAGAAGCCACAGACAACAGGCAACGCCGAACGGTGCAGCAATCGCTCTTTGTGTTAAGTTTTAACGAAATAAAAAAAGGCTGTTCCAGTGAAGTTTTTCGTACTTCCGGAACAGCCAAATTAAATAGATTAAAACATGTTATTTGAAATATGAAACGGCGTTTTTGAAAATATCAAGCCCCGTATGCTCATCAACAATTCCTTCTGTCCATCTTGGACGCAACTCTTTTGAAATATAAGCTTCCGGATGCGGCATAAGTCCCAAAACATTTCCTTTTTCATTTGTAATGCCGGCAATATCATAAACGGAACCGTTAGGATTATAAGGATAAACAGTTTCACTGCCATCTTCTGTAGTGTAACGCAACGCAACTTGACCGTTTTTTTTCAGTCGCTCCAGTACTGCCGCATCCTTTGTGATAAATTTTCCCTCGCCGTGACGAACAGGAACGTAAAGTTTTTTCAGTCCGGCAAGCCAAGGCGATTTATTATTTTCTACATTAAGGTAAACCCAGCGGTCTTCAAATTTTCCGCTGTCATTATCTATCAGACTTACAACAGGTTCATAAGAATTGTCAAATGATGGTACCAGACCAAGTTTTGTAATTACCTGAAATCCGTTGCAGATACCGATTACAAGTTTATCAGCTGCAATGAATTCCTTTATTTCATCAAAAAGATTGTATTTTACAAGATTTGCGAAAACTTTTCCCGAAGCTATATGGTCGCCGAAAGAAAATCCGCCCGGAAAACCGAGAATCTGATAATTTTTCAGCATTTGTTTATTTTCAATCAAATCTTCCAAATGAACAATTGTGCCTTCTGCACCTGCTAAATCAAATGCCCACTTCAATTCTTTTTCTGCGTTAATGCCGTAACCGGTTAATATCAATGCTTTTGGTTTCATTCTATTCTCCCATTAAAAATCAAGTGCTGTTTTCCAGCCGTCTTTCAAATCAGCTAATGTCTCTCTTACCAAAACATCTTCACCGTCTTTGATTTCTACAATATCACTGTCGTTTGTTTCGCCAAGCAGAACCGCATTTTCCTGACCGATTGTGTCAAGGAACGCTTTCTCATTTTCAGTATCTACAGATACAAGAATTCTTGACGGAGATTCACTGAAAAGTTTTTCTTCGGCAGTAAGTTCTTTTCCTAATGCGCTTACGTTAATGCTTGCGCCTATATTACCGGAAAATGCAGCTTCAGCCAATGCCGCTGCAAGTCCGCCGTCACTTAGATCGTGTGCGCTGTCCAAAAGGCTTTTCTTTAGTACTTCGGAAAGCTTTTTGTACATTGCAAAAGTTTTTTCCGGACAATCTACAGTAGGAACAATGCCGCCTTTGATTCCGAGCATTTCAAAATATTCGGAAGCACCGAGTTCAGCTTTTGTTTTTCCTATTAGGTAAATTTTTTTGCCCGTTTTTTTGAAATAAAAGGATACGGTTTTTGTAATGTCGTCGCTTTTTCCGGTAACGGTAAACAAAAGCGTCGGTAATACAGAAACTTTTTTCTTGCCGCGTCGGTAGTCGTTTTTCATACTGTCTTTGCCGGAAATACAAGGACAATTATAAGCAATGCTGAAGTCGTACAAAGCTTCGCATGAACGAACTAACTGCGCCATTTTATAAGTTCCGTCCGGAGTTGCTTCACTTTGAACCGGGTCTGGCCAGCAGAAATTATCAAGTCCTACAAGCGTATCCGGGTTTGCACCGAGTAGAATAGCCTGACGCACAGCTTCATCTATAACATTTGCCGTCATTTGATAAGTATCAAGGCGCGAATAACGCGGTGTCATTCCGTGAGTAATAACCAGCCCTTCTTTTCTGTCCGGGAATATTTTCAGTACACCGCCGTCGGATGGACCGTCATTTTCTTTTCCGGTAAATGGCTTATTTACTGTTCTTGCTTGAACTTCATGGTCGTACATACGCACCCAATTTTCTTTTGACGCAACATTAGGACGTGCAAGAAGTGTTTTTAACAGTTCACCGTAACCGCATACAATATTGCTTTCTGTTCTTTCCTGTTTTGGCGCAGTCCATTCCGCGTTGATTTTCAAGCCGGGATTTCCCTCATGCAGCATTTCCAAGTCAAGAGTAGAAACTCTTTCTCCATTATAGAAGCATTCCAATAGGCCGTTGTCGGTAAACTCACCGATTACATTTGCCTCAACATCTCTGCGCTTTGCCAATGCCAAAAAGTCAGCAGCTTTATCTTTAGGCACAGCGATAGACATTCGCTCCTGCGCTTCGGAAAGGAGAATTTCCCAAGGTTTCAAACCGGCATATTTAAGCGGACATTTTTCCAAATCAAGTTTTGCACCGTTTGTAAATTGAGCCATTTCGCCGATAGAACTTGCAAGCCCACCGGCTCCGTTGTCTGTCAGACCGGAATACATTCCTGCGTCACGTGCTTCCATTAGGAAATCAAGCATTTTTTTCTGTGTAATCGGGTCGCCGATTTGCACTGCGGAAGTAGGAGAAGCTTCTGTTAATTGTACGGATGAAAATGTAGCACCGTGAATTCCGTCTTTACCGATAAAACCGCCGCACATTACTACCAAATCACCCGGCTGAACGTATTTTTCAAAGCTGTCTTTTCCATTTACTTTTAACGGCATTAATCCGCCGGTACCGCAGAAAACAAGCGGCTTTCCTAAAAATGACGGATCAAATGTGATAGAACCGTTTACTGTAGGTATACCTGATTCGTTTCCGCCGTCTTTTACGCCGCGATGTACGCCTCGGAAAATTCGTCGCGGATGCATAAGCCCTTCCGGTACATTTTCATCTTCAGTATAAGGACTTCCGAAACAAAAAACATCGGTATTGAAGATTGGATAGGCTCCTAAACCGGTTCCGATAATATCACGATTTACACCTACAATTCCTGTCATTGCACCGCCGTAAGGGTCAAGTGCTGATGGTGAATTATGAGTTTCTACCTTTACACAGTATGCGTAATCATCATCAAATTTAACAACGCCTGCATTATCTTTAAAAAGAGACAATAAATCGTTTCGTTTCTCCTTAATCTTGTCTGTAGAACCTTTTATATAAGTTTTGAAAAGGTTTTTAATCGTTTTTGTTTCTTTGCCGTCTTTGTAATTAACTTCGGCTGCGAAAATTTTATGCTTGCAGTGTTCAGACCAAGTTTGTGCGAAAAGTTCCAGTTCTACATCGGTAGGGTCGGAAGGAAGTCCCATTTTTTCGCGTTCTGCTTTTGTTTTGTCACTGCGGAAATATTCCCGAATGGCTTTCATTTCCTCCAATGTCAAAGACAGAACTCGGTCGGCTGAAATTTTTTCCAGTTCGCTGTCCGAAACTTCCAAGCTTATAACTTCAAAATAAGGCTTTTCAATATTTTGCGGCTGATATGAAAAATAATCAATCGGTGCAAAAGATTCATGTGTGAAAATTCGATAATCTTCTATTAAATTATTGCACAGAACATTTTCCGCAATATTAACTTTTGCTTTTTCATCAGCTTTGCCTTTAAAGAAATAAACAGCTGAAGAGCGAACATTTCCGAAATTAACATCTCTGCCGAGAATAAAACTCATTCCTCTTGCAGTCGTGCGTCCAACATTGTCGGTAACGCCATTTTTATATGCAACTTCTATTGCAAAATCGTAATCCAATTCTTTTGCATAAGCAAAACCTTCGCGGCTTTCCTGATAAACAGCATCGCACAAGAGGTCATTGCGAATTTTCTGTGCTTCCGCCGGAGTAAGCGTTTCATTAATATTATATGCCTTGATTATTTCCAGTGAGGAAAGTTCAATTCCAGTATCTTCAAGAATTGTTTTTAATATTCCGGCACTGTGACTGTCGCTGAATTGCGGCTTATTTTTTATTTCAAATCGTAATGTCTGCACTTTTAAAGCTCCCGAAAAAAGATAAAGAGTTTATAAAGGAATAATGTGAAAATTGCAACAATAGGCTGTACGAAAAGAAAAAATGCGGAAGGAATAAAAGTTTAACTTGGGGACAGACCCTAATTCTAGTTTGGAATATAAGTAAAGCTGGTTAGATGTGGAAATACGCAAAGGGACAGGTCTGTATGCTGTTTTGGAATTAGGGTCTGTCCATTCGATTTTTTGCACCTTGTATTCCCTTGCTTGACAAGGGAATCTCTTATTCACGTCATAAAATTATCGGGTCAAGCCCGATAATGACACGAGATCAAAGAAAACAAAAATGACAAGAAACTTATATAGTGTCAGACCTATATTCCGTTTCAGTATTAAGACCTGTCCCTAAGTTGGCAGTAGAACCAAAAGTAGCTATTAATCCTAAAAGCGAATAAGGGTCTGACACCGGCAAAAATTACGCATTTTCTGCTTTACTTTAGAAAATAAGACACCTTCTGAAATTCCTCTAATTTCGTTCTCACAAGGGAAAAATGTAAAAATATGTAAAGTGTTTTTAATCTTGTAGTTGAAAATGACACCAAAACGCATTAAAGCTTAGTGGAGGTGCTTATGCGAAAACCACGACAGCTAAAGGAAAATGCGTATT